>DAOMZH010000674.1:0-6407 GCA_035437985.1 Polyangium sp. (in: bacteria) | reverse complement strand
CATGAAGGACAAGAAGTTCAAAAAATGGTTTAAAGATTTTTCAGCATTCGACAAGCTCAAGACCGTTCCCAAAGGATACGCCAAAGACCACCCGAGGCTGGACTGGTTGAAACACAAGACATTTATTGTCTCACATAATTTTACAGATGCGGAAGTGAAAGACAAGAAATATGTAAAGCAGCTTGTCGAAGCCAGCAAGACCATGAAGCCGCTGGTGAGTTTTTTGAAGGAGGCTATTGCGTAGCTGAGGTCCATTTGACGAAGCCGTCAGGCTGAGCCTGTCGAAGCCTTGTATGAAGTGAGAAAAATATTTATTCATGGTAGACTTCAAAACATCAAATTATTTTTCCGGATTGATCCTATTTCTTGGAATTATTTTAGTTCCTGTCGGTCTGCTGTTGATGGTAAAAAGTATCGTATTGGGCATCGCCATTCTATTCGTCGCCATGTGGATATTCACCACGCACTACCGGCTCAGCGTGGATTTTGACAAGCATGAATTTCATGACTATCTCTGGATTTTTGGATTTAAAAGAGGAGTAAAGGGAAAATTTGAAAAGATGGAATACATCTTCATCAAAAAGAGCAGGGTAAGCCAGAAGATGAATTCCAGGGCTTCGACGACTATTATACGAACGGATGTCTATGATGGGTTTCTCAAGTTTTCAGAGAAAGAAAAGATTCATTTGATGACGGAGGACAAAAGAGAAACTTTGAAAAGGAAGCTGGATGTGATTGCAAGGAAATTGAAAGTGGAAATTGTTGACTATTCAGAGGAAGGATGATGTACCAAAACAATATGCCGCAAAAGCGCCGCCGTGGATCCTCGCGGATCAAGCCGTGGAACGGCGTCGCAACAAGATATGGCAAATGGTATTGCATCGGTTGCGCGAGGACGTCGATCCTGAATCCGCTGTACGAGACACCCTTGCCGAGCGGCTTGGTGATATCGGTGCCGCAAGCGGAGCGTTGCTGACTGTTTATGGAATCATTGGCCTAGCGAGCAAGTTTGCGCCAGGAAACGTCGCCTTGGTGCAACTCGCCTCGGACCGAGCGGCGCGGGCGAGTTTTAGTCTGGTCGGGGTTGGTGCCTGATCGGCAGGCGCCTATTTCTCCGTAAAGGTGTATTCGTGTTGCGCGTCGCGAACGACCAAACTTCGTTTGCCCGCGGCATTGCCGACGACCATTTCGATCCCCGAGAAGCCTGGTACGGTCGTGAGGAACGAAACCGTGCCGTCGGGATTCTTGCGTGAAGCCACCGGGGACTTGAATTCACCGAAATCGAAGATTGGTTTGTCCCCTTGCACCACATCCAGATCCCCGAGCGCCGTGCTCGTGTAATGCGCCGCGAGTTTGTCGACCTCAGCCTTGTCCGGAGGAAACGTGAGCAGCTTGCGCTCGGCCGCAATACGTTCTTGGATTGCTTTTGCCGCCACCGCAAGGTCGTTATCGGCCTCGGGATTGCCATTAAACAACACTTCGAGCAATTTGCGGACAAACGGGCCATTCAGAGCCCCGCCTGGATCGGCGTTTGTCAGGATGACCGCGCCGACGTTGTGCTCGGGAAGCCAGAACATTTGGCTCTTGTACCCAATCATGCTGCCACCGTGTTGCACGACCGGCGTGCCATACATCGTATTCGTGATGAGCCCCATCCCGTAAAACGCGTCTTTGCCAATCGTCACCTGCGCAGTTTGGCGATCCTTGAGCACAGCTTCGGAGGCATAACGCTTTCCATTGGGCAGCATCCCCTTCGCGAGCTCCATCTGCACGTACTTGACAACGTCGTTGACGCTGCTCCACGCCCCACCAGCGGGTCGCACCGGGAGAATCGAGTAGTTTACGTCCATTACGGCAGCTGCGGGTTTGCCGTCGATGTCGAGCCCGTGGGCTCCGGCGTGATTGCCTTTGAGCGCGCGCTTGAAATCGAAGGTGGTCGACTTCATACCCAGCGGATCGAAAACGAGCGTCTTCATGGCCTCGTCGTAGGCCGCGCCGAGTTCCTTCGTCGGAAATGCAACGTGACCTCCGACAAACCCTCCGGCAGCAGCGAGCGGATTCGAATACTGGTACAACTCGCCAAACTTCGTCGTGGGCTGCATCGTTCCCAGCGTGACGAGCGAACTGGCCGGCGTTCCCTTTTTGAACTCGAACAACCATTCCAGGTCTTGTCGGGGCAAACCCGTACATGCGCAGATGAGATGTTTGACGAGCACCCGACTCGTGGTGTCCGCATCGCCGAGCTTGAAGTCGGGCAAAACTTTGGTCACAGGTGTGTCCCACGTGAGTTTCTTTTCATCGACGAGTTTGCCGAGCATCATCGTCGTCATCGCTTTGGTGTTCGACGCGATGATGTAGAGCGTGTCGGCGTCAACCTTGGCGGGTTTGTCCAGGTCACGCACGCCAAACCCGCCCGTGAAGACGACCTTGCCATCCTGCACGAGGCCGATCGAGACGCCGGGGATGCCGAGGGCTTTTTGGCCCCGCTCGACGAAATCGCTGAGCTCTTTGATCCGCGCAGCATCGAGAGCGTTTGCCTTCTTGCCCGCGAACGATTCGCGTGAATATCCCTTTGGGAACAAACGACCGAAGATCAGAGTGATTTGTGCGCCCCGTTTTTCGCCGACCGCATCGGTGACGTCGAAAATCGAGACCAGCCATTGATCACCATGACGCCTCGTACCGGCGACGACGCCACGGCGTTCGTTGGGAGACGTCTGGTAGACATAGTTGCGTCGATCTTGCCAGCCGTCCTTGTCCGATATGGGGGTCGTCGCCCGGAGCGGCAATTTCATATCGGGGCGATACGCGGCCCACGCTTCTTTCACCGCGGAATCGGCGTCCTTGGCCTTGACGTCGACGAATACGATTCGTGAATCGCCCTCGGGCGCTTCGACGATGGTCGCATTACCCTTGACAGACAGTGTCCATCCATTTGGCGCGATGAACGTATGACCTCCAACGGTCGTGGAGGGCGTGTCCGCGGTCAGCTTTTGCGCCGGTGCAGCTTTGGATTCTGGTGCGGTGTTCGTCGCAGACGCTGACGTCGTCGCGGTCGTTGCACTTGCTACAGGCTCCGTTTTGCCAACGGGCGGTTGTGGATCAGGAGAGGAAGTCGACGTCCCGCCGCATCCGGCGAGGGCCACGATCAAACCAATATGTAGGGTTCTCATGCGCCGCACTATACACGCGTGGCCGCTCGCAAGGTACCAGAATGAACGACCTCTCGAGAAACTTCATGCCGGAACGATGTACGTCGCGCGAGTTTCGTGGTATCGTCCCCCGCGCGCGAGTTCTGGAGGAGCGACACATGGGATTGGCCATCGGATTGGGCGTTCTTGCCGATTTGAAAATTCATGATTCGGAAGGCGAAGAGTGGATGCGCAAACAAATTGCGCAATTGAATGTGGTCTTGGCAAAAAATGGTTTGTCAAAGCACGACGAGCCCGAAGTCATCTCTTTGCCCAAACGCCGCTCGACCACGAGTTTTCCCTACTCATTTTTGCATTATCTGCGTCGCGCGTACGCGTGCGTGGTGGAGAAAAAGCCTGTGCGTACGGGGAAAATCGAGCAAAAGGACTTCGATTTCATTTCCGATGTCAGCGTCACGACGATGGATTCACATCTCTTGATGCATTCGGACGCCGAAGGGTTTTACGTCCCGCAATCTTTTGCAGATCCCATTTGTGACGACGCGGTGCCTGGTGGCTTCGTCGGTTCGTCGCAAAGATTGCGCTACGAATTGTACAAAGTCGGTCCTGGAATTGGAATTCCCATCAAGAAGGGGAAACTAGCGCCGGAGGACGAAGAAAAACTGGTGGATCCCGAGGAGACCGATCCGCTATTTCGCGAAAAAATCGTGTGGTTTGCCTTGTTCGAGGCGACGAGGATCAGCATCGACCACAAGACGCTGATCGTGTTTCATTGACGACCGCTGGTGCAAAGAAGGCACCCCGATGCATCCCGCCAACATGTGTACGGTTTGGTAGGTCAGGACAAACGTCACAATGTTTTACCGCCTCAGGCGAACGAGGTCAATGCGGCGTGACCGCCACATCGTCGATGAACCAACCCCGAAAATTTCCGGCTTCGTCGGCGCCGAAAAGGAACCGAAACTTGAACTGGGGCACGAAGTAGGTCGTGGGCAAGTCCACGGATACCCGGACCCAACCTCCGCCGGGGACGGTACCTGACCAGGCCTGATGACCCGCGATCGTTGGTGTGGGGTTGCAATTCGCATACGTCCCATTAACCACACCTTGGTATGCTTGATTGGTGGTAGTGTCCATCCACGTCGCGCCATTGTCGGCGGAAAACTGAAGCGTTCCCCCATCGAACCATCTCCCGGATGAGCCGGGCTCGAATTCGTAATAATGCCAAAAAGACAAGGTAACGACCTTGGTCGTACCCGTACATTTGCTGAGATCAATCGCTGGCGATATCAATGCAGCCGTTTGGCAACTCGAATAGCCGGCCAAACTAAGATTGGTGGCAAAGCAGTTCGTGCCGCCGTGGCACGTGGTCGAGCTGGCAGGCATGCCGCGTTTCCAGGGATCGTCCCCCGCGAGTCCGCTCGTGGGCACGTGCGTGAATCCTTGATCGCCTGCCTCGAAGTCGTAGGTCGTGGCGGCCACGGCACACAGGTCGTTACATGATCCATCGACACAGGTGGTACCGGCCGCGCAATCCATATCCGCCAAGCATTGGACACAAATCGGCGCGGGTCCCATATTCGAACAATGCGGCGTAGGATCAGCGCAGGCCATACATCCAGGTCCGCACTTGGCGTCCGTGTCGCAACGAATGCAAACTCCAGAATCGCACCATTGCCCGGACAAACAATCCATGTTCGTCGTGCAGCTCCCCCCGGACCCCCCGCCGGAGCCGGCTGCGCCTGAAGATGACGAGCTTGTCCCCCCAGAGCCCCCGGACCCCCGGACCCCCCGGACCCCCCCGCATTGCCGCCCATCCCGCTGGTTGACGAAGACGATTCTGTTGCTGTACCGCCCGTCATCGTGAAAATACCTGTCGTGTCATCCGTGCATGTAGCAGCACAGAGGGGCATGACCACGAAGGCGAGTTTGTAAAGTCGAACCTTATGAGTCGTCATTACAACCCCCTATCATGGTTACAGGCTCTTGGCAACAGGTAGTCATTGTGGGCCCACTTGATCCAGACCGCCAACGGTCTTGATATCATCCAAAATGGTTTTACCGCCTCAGGCGAACGAGGTCAATGCGGCGTGACCGCCACATCGTCGATGAACCAACCCCGAAAATTCCCGGCTTCGTCCACGCCGAAAAGAAAACGAAACTTGAACTGGGGCACCAAAAAACTCATGGGCAGATCCGTCGATACTTGCACCCAAACCCCACCGGGTATGTCACCCGACCAGCCCTGATGGCCACCAATTTCCGGGTCCGGGGTGCAATTCCCGTAAGCACCAGCAATCACCCCTTGGTACGGTTGGTTCGTCGAGGTGTCCGTCCATGTCGCGCCATTGTCGGCAGAAACCTGAAGCGTGCCCCCATCGAACCACTTCCCCGATGACTTGGGCTCGAATTCGTAATAATGCCAAAATGATAATGTGACCACCTTGGTCGTGCCCATGCACTTGCTGAGGTCAATCGCCGGCGAGACCAATGCGGCCGTTTGGCAATTGGAATAGCCGCTCGTACCAAGATTGGTGGCAAAACAAATCGTCCCGCCGTGGCACATGATCGATCCCGAAGGCTGGCCGCGTTCCCACGGGTCGTCACCCGCTATGTTACTCGTGGGTATGTGCGTGAATCCTTGATCACCCGCCTCGAAATCGTAGGTCACGGCAGACATGGCGCACGGGTCGTTGCACGATCCCTCAACACACGTCGCGCCGGTTGCGCAATCCGTATCCGCTACGCATTGAACACAAACCGGCATTGGACCCGTCGTCGAACAATGCGCAGTCGGGTCGGCACAAGGCATACAACTGGCTCCGCACTTGGCGTCCGTATTGCAATCGTTGCAAGCTCCCGCATTGCACCATTGCCCGGACAAACAATCCATATCCATCTTGCAGCCCCCGTCGGACCCACCGCCGGAGCCGGCCGCGCCTGAAGATGACGAGCTTGCCCCTCCCGCCCCGCCCGCATTGCCACCCATCCCGCTGGCCGACGAGGACGATTCTGCCGCCGTGCTGCCCCCCGCGGTCGTGAAATTACCCGTCGTGCCCTCGGCACATGTGGCGGCAATGATGGGCAGGGCCGTGAAAACGAGTTTGTAAAATCGAGCCTTGAAAGTCGTCATTACAACCCCGTATCACGATTCGACGTGCCCCGGCAATAGGCAGCCATTCGACCGCGATGCGGATTTCTCATCCGGCCAAGGCTCGTTCCGCAGACACCCAAGAGTTTGCGCCTGCTTGTACT
>DAOMZH010000673.1:0-6407 GCA_035437985.1 Polyangium sp. (in: bacteria) | reverse complement strand
ATCGCGTACGAAATAGTCAACGCGACGCGTCAGCCATTTCGCACAGCGGCAAAGGGTAAAACAAGAATGTTCTATCTTTTTAGAACAAACGGGCGATGTCCTTCGTCTGCAAGGCCCGGGCATGATGCATGCATCCGGTATCTGTGCAACGATTCCGTGCCAATGTACCAGGTGCGAGGTATCATAACCTTTGCACAGCGTCATTCTTACGCTCGAGGGGAACCACCGTGCCACGTTATTCGACAACGCTGCCTTTCGTGACGTCTTTCGTCGCTACGCTTGCGGTTGTTTCATCGGCCAGCGCCGCGGACGAACCGACCTTGCCGGTCATGAGTTACGATCGACCGGTTACTTGTTATGACCTTACAAATGGCAAAACGGTCCGGGTCCAATGCTTTTTGGACACCAGAGGCAAGGAGGTTTGTCTCAGTGCTCCCAATGAAATGGAAGGCACCGGGGATCCCATCGAGCGTGTTTTGCCGTGTGAACATCGCGGTCCTGACGAATACAAGGCGCTCACGAGCCGCACGAAGCTGGTGCGCGCCATCGCCGAAGCACCTCCGGGCTATGCCCGTAGTGAGCTTGGGCGCGCATTTCAAGTTAAATTCGATTTACTGAATCGGTTCTACATTGGTGTAGGTTGGGCACCCACGTTGCAATCCAATCGCGGATTCGAGGTTCCGTCAGGATTTCCATTTGCTCGCGCCAGTGCTGAAATCGGTATCGTTCTCAGCGTTCTCTCTCCTCGCAATCGTTCACGTCACGATATTCGAATCCTCGATGGTTCCGCGATGTTCGCGGACTTCGAGGTGAGTGGAACGCTGTTTGCCTACGATTATCAGCACGAACATCGCCGACCAGCTTTTTGGGTGAGCACGTTCTTCGGCGAACCCGAGGTTCATCCGGTATTGCCGCGAATGGGCTGGGGTTTTCGCATCTTGAGCATTCTCGATCGGCAGCCGTCTTTTCAAAGGGCGCTCGATATGGAGTTCGGTGAATTCCATATCGCCTACAATCCTTGGCAATCCAATGACATGTACAGCAACGTTCGCGTTCAATTTGGGGCGGATGCTGGCGCGCATTGGGCGGATCGCTCCTCGGTTGCCGGGAAAACGGCGAATTATTATTTGGGCCCCACAGTCGCCGCGAAATCGCGCGTGAGCCTCGGCAAAGGCGGATTGCACTACTTGTTCACGGACCTGCAATTCCGACGATCGACGGTGGTTTCGGGCGAGTACACGGGGGCGACCGTAAATCGTTTGTCCGGGTCACTCGCTTATGAAGGAGTGCTCATTGCCATCAATGATCAGCCTCTTTCGGTGCGTTTAGCGACCGAAGGGCGCACGCAAAATGACTTCTCCCGTGACCTGCGCGCCGTCGAATTGCGATTCCTCGCGGGCCTGCGGATGTCGTTCGGAGCACCCCCGCGCGTATTCGAGCCCATGCCGGATTTCGAGGATCCGTGAAAGCTCGCGCGCTCGTCGTGGCCAGCGTGATGACGATCATCACGTCGGCTTCGCTCGCCACGGCAGAAGATGGAGATTTTCGGGTGTCGAAAGAGGGACACCGATTTCGCGTCCAATTCGATCCGGAAAGCCGGATTCGATTGGGTGCCGCAACCGCTCTTTTTCGGACGACGAACAACAAATTGGGGGCAGGATTCGAATTGCAATCGGGCATTTCATTTCGGCGGCGAAATGCCTCGGGAGAAGGGCGGGCGCGTATCGAATGGCAAGTGGATCATCGATTTCTGACGGGTTGGGTCGCGCCTTTCACCGATCCATTTGGCGACATGCCCGCACTCGATGCCACACTCTATTCGAATTCGGCACATCGGCATGACTTGGCCCCGCGTATCGTTTTACCGAGCTCACCACCGGCGAGCATCCCCTTTCCTTTCGATATTGGGGTCGATAGCGAATTCGGGCGCGTTACAGTGACTCGTGCTGCACCGCTTGGGGCTCGAGATGGTTTGCCCGTGGCCTTCATGCGCGTGGGCGTGGCACATGCGACCGCATTCGTGGATCCATTACGATCGGACAATCCAGGACGCAGCATCGAAATTGGGGTTGGTATTCGTTACGATATCGATTTATTTGGTGCCCAAACGGGAACGGGTACGTCCGATTCGCTCGCGGGGCCGCGTATCGTGCATCGAATTGCCCCGGGAACGGCAGGCTCCTTGCGCGTGCGCGTCGAGTCACTCGACGGTCTTTGGGATTGGGACACGCGCGGCGAAGTCGTGCCGCATTGGTCCAGCGAAGGACGCTGGGCCGTGGGCGCATTTGCGCACACTCGGCTCGAAAGAACGTTAATTGCCATCAACGACGAACCCATTGCGGCGTTTTTCGACACGACCTGGCGGCTCGTTCCGGCAACGCTCGAATTGGCGCCGCTTCACGATGTGCGCGTGACGCTCGGGGTGAACATCGGCCTCGATTTGACGCCCAACGTCCGCGTGAAACAACGTGAGCAACGAATCATCCGTTGATGCGCTTTTCATGACGTCGCATGCGTGCCATCATGGCACCAATGTCGCGCGCCACTTTCGCTTTTCTGTCTGCATTGTTGCTGAGTTGCATGCCCCTCGAATCAGCTCCCGAGCGTCCGCAAATCGCCCCGACTTCGCTCACGCTCGTCGAATCGGAACCTAGCGAAACGACTCTCGATCGGCCAGATCTTGCCAATGCCCCGGATACTTGGCGCAACTTGTTTCAGAATGCCAAACGCACGATCGACATGGCCAATTTTTATGCGAGCGAAGCCGATCCTCAGTGGTTGCCCTCGAGCAAACTCACTCCGCTCATCGAAGCGCTGACTGAAGCGCGAAAACGGGGCGTCAAAGTTCGCATTCTTCTCGACGAAAAATTCATACCCCAATATCGGTCGACGCTCGAACGTCTCGAAAGCGGGGGACTCGAAATCCGACGCATCGACGGTGATTCCGTGTTTGGCGGGGTGCAACATGCGAAATACTTCGTCGTCGATGGAACAAAGTCATTCGTTGGTAGTCAAAACTTCGATTGGCGCGCATTGGACCATATTCAAGAAATGGGCGTGCAAGTTGATTCCGCAACACTGTCCAAACTCTTGCTGGAAATCTTCGAGACCGATTGGGCAATAGCGGGAGGCGCGGAGCGCACGATCCGGGTGCAAGACAAATCTTTCGTTGGTCCACTTCCGCCCATCGATGGACAACACGTGGAGCTCGTGGCGAGCCCGAAGAGTTGGTTACCGCGCGAAGAATCTTGGGAATTGCCGCGAATCATCGGTCTCATTGATGGAGCCAAACAAGCGGTTTTGGTGCAGGTCCTCAAATACAAAACCGTGAATCGTGCAGGAAATCAGTTCCTCGAAATAGATTCAGCGTTGCGTCGAGCATCTGCACGGGGCGTGAAAGTGCGTTTGCTCGTGAGCGAGTGGGCGTTGAAAGACAGCGATATGCTCAAAGATCTCGCGACGGTCATCGAGATTGGGGTCATCAAAATCCCGGCGTGGTCTGGGGGCGAAATTCCGTTTGCCCGCGTCGCTCACGCCAAATACATGGTCGTCGATGGGCAGGCGGCATGGGTGGGTTCGAGCAATTGGGAAGGTGACTATTTTTTGAAGAGCCGCAATGTCGGAGTCATCATTTCGGGCGGAGGGAAAATACCCGCACGACTTGCCACGTTCTTTGAAGAAAACTGGCAGAGTTCCTACGTCGCCCCATTAACGAGTTTGATGCCGGCGACGAACGCCGGGCAATGATGCGAAATCAATTCAATGCGGCATGGGCGTGACGTCGGCTCGGGACGTCGCTGGTGGAGCCACATTGGGAAATAATAGTGCGGCGATGAGAGCCACGACCGACAAGCCAGCAATCGCATAAAAAATCGTCCCTAGCCCACCCTCGAGGTACCCGGCGACTTTTTCCAATAATTCCGGGGCAATCCCCGCCATACCTTCGCGAGAAAGCATTTGGCTCGCGGCATCTGGAGGAATCGACGGATCGACCGCCAACGCGCGCACGAGAATGCCGCCCATCACCGCGACCGCAATGGCGCCTCCGTTGATTCGAAAAAACATCGTGCTCGCCGTTGCGACGCCCCGATATTCCCAAGAAACACTGGTTTGTACGGCAATGACCAAAGCAATGTTGGCAAAACCCATGCCGATCCCAAACAGCGCCGAGGTGACCATGATGGGCAATCCGCCATTGTGCGTAAATAACGCCAAGGCCATCGTCCCGCACGTCACAAGAATGATTCCAATACGCACCAGCGGGCGAAAGCCAACCTTGGCCACGATTCTTCCAGCAATGAAACTCGCAATGGGCCATCCGACAAACATGGGCGAAATGGAGCTACCCGCCTGCGTTGCTGTTCCGTGACGAACCCCTTGAATGTATAGAGGGACAAACGTTACGATGGCAAACATGCAGCCACCAGCTGTGGCATTGATGATCGAAGCTGTCGTAATCACTCGATTTTTGAAGACGTGCGGAGGCAGGATTGGCTCGGACGCCCGCCGTTCGACCGCGACGAAGGCACCGAGGAGTACTGCTGCGGCAAACCAAAATGGAGCAGCGCCGTCGGTGCGTCCTGCCGCAATGAGCAACGTCACGATGAGCAGCATGAGCAGCAGTGCACCGGCGACATCGAGGTTTGGTTTCGTATTTCGCTGCACTCGTTCATGAAACGCCGTGAGAATCACAAAGGCTGATAAGATGCCAAATGGGATGTTGATATAAAAAACCCACCTCCACGAGACGTGCTCGACGATCAATCCACCCAATAATGGTCCCACCAATCCGAAAAAGCCCCACGCGGCGCCAAATGCCCCTTGGGCTTTTGCCCGGTCTTCGAGTCCAAAAATATCGCCGAGAATGATGAGCGGCATGGGTTGCATCGCTCCGGCGCCTAGCCCCTGCAATGCGCGAAATGCAATCAACGAAAGCATGGATTGGGACGCGCCACTGGCCCCGGATCCAAGCAGAAAAACAAAAATCCCAAACAGCAATACAGGTTTCCGACCATATAAGTCGGCGAGTTTGCCAAAAATCGGCACCGTGATCGCGGAGGTCACCAAATAAGCATTGGTCACCCAGGAATAATACTCAATGCCTCCGAGTTCCCCCGTGACTGTCGGCATTGCGGTAGAAACAACCGTTGCTTCGAGCGCCGCCATAGCGAGGGCAAACACGAGCCCGACGACTGTCAAACCACGACGCGTGGTGCGCGGCTGGGCCCCGGTTGCCCCCGCAGCACTCTCGTTTTGCTCGGGATCGGCCATTCGTCAAAAAACCCCGAAGCGACGTACGAGCGAACCTATTTCTTCGTCTTCGAAGAAGATGCTGTCGAGGCCCGTTTGAAATGTATACGTCAAACTCGTCGCCTCTTTGAAAAGGCTGTCGGTACCGAGTTCGTCCAGGGGCAAGTCCGACAAATGGCGACGTTTTTCGTCGTCCGTGAGAATGCCCATGAACGTGTCATATGCGCCAATGATTTGTTGCGCCGTTTCTCGGGACACACCAGGCCGCAATAACACATCGCACATTTGTTCCAATGGCGAAAGACGCAACCTTTGCCGCACGAACTGCACCACACGTGCCGGATCCACTCCGCCCGCGTCACGCCACCGTTCGTCTTTACCAAATAGTTCGAGCGCAAAACAAGCCACCATACCGCTCGCGAACAAAAGCTTGCGGCTCATACGAAGTTTCACGTTGCGCAGCGCCCAACCACCTTTCCAGCGCTGCTTGCTCACGAAATCCACAGTGATCGTGCGCCAGTAGCGGATGATGTCGTTCAGCAAGAAACGCGGGACGAGCGGATTTCGTTTTGAGAACAAAAGACCTCGGTCATCCGAAACATAACGATGCAAGACCAGTTCGATCACGCGTTCGTGCGCGTCCGAGTGGCCGATCGCTAGCGATTCGAGCAAGAGCAAGATGCGTTGGGTCGTATTGCGATTGGTGTCGTCATGTCCGCCGATGAGGTGCAAAAGCGCATGACTGAACGAAACATTGTCGAACACGCCAAAAGGACTCGGCGGTTGAAACTTGTTTTCCGCGAGGATGCGGGTGATCGCGAGGGCACGCTGAAAGTGCTCGTCATTCGCCCGACCATCGACGAGTAATGTCCAATCGATGTCGCTGCCTGGTGTGTACTCTCCGCGGGCAAACGATCCGAAAACCACGATGCTCGTTTCGTCGACGCCTTGTCCCGCGAGCAGTTCCTGCAATCGGAGCAGGGTGGAGGCCGAAAGGGCGCGAGCGGCAATGACGTTCGGAAAGGCGAGATCCGCCTTTTCTTCCAGCCGGGCGATACGGTCGGATCGTGCCTCCATTCGTTGCGTTCCTCGTCGCGGGCGGGAGGCTAGCGCGTGGCACTCGTTCGGTAAAGCGTACCCGACGAAATGGCTGTACC
>DAOMZH010000672.1:0-6417 GCA_035437985.1 Polyangium sp. (in: bacteria) | reverse complement strand
GCGAAGCCTCGTACGCGTAACCCACGCGCAGCGGAACCTCGAACGCTTTCGCCGATTCGTCTCGACCACTCACCTTACGTTCCGAGCCAAACCCGAACACATACTCGATCCCGATCCGCGGCACGAAGCGATCTCGAAACGCCGGAGCAAGCACGTCGACCGCTTTGGGATCTTCGGGCAGCTCGATGTTGAATTCGGGCGGCGGAGTTGCCTCGAGATGCGCAGTCGTCTGCGCCGTCGGGCTTTCATACGCCGACCAATCGACCCAGCCCACATCCAAGTTTGCATGCAAGCGTTTGATCATTTGGAAAGAAAAACCGGCGACGACTTGCTGCGGCTGAAACGCGTCGATCGTGCGGGTTGCGAGCGCGTACGTGAGCGGCACGTCGACCCCGGCGAAGTTGATCGATCCTGCGAGATCGGCCTGCAGTGCGAGGTTCAGTTTGGTCTCGCCACGATAAGCAACCCCTAGATAACCAAGACTTCCGAGCTTGAACCGCACGCCCGCGATCGGATAACGAATCGACGTCAGATCCGCATCGACTTCGTGTTCCAGTTGCGAGTCGAAGATGTGAATCGCGTCGGCTTTTCCGCGGATTCCAAAACGCCCGCGAGTAGCCGCAAGAAACGCCACACCGCCACCGATCTCGAGCCACGGCAGAGGGCGAATCGCGACTTGGGCCGTGAGAAACAGGATGGTTGGGCGATCGTTGTACAGTTCCCAGCGCGGCGTTTCCTGACGGAGCGCGCGAATACGCGACAAACCATCGTCAGGCAGATACGTCGCGATCCCGAAGGCAAATGGCAAACGGCCAATGTGTCCCGGCGCCACGATGCCCGCGGTCAAACCATGCACATCGACGACGTCGTTGTCCTTTCCGTTGATGCGCAAACGATTGTCCGCGTACATGTACCCGACAGACAAACCCAAACCTGGGGCACTCACGAGCGCCGCGGGGTTGTAAAAGCAGGCCGAAGGATCGGGAGCATCTGCGGCAACAGCCCCACCAAGCGCCGCTGACCGCGAGAAAAATCCGTACGTACCTGGAGCACTCGCCCAAGCCTCACCAGTGCCCGCGGTGATCGAGACGGCGCCAAGAGCAGCCAAGACAAACCTCGAGGTGCGCATCAGAATCCCACCCCCACGGTTGCTGCACCCGCGTAGACGAAGCCACTCGTGTCGATCTTCGCGGGGCCTGGATTGTCTTGCAAAACCTGAGGATCCTTCGCGTGTGTCTGGGGATGCAGCACTTGAACTTGCGTCGCCACGTCAAAACGAATGCGTGGCATCGGCGGCTTCAGCTCGATCCCGTATCCCACGCCAAACACACTGCGCGTGTTGTCGAAGAGATTGGCTTTTTGTTTTTGCTCCGGCGCAGGCGAAACCTCCAGAAAGTATCCCGCTCGCAGCGCCATGCTGACCGTCGACTTCACATCGATCAGTCGCTCCACACCGATCCGCGGCACGACCGTGTTCGAGAAATTCACCGGCGCAGGCACGAGCGCTCCGCATTCATCCGTGATCGGTTCACCCGTTTCGGGATCCGTCGTCGGACAACGCACGGTCGCTTCGACCGGCCCTGGATACGCGCTCCAATTCTTCACGGTGAGCCCTGCAGTCACGTGCCACGGCCCTTTGATACGCGCTGCTTCGAGGGCAAACTGCATTGGATCGTATTGCGCGAGCCCCGAAATGTTCAGCGGTGGAACCTCGATTTGCCCCAGATCACGCACATTGATCACGACGTTGAATCGTCCCGAGAGTTCGCCGCGGAACGTGAGCCCCACACGATATCCTTTACGTTCGTAAGACAAACCCAAGAGCGGTCCATACGCCGCGACGAGCGTATCTTCCACGACCGTACCAATTCGCCCGGATGCATCGGTCGCCACGATCACGGATCCCGTGAGTGCCGCGAGCGCTGCAAAGCCTCCGCCGATGCGAATTCCGTGGCCCAGATCCACACCCATCGCCACTTGCACAGCCACGGATGCGGTGCGATCGGCCAGGAGAAACTGCTTCGTTTCGGGGTACAAAATGCGACCCCGCACGATCACGTCGAACGGCGTGAAAAACCCGAGCCCCAGCGTCACGCGATCTTTCAGCACACCGCCAAAAGGCACGGGCAAAACCGCCCCGATGAAGCTTCCCGCGAGCGGGTTGTAGTCGATGCGATCCGGTGCCCGCAGATCGAAACGTGCGCCAAGAAATCCAACGTTGAGCTCACGTTCTCGGGACTCACTGAGCAGCGCCGGATTGCCCCAAACCGCCTCGAATCCGCGACCCATTGCGGCACCACCGCCGCCTGTCGCCATCGTTCGCGGACCGTAACCAAACACGTCCTCGGGCGACGCGTGAGCAGTACGCGCACCTGCACTCACGAACAGCACCGCCACGACGCCCAGAGCCCAACGAACGACCATGCACTTGCGACGGTAGATCCCTCGAGCCGCCTGGGGAAGAGCCAACCGTCGCAGCATGCTCGATCCTCGCGTCCGCATCCGCTAAGAGAACAAGTTCCAGTGCCGATTGCCCTTCAAGCCATCCTTCCCGACGAACTCGCGCGGGTTTGCAACATCGAACTCGTCGATGCGCGACGTATCGTGTCCACGGTTCAGCGTACGGGTGTTTTGCCTGCCCGCGCTCCCGCAACGATCCGCCGCGTGGCGCTCGATGCTGCTCGAGCCGTTGGTCACGTACCGACGATCGACCTCGAAACACGTTCCGCGTCTTTGCAAGATCCGTTTGTCAAGTACGCCTTTCGTTTAGCGGACGGAGCGATCATCGAGACCGTGCGTATTCCGCTCGAAGAACCGGGACGTTTTTCCGTATGCGTGTCGTCGCAAGTTGGTTGCGCCCTCGCGTGTGCGTTTTGCGCGACCGGACGGATGGGTCTGGGAAGGAACCTCGAAACTTGGGAGATCCTCGAGCAAGTTCGTCGTGTACGAACAGACTTGCAGAACGAGCCTCCGGCGCAGCTTGCCCAAGCAGGGATCAAGCCGCGCACGCATGGAGTGCTTTTTCAGGGCATGGGCGAACCATTGGCGAACGTCGAGCGGGTCATCGCGGCGATTCGCGTGATGAGCGATCCCAGCGCGATGGCGATCGACATGCGCAACATCACGGTGTGCACGTCGGGTTTGCCCGCGGGCATTCGCCTGCTCATGCGCGAAGTTCCTGGGGTTCGTCTTGGTCTATCAATGGGCTCGGCGCGGCCGGAAAAGCGCAAGTCACTCATGCCGATCGACAACGCGCATTCCTTGCGGGAAGTCCTCGAAGCAGTAGGTGAACATGCGCGCAGCACCCGCCACTCGCCGATGTTCGCGTACACGCTTTTGGCGAACGTGAACGACACGGACGAAGACGCGCTGGCGCTTGCTGAGGTTTGTAAAACGTTTGCCGAGACCAACGGGGTTCGTCCGCGGCTCAGCTTGATCCCGTACAACTCGATTGCTGCGAACGGTGAGTCCGATCCGTTTTCTCCATCCGAGCGCCTCGAAGCATTTCGCGCGACATTGCTGACGCGCGGAGTCGGCGCGATTGTGCGTTATTCTGGCGGTGGAGATGTTGGGGCTGCGTGTGGGCAACTCGCGAGGCCCTTGGTGAAAGAGCGGCGGCGCCGACAGATGGTGGATCCAGATTCGGCAACGGATTAGGCGAGTGCGCTAAATCGATTCACCAATTCCTCGGCATTCGGTCGCTGCGCCGGATTCATGTCCAAACAATTAAACGAGTTTGGCGAGGTACGTCGATAATGTTGGAGTTTTTCTGGAAAATTTCTTGATTGCGTGAACCATACTCGAATCACGCAATCGGGCACTTCAGTCAATAAAATTGGACAGACGCACGGCATTTGATTATCATCGTGGTCATGCGTCCCTCGTTCAACACTGCAGGCCCGTGTATTGCTGACGAGCACTACATGATTCCGCCCGAACGGCGATTGGAGGAGGTGCTGGAACTCATCGACGAACGCCGATATTTTACGCTCACGGCGGGGCGGCAAACGGGCAAAACGACGAGCGCTCGATGGTTGGTCGACCACTTGAACGCGAGCGGCTCGTGGTGTGCATTGTACGTCGATGTGCAGACCGCTCGCGATACGGATTCGCCGATGCTCGTATTCGAGGTCATCCGCGAGAAACTCGATCATGCCGTGCAGCGGGATTTGCCCGAGCTCGGAATACCGGCGTCCAGTGTTCGGAAAATCAAACCTTCGCGGACATTTCTTTTACGTTATCTTCGAGACTTGGCGGCGCGTGCTCCCCATCCGCTCGCCATTTTTTTCGACGAAGCCGACGCGCTTATGGGCAAAGCTGTCGTTTCGTTCTTGACCCAGTTGCGGGATGGATATATCGACCGGCAAAAAACGCCATTTCCCGCGAGTGTGGTGCTGATTGGGCAACGTACCGTCCGCGATTATACGATAAGCGAAAAAGATCAAAAAGCCGTCTCGTGGCTCGGAACCAGTTCCCCATTCAACATCACGGTGGGGGGTTTGTCGATTGCACCGTTCACGGAG
The DNA here is from genome assembly GCA_035437985.1 of Polyangium sp. (in: bacteria). GTDB lineage: Bacteria > Myxococcota_A > Polyangia > Polyangiales > Polyangiaceae > Polyangium. Next base: position 1,894 of record DAOMZH010000672.1, on the reverse strand, counting down.
GCAGACGTGAAAGAGCTTTTGGGGCAACACACGACGAAAACGGGACAAGTGTTTGCGCCAGAAGCCACGGCCCTGATTTATGAATTGGGCCGAGGACATCCGTGGTTGACGAGTGCCCTGGCCGATCAGATTACGCGCCGCGACGTCAAAGATCGGCGCGTGACGATTGTGCCCGAACATGTCGAAGCGGCCAAAGAAACCATCATTCTGGAACGACGAACTCATATTGATTCGTTGATCTCCAGGTTACGCGAACCCAGGGTGCAACGAATTCTCGATACGATGTTGGCCGGTAATATGACGGGCACCGATGTCATTCATGAAGATTTCGCCTACGCACTGGGTCTGGGGCTCATTGCGAAAGTTCGGGGCCAATACCAAATCGCCAATCCCATCTACCGCGAGGTAATCCCCCGAGCCCTCAACAACGACCATCAGATGCAGATAAAGAACGAATCAGCTTGGTACATTGGTGAGGACGGCTCGCTCGACATGCCTAAACTGGTTACAGATTGGCAAACGTTTTGGCGCGAGGATGGACACCTAGCCGCCGAAGGATTCGAATATCGCGAATCAGGGCCGCACTTGCTGCTCATGGCCTACTTGCAACGAATCGTCAATGGTGGCGGGATCATTAGGCGAGAGTATGGTCTAGGCCGCAGGGCAATCGACTTGTTGATTCATTGGAAAGACAAGCGACACGCAATCGAAATCAAGATACGCCGTGATTCGGAAACGGAAGCCAAGGGAACCCTGCAACTCTGGGGCTACCTCGATCAGATGGGCACTAACGAAGGATGGCTCGTTCTCTTTGACCTACGCAAGGAAGTACCTTGGCAGGAAAAACTCTTCTTGCGGGATGTCGAGCACCAAGGAAAACGGATCCACATCGTCGGTTGCTGAGACAAACCTCGCCCGCACCTTCGTCTTTGACACACACGCGCCACCTCGCGTCAATTGCTGAGTCCGGTGTTGTCGGGCACTTCTGTAGATGGAGGCAAGACGCAATTTCTGCCGGGAGATGTATGCGCCCTCCACGTGTAACTCGGCTGGTTGCTGAGGAAAGAGCGTCTTCGACGGCAGGCGGTGGATCCGAACTCCATAGCGCGCTAGTTTCGACGCGTGTTCGGACTCGGCTTCGGTGAAGTCGTCCTGCTCATCATCGTCGCCATTGTCGTGGTCGGTCCGCGTCAATTGCCGAGCATGATGCGCACGGCAGGGCAATGGGTGTCGCGTATTCGGCGCATGAGTACCGATCTGCGCGCGCAAAGCGGCATTGATCAGCTCATGCGGGAGGAAGGCATCGACCGAAGTATTCAGGAGCTGCGCGCGTTGCAGAACATCAACGTGCTCGATGGTCTCGAACGCATGGCGCAACCAGCTCCCGTCGTTCCTCCGGCCCGCGGATCGCGACCCGCTGCAAGAACGGGCCTCACGCCGCCATCCGAATCGAAGTCGGGCATCGTGCCGACAGCTTCGCTCCTCGACAAACCCGCCCAGGACAAACCTCCCGAGACCAAAATCGAAGAGATCCCCGGCAAGGTACCGCGCGAGCGAGAATATCCGCTGCTTGGCTGTGATTCCTACGGCGCGTTGCCTGATGATGCTGCGCCGTATGGAGCGGTGGCGACCGCCGATCCCATGGGAGCGAATGCTGACAAGACCTCTTCGGGAGGCGCAACTTCGGTATGAGCGCGACAGCTCCCAAAGGCGTGGTTCCTCCCGCCAAACCGCCCCTGATCGACGAAGAAGACGGCGGATCTCCCATGAGCTTCTGGGAGCATTTGGACGAACTGCGCAAGCGTCTCACCGTTTGCATGATCGCGCTCATCGTGGGTGCATTCGGTTCGTTCGCATTTGCGCCGCAGCTCTTGAAGCTGATGACCGTCCCCTT
>DAOMZH010000671.1:2101-6420 GCA_035437985.1 Polyangium sp. (in: bacteria) | reverse complement strand
GCAAATCTGTCTTCCTGCGCGACAAATACCCACGTTTTCCGTGCCCGCAGGACCCGTATACACACAATCTCGCGCGCTGGGGGCCATGCACGGCGGACAATTCAGCCCTTCATCGGTTTGTCCGTCGCAATCATCGTCTTTACCATTGCATTGCTCGATCGAGGGCAGGACAGCACCACTGCATTCGGTATTGTAGCCGCTTCCATCGAATTTGCAGGTCCGTCCGCCACTTCGACAAACGCCGACGCCGGCCGTACCTGTCGGACCTCCGTAACAGGACACGGTCTGGAAAGGCAAACAGACGCAGGACAAACCTTCGTTGTTTTGGCTGTCGCAATCGTTGTCGATGTTGTCGCAAATCTCGGTCGACGCGACGCAAGGGCAACTCGGTGTACTGAGTCCGTGCGAGGGAAACGATAACGAATCATGCGACGTGTAGGGCAAGCCGAGCTGCCGGTAGAAGTCTTCGATGCGCATCAGTCCGCCACCTGGGGCCTGCATCAAGTCATAAGCAATGACTTCGATGGCCACTGTGCCTGGTACGGAATGTACGAGCGTTGCGCATTGTGTGGTTTTTCCAGTCACGGGATCGTATTGCTCGGGCAGCTCCGTCGGACCCGAAGCGAGCGGTGCGCCACTGCGTTGTCGCCAATCGATATCGATGGGATCGCCATCTTTGTCCGTGAATTCGACGCATATCGTTTGCGTACTGCAATAGGGAACCCATTTGTCGGGGTTGAACGTCACGCCACTGATGACGGGCGGATGATTCAAGACCAACCATATATCAGCCGCACCCATGGGTTTGCCTTCGCATTGGCTCACGAGGCCCACTTCGGTCGTCGTTCCATCGACAACGATCAGGTTGTCGTAATAAGCGGGGCTGCATGTTTGCGAGGGGTTTCCGGTGGTATCGAGCGGCGTAGCGACGACATCGTAACAACCAGGCTCCAGCAACACGAATAAGTCGACGAGAACGTCGGCGCCTGCCGTACCTACTGGGACGTTTTGTCGATGCGTAAATGGCTGAATGGGGCTCCCGTCGCAACTCACCCGCCGAATCTCGAAATCGACACTAGCGACGTCCTCTGCGGCCCTAAGGCTGAAATGGGCCCGTGTTTCGGGGCCGGCGTCTGGGTTGTCCGAGCCACCCGAGCCCCCGGCGCCACTGGAGCTGGTCGAGCCCCCGGAGCCACTTGAGTTGGTCGAGCCCCCGGAGCCACTTGAGCTGGTCGAGGTACTCGAACTCTCTGAGCCCCCAGAACCACTTGAGCTACTTGAACTCACGTTATCGTTCCCGCCAAACCCGCCGGCATTCCCCGCATTGCCGCTGCCTCCACCCCCAAGTTCTCCCGAACTCCCCGGGGCTGGTGTTTCATTCGGTTTTTCCGTGCGTTCGTCACGACAACCCGCCAATAGCTGCAGCGTACACAGCGCCAGCGTGACCAAAGATGCGCGTCGATGGTTTCTCAAAACAATACCTCCTAGGCTCGGGCGCGTGTCTCTGCGCGCCAGGGACCTCGGTTGGTCATTGAGCAACCGGCGTACCAATGAGAAAATGCCTGGAAATGCCGCGGAAAAGTCAAGTTGCGCAACGAACTGCACAAGTTGAACGAACGGCTATGTGCGAGTTGGGCGAACCATTGCGCAAGGGGAAATGGACGTGTGCGTCGCGTCCCGAGAGGGAGTAACGCTGGGCGAATGTGGATGGGTGGGGAAAGGGAACGGGTGAGGTTTGGAGGGGGGATCAAGCTTGCGCGAAGGATTGCGCAACGATTGGATTCATTGACACTTGTTCGCGTAGATCGACCACCGCGCGATTTGCGGGCGCCAGGTGGCTTGGAAGCCCGTGGTCACCGTATTGGATTGCCCGCCGCATTGGTAGACGAGGCATCCACCTTGCGTGCAATCCTTCATGCCTACCTTGGACCATTCCAGGGGCTGGAAGGTCGAATTGTGCGAGCGGTACGTCCCGCATTTGTTGGGATCCTGCGCCATTTCGTATTCGGCGCCGAGCGTTGCCCAGGTTGCATCCGTATTGCAATTGGCCATCGCAATCGTACACGGTGTCCCGTCAGGTTTCAGCAAGGTCGATCCATTGCAATTTCCGGCGTTGGAGATGAGTTTCCACGGATAAGCGGTGTCGTTTGCCGCTGGATCGCATCCACCCGCGAGTTTGGTGACTAGGTGATCGACAAACCCGCCGTTGCCGTCGGCATACCGCGAATACAAGTCGTATCCGCTGCAGTACGTACCGACAAACCTTCCGGCTGGCACATTGAAGTTCGTGCAATCCGCATCGCACGTGGCGAAGGTTTCTCCCGCTTCCGGTTCGCACGTGCCATTTCCACACGTCGGCGTATTGCCGCAATCCGCTTTGCAGCTCGCACTGGTTTCGCCAGGCTCGCACAGAGCATTGCCGCATGTAGCGCCGACAGGATCGGGTCCGGCATGACAATCCTGTTCGCATGCGATTCCTCCGTCCACTCCGGCGTTGTTGTGCTCCCACGCTTCGCAACGGCTGTTTCCGCAAAAGTCATTTTCGTCGTTGGCGTCGTTGGGACCGTATTTGCAATCCCTTGGACATGTGACTTGCGTTTCCGTGCCGCTGCATGACCCATCCCCGCACGCGCAATCCTGCGCGCAGTTGAAGTTGTTTTCCCCGGCTTCGCATGTGCCATTGGGCGCACCCACGCACCCGTTCACGCACGCGTCATCCGTGTGCGTGGTGAAATCAACGGTGCCGAGTGTCAGGGCAGAAATGGCCGTTGCGAGGTCATTGTCGTCCATCCCGGCCAAACTGCCGCATCCGCCGAGCAACAGCGCAAGACAAGTCCAGCGGGCAACCTTCGAGATCGTGTATTTCGTGCGATTCATGTTTAACCTCGGTTCTTTCTCGATTTCGTTCGGTTGCTCAATGGCAATATGCCTCGTACATCGACCACGACCCATAAGCGGGTTTCCAGATGCCAACGGTTCCAGAGTCGAGCGGATAGTGTGCGCCCGTGCAATCGCGCGCGTCGCATGGCGATGCTTGCGAACATTGTCTCTCGCCGACCTTTGCCCATTCGAGCGGGATGATATACGAGTAAAACGGCGTTCCCGGATTGTAGGGATAAATGGCGGTATTGCAGGTGTTGGGATCGAGCTCCATTTCGAACGAGTTTTGGTCGTACACACTGACCCAACCATGTCCATGTATTGGTTCGCCGACGATGTTGGGCGTGAACAGCCCACTGATGGTGCAAATCGAGCAATCGGGACGCAGCACCTGTACACCATTGAATCCGGTTTGGCTGCGATCTGGTTCCAACATCTTCCACGGGGCGGCTCCACAACTTTCCGAGCAGTTCGTCACGGTATGTGACGTCGTTCCACCATTGCCGTCGGCGTATGTCTCGACAAGCGCATACCCTTGGCATTCGGCTTTGAGGAACGTTCCTGCATCGATATTTGGTGGGCAATCGACGCTCGTGGACCAATGTTCATCGGGATCGCAAACGCCATTGCCGTTGACGTAGGCGCTATTGCTTGGGGGGTTACCGCAATCAGCGGAGCATTTCGTGGCGTCTTCTTGCGGAGCGCACGAGCCGTCGCCGCAGATCATTCCGGCTCGCGTCACGCCATCCCAACAATCGGCCTGACAAGAGATCGTTTGCGTCCCGTAATCGACTTCCCATGGATCACAATGGTGATTTCCGCACATTCCATTGAGATCGTTCGTGAACTTGCAATCGGCGTGGCAATTCTCCGGGGTTTCGCTGCCGCTGCATGTTCCGTCCCCACACGCGCAGTCCTGGGCACAATTGAACGAGTTTTCATTGGGCTCGCAGGCTCCATTCGGTACCCCGCCAAGACACCCTGTTAGACAAACGTTGTTACAGAATAGATTCTGGTCGACCGCTCCGTCGCAATCGTCGTCGAGGCCATTACACGTTTCAGTGGTGGGTTGTCCGGGCGTACAGGTTCCCGGCATGCCATTGACGCATCCTGGAGCAGTAACCGCACATGCGCCGACGCCACAATTGAGCGGAGCGATGCCATTGTCGATGGTGCCATCGCAATCGTCGTCGAGGCCATTGCAGGATTCCGCTGACGACTGTGTCGTTTGGCTGCACGAGATGCTGCCCCCTGAGCAGACCTTGGTGCCAGTGGAACAGACGCCATTCAGCCCTGTCGAGCACGAATCACCGACCGTGGCTGCATTGTCATCGACCGTTCCGTCGCAATCGTCGTCGAGGCCATTGCACAGCTCCGGTGAGGCCTGTGTCGTTTGGCTGCACGAGATGCTGCCCCCTGAGCAGACCTTGGTGCCAGTG
>DAOMZH010000671.1:1858-2001 GCA_035437985.1 Polyangium sp. (in: bacteria) | reverse complement strand
GCCATTCAGCCCTGTCGAGCACGAATCACCGACCGTGGCTGCATTGTCATCGACCTGCCCATTGCAATCGTCATCGAGGCCGTTACACGTTTCCGTGTTGGGTTGTCCGGGCGTACAGGTTCCCGGCATGCCATTGACGCATC
>DAOMZH010000671.1:0-1758 GCA_035437985.1 Polyangium sp. (in: bacteria) | reverse complement strand
CATTGACGCATCCTGGAGCAGTAACCGCACATGCGCCGACGCCACAATTGAGCGGCGCGATGCCATTGTCGACGGTGCCATCGCAATCGTCATCGATGCCATTGCATGTTTCCGTGTTGGGTTGTCCGGGCGTACAGGTTCCCGGCATGCCATTGACGCATCCTGGAGCAGTAACCGCACATGCGCCGACGCCACAATTGAGCGGCGCGATGCCATTGTCGACGGTGCCATTGCAATCGTCATCGATGCCATTGCATGTTTCCGTGTTGGGTTGTCCAGGCGTGCAGGTTCCTGGCGTGCCATTGACGCATCCCGGAGCAGTAACCGCACATGCGCCGACGCCACAATTGAGCGGCGCGATGCCATTGTCGACGGTGCCATTGCAATCGTCGTCCAGGCCATTGCATGCTTCGCTTCCCGGTAAAACCTCATCCAGACAAACTCCCCATTGCCCAATCATGTCGCAGGTCTTGGTGCCGGCGCTACATGGGCCCACGTTTTGGGTGCCCATTGGTCCCGAGTAACATGGTTCAGTTTGTTCCGGCAAGCATGCGCAGCCCTCGTCGACGGTTCCATCGCAATCGTCATCCAGCCCGTCGCACTCTTCTTGCGTATTCGGTAAAACGCTTTCCGAACACGGCCCCCACTTGCCCGCAGCGTCACACTTTTTCACGCCTGGCTGGCACGTGCCAATTCCAGCTTTTTCCGGCGGCCCGTCGTAATCACAGAAGCGCGTCTCGCCAGGCGTACACTCCGGAGGATCCGGCGGCGGTACATCATTCGGCATGCACACGATAGCGCCGAACGCATTACACGCCGTTTTTCCCAAGTGGTTTGTCATGGCGTCCGCAATACAATCGACGCCAATGCCCGCCATCGTTTCCGGCTCCTCGTCGACCTGCCCATCGCAATCGTCATCCAGCCCATTGCACATTTCCGGCATGGCCTTGATAATCGGCTCGCAACCGCCACCCATGGTGGTTCTTCCGAGCGCGCAAATTCCAGGTTGGTCCGTTCCGCACCGCCATCCGATGCCTTCCGGCTGTGGCGGCAACAGCGGCTGGACACTTTCATCCCCCCAAACGAAACCATTGCAAAAACTCGCCCCCACCCCGTTCGATGCCGTTTTCTTTTCCCCCGCAATCGAGCAAGCCGAAGACATCGGCACATTGACCTGAATCTCATTTCCCAAATCGGGAGGCAACGCTTTCGCCCCAGTTCCGTCCAATGACGGAAGCATGACCTTGGTATCTCCTGAGTTTGGAACGACCAACGTCACTTCCCCGTTCTGATCCGTAAAACCCATACTCGCGCTGCGTGTCCCCAGGGCTCGTACCAATACTCCGCGATCTCGGGCCGAACTCATCCCATTCGCGACCACCTTGTACTTTTCGACTTTCGTCGCCCCAAACGCCAATCCTGGCGCCAGCATACCGAGGTGCAACACGTCCGCCGCCCATTTCATCTTTTTTCCGGGAACGGCCGAACCCAGAAATTTCTCATTACGCGTACCGCGCTGCCACCGGCCCGAAAAATGGTCCTGGGCAAACCCCATCAGCCCGATTGTCTCGTCTACGATTCCATCCACCAGCATCGTCACATGCATCATCGCGTCGTCGCTTTGAATGAGGGTAAGCGGTATCGCGCTCTCCCCCGTCACTTTTTCGACTTCGATCGCCACCAGCCCTGCCATTTGGATCGGAATCGGAGCGCGCGAACTTTCGTCGAGCTGCACCGGCGGATTCGTAAAACGAGCCA
>DAOMZH010000670.1:0-6423 GCA_035437985.1 Polyangium sp. (in: bacteria) | reverse complement strand
ACACGGCGCGAGCTGGAGGCGTGCTTTTTCCCGTGGTCAATAGCCTTTGCGAGGCATTTGAATCTCGTCCAGGGCCCAGCGCCAAACGTATTGGCTCGTTCCTCATGTCCGCGGTGTTTCATTGCGATATCGTTGTTTCGGCCATGTTTTTGACATCGATGGCGGCGAACCCGCTCGCTGCGGATCTGGCAGCCAAAACCGTCGGCGCGGAAATCACCTGGGTCCGCTGGGCGATTGCGGCGATGGTCCCGGGCATTGTCGGCATATTCGTCACGGTGCTCGTCATTTATCATCGTTTGTGCCCGCCCGAAATAAAGCGCACGCCGGAAGCTAAAGACCTGGCCATACGCGAGCTCACGAAAATGGGGCCGATGAGTTTGCGCGAGAAGATGATGCTCGGGGTATTCGTCTTGTCACTGGTTTTGTGGGCGACGGCGAGCTTCACCAAATTCGAGGCGACGCAGGTCGCGCTGCTCGCGGTGTGCGTGATGCTTTTTGCGGACGTGATTCAATGGGAGGACGTGCTTCAGGAGCAGAAAGCATGGGACACGCTGATTTGGATGGGAAGTGTCGTGTGTATTGCAGGCTTTCTCAATTCCAGCGGGTTCATTGAATGGTTTACCTCGCGCGTGGGCACGCACTTGCAGGGGCTGCCGTGGACGCTGGCGCTGGTGGTGGCCTTTTTGGTTTACTTGTATTCACATTATGCATTTGCTAGCATGACGGCGCATGTGACGGCGATGTACGCGGCTCTCGTGGCCATTGCAGTCGCGGCAGGTGCGCCGGTGTTTCTGGCGGCGTTTGCGATTGCGATTTCCGCGAATGTTTGCGGATGTTTGACGCATTTTGGCACGGGGCCGGCGCCGATTTATTACGGGGCGGGGTATATCGACCAGTCGACGTGGTGGCGTAATGGGTTCGTCATGTCCATCGTGCACGTGGTGACGTGGCTGGGCATTGGCGGAGCGTGGTGGAAGGTGCTGGGGTATTGGTGAGGGGTAGCGATTCGAAGACGAAGCTTGCTACACCCATCCGAATGCGATAATCGAGACCCGTACGCCGTCCACATCCATTTCGCTCGAGAGTTTGGCCAGAATCGCATCGTCGCTCGTGGGCGCAAAGACCACCACGGTTGCTGCGGAAAGGCCGAGTTTTTTTGCATAACCAGCAGCTTGCTCGCGATAACTTTGCAGTTGCCAGGTTTGCGTGAAGCTTTTCACTTCAATGAGGGCCTGGTGGGGCGAGGCGCGCAAAAGCAAATCGACTTTGCCGTTGCCCGTTGGAAATTCCGGCGTGATCCCGCATCGATCGCCGAGCGCATTTTTGAGCCACGCATAAAGATGAAATTGCCCCACGGCTTCCGTGTAATGCAAATCCTGGCGCCGAGGTTGACCAATCCAAGGATCGATCCCGTTTTCTTTCAAGCGCTTCAAGTAATCACGATATCGTTCGAGCAGCGGCGGGACGCACAAAGCGTCGGGTGTGAAGACATCGTCGAGCCCATCGAGCAACGGAATCGGCGGCAAAGGTCCCTTGTCCTTGAACATGTCGTACGTGAGGCCCGAATACAAGCGATGCTGGACAAACGGAGACGAAAATCGACAAACTGACTTTTCGTTGGAGTCGTTCCCCGGATCCGGAATGACCGCCTCATCGATGATGCCATTCATGTACAGGAAGCTGCACCATTCTTGTTCCAAGGCGAAGGCGACATTGGGGTCCGTGAACAACTTCATGACTTCCGCTCGATAAGGTCCCCGGGCTTTTTTCCCGAGGTTGAGCAGGGTATTGTTCCATTCGACTTGCAAGGCGCGCTGGTACACACGATGCCACTGGAGCAGCGCAATGGGTTTGTCCGGCCCGGGATTGTATTTTTCCGTGAGCAATTCGCCGAACCAGCTCACGAGACCTGGTTGACCGCGCGTCGATTCGTACAAGGCCGCCACGACGTTCGGTTCGACGACCTGACCACTCTCGGATTGATATTGCCGAAATAACTCGATGACTTCATCCCGCGTGAGGTTGGGAATTTGGAGCGATCGCTGCACGTTGAAGGGCGATCCGCGCGGGCTATCGAGGCCCAGGACGGAGCGAACGCCAATGAGTGCCAAACCGTGCAATACGTAGTTATCTCGCGCAAGATACATGTCGCGGAAAAGGGACACGAGCTTGTCGATGATGTCCGGCCGCAAGCTGTCGAATTCGTCAATCAGCAAGATGACGCGTGCGTCCCCGAATAGCCCTGTTTCCCGCTTGAATAACGCGGCAAATTCATCCCATTCCGACGGCCTCGCGATGGTTCGCTTGAAGGCGAGGTCAAACTGGTTCGGCAAGTATCGGAACAACTCTTCCGGGGTGTGACGATCATCGATGATGGCCCCCTGCATAGACATCTTGCCGACGATGTACTTGTCGCCATACCTCTCGCGAATTTTCTCGATGGCTTGACGCATGATCCACGTCTTGCCCGTTTGTCGCGGTCCCCAGATGGTGAAGTAGTGACCACCAGCTTCATCGGGCTGCCCAAGGAGCTGCGCGACGCAACGATCTACCAGTTCCCGGCGTTCAACGGCAAAATGAGCTTTGGCTTCGACCGGCCCGTAGGAGCTGAAGTGACGCATCGACTGGTACTGTAGCACGCCGCGTGTTTGTCGGGCAAATTTTCCCACCAGGCGTGCTATGTCAGGGCTTTCGCAACACCGTTTCCAATTGGCGTACTTCCTCATCTCGCCGATGGTACCCGGTCGCCTCGATGATTGCGCGCGCATTTTCCAAGTGCTCCTGCGCCGTCATTGCCTCGAGTGCTTCCGTGAAAAACCAATCCGACGATGTGCCGAGCGTCGGGCCTTGCCCTGCAAACGACCAGAAGTACCGGTGCTCGACCTCAGGCCATCCAGCATCGCGCATGTTTGCGAGCCATTTCGTCACGAGCGACGTTTTGCCGAGGTTGTGCTCGTCCACGATGGACGCGACGTGAACGCCGGTTTGCCAACACGTATCGAGCCATTGCAACTCGGCTTCGCGCCCGAAGAAATCGACGTCTTTCGGGGGCCGGTAAAGAATGGATTGATTGATCATTCCTGCACCTTTTTCGTGCACTCTGATGGCCACAAGCGTGTTCGTCGGGGCAGTTTTTCAGCTTTCGCAGGAGTTGGCATGGCGAACAGCGGCTCATCCGTCCTGGGCGATTCTACAGCGCGCTCATCGCGGCGGTCAACAGTCGTGTGGTGAACGTGCTCATTTGTCAGTAAAGGATAGACACAGGTTGCTTTGTGCTGTTACGGTCGGTCGATGAAAACCCATCTCGTCGTGCTCGGATTGTCCGTAGCATTTGCCGCCACTGCTTGTAACAACACGGATTCCAAAGAAGGTTCGCCCAATGCGCCAGGTTCTGCGTCCAAGGCTGCTGGTGCGACTTCGGCGGCAGCCGCTTCGGGCGCCCAGCTCGGCCCTTCCAGTTTGGAAGTGACCTGGACGGGCAAGTTCGACACCACTGATGGGCCTGGCCAGGAATATCCGCTCATGCACGTCGTCAACAAGGACGCTACGCGGCCGCTCACGTATTACCAGGGCTATTTCTACTTTTACGACCGCGACAAGAAACAGATCGGGCGCGAATTCAGGGATCGGTACCAAATTTCGATCAAGGCTGGGCAGTTCTCCGACATTGGCGCCGGGCCCCGCAAATCGGAATTGCCGAAAGGAACAGAATTTATTGAATTTGTCGTCTCGGGTGCGAACTTTGGTTCGGAAACGGACAAATTCCGCGTCACAACCCCACCACTCGAAACACGTCCAATGGGAGGATGATTCGCAGTGGTGCTCGACGAGCACGTACAGGTAAAACGAATTCAGACGCCCACCTACCGCTCCGTGAAGCGGAATCCATATTGAAGGAACGGAACGAAGCCCCACCTACCGTTGCTTGCGCTCGTCGTCAGTTTCTCTCCAAATGCATCGAGGACGAGGATGCGTGACGGCATCGTTTCATATGCAGTACCAAGTTCGAACACGTGACGGCCAAATGCGCGCCCAACAGCTGCCCGAAATCCTATTGAAGTGAACTCGCCGCTCGAGAATCCAAAGGTCGAACGAAAGTAAAACCGTTGTGGATCGGGCCCAATGCTAAATCCCGCGTCCAATCCCAACCCGCCATAGGGGACCCGGGTGAGCTCATGCGACTTCGTGGAATAGTTCTCTGCCAAAGCGCCTTTCCCACTCACTGCACCGCTAAAATAAAAACTCAAGAAACGAGGTCCATCCGGGAACTTGACAAAAGCCCGGGCGTTCGATTCGAAATAGCCCGGCGCTCGGCCCGCCGGCAAATAGCCCGCCGATGCTCCGAAATCGACGGCCAGCCAGGAAAGACGCGTGGGTTCGTCTTTGGCCAAGTAATCTTCTGCCATAGGTATCAAGGGATCGACATCGTCGACGACATGGCGGTACCAGCACATGGCCGTATTCACGCTTTCCGGTGTATCCGTGAATGCAGCATCGAGAAAATGTGCGCCTTCGGCGAGAATCTGTTCATGGCTGCATTCTCTGGACATTAGGCGACATGCGCGCAGTTTGGCCCGACGCACGAGGTAGGCAGCGCCGAGGCAGCCTGCGCCATCATGCGATTTGCATGCTTTCTCGAAGGCCGCCAGAGCCTCTTTTTCGGTTTTCAGCGCCGCCACGGTGTTTTTCTTCGTCGGGCGTAATATCGCCCGGTGGGACAAACGATACCCAAGGATCCTGCACGCCCGAATCATGGAGTGACTCCGGAATTTGTCGGGATCTTTTTCGTAACAGTTATCTCGCCAATCATCGAGCGTGTCATCGTCGTCGTCATTCGTGGGCGGTCGGAATGGCGCGTGATATGCAGCGGGAACCCACGTCGTTTTTCCTTTTTCGATCGTTACTTCTTGCGTTATCGGCTCGACCTGTTCACACCCCTGCGGGCGCAGGGAAATGGCGTATGTTCCAGGCGTGAGTTTGGCGTGAACGACGGGCGTCGCCGTTGTGAATTTCGACTTTTTCTCGACTTCATCCAAAATGCGCTCGTGGGGCATCAAGTATTCTTGATCATCGGATTGTTGCTCGACATCGACCCGGACCCCAAAGAGATTCGAATACTTCCATTCGCCCTCGAAGTTCGTCGTGCCCACATCGAGCCACCCCGCGTTTTCGTCGAGCGAAATGGTTGACGTCGTATCGGCCGTGATTTCGATCTCGCGATTCACGAGCTCGTACCCCGACGCATAAACGCGCATGAAATGCGGCCCAGGTCCAATATGCTTGGTCGCGGGCAGAAAACCCACTGCATCATGATCAATGGTGAGGATTGCTTTTACATTCTTGCCCATGTCCGGACCCAAATGCACCGTGAGTTTCGGCAGTTCGGTGAGGGGGATCGTGAATGATTGCGTTCCTGTGGCCTTGATTTGGAGCGTTTTGGTCGCCGCGTACGTAGGCAATTTCAGCGTGTAGGTATGTTCTCCGCTAGAAACGTTCGGAATCTCGAGCGGAGCCATTCCGTGGAACGTATCGTCTTCCCAAATCTCGGCTTCCGGAGGATTGGAGTCGATTTTGACCACATTCTTTGGCGGTGCTGGAGGGCATTCGGTCGTCGGCGCGTCACAGTGACAGTCGTCTTGCGCCAGAGAAAACGATGCGGTCATTGAGCCAGCGACGAGGATTGCCAAAAAAATGACTGACAGATGGGGAATACGACGAAAACGCATATAGGTTACCAAATCGCGACCTGCGGGGATTGTCAAGGTTTGTTTTCTCGTTCGACAGTGTTGCTGTCTGTCGCTTTGGGCGTGTCGAACGGACTGGCGCGCGAACCGGGGCGAATGTTCCCACCTCGACCTTGTTGTGCTGACGAACCCTCACGATTTACTTGCTCCTCCGTAGCTCGGTGGACCAATCTCGTCGGCGTTCCTCATGACGCAACCCGCAACGACTTGGCTCGAGCTGAATTTCGATCGCGTTGGCGGCGATATTCGCATCAGCGCTCGCGGGAGCCGCAACGAACAGCCTGCCCGGCAATCGCTGAGCATTGAGCCGGACCAGCTTCTTCGATTCGCATTGGACATGGAGCGAGCTGCTCGTTATGGCCAACCGCTCGCTGGCCCGGTGCTCGAGGCGGCCCGTGCCTTGCAGCAAGCTGTCCTCCGTGGACCCATGGCGACGCTTTTTGCGAAACTTGGTGAAGCTGCGCATGGCGGTCTCCTTGTGCGCATCATGGTCCGGGATCCCGACCTTCAAGGTGTGCCTTGGGAATCTCTTTGCAATCCCGGCGAAGCTCTCGGTTTTTGGGGCACGTCGCCAAAGGTTTTACAGGTACGGGGAGTCGCGAGCAATGAGGCTTGGCTGCAGCCGCGAGCAGGTGCCAACCACTTTGGTAATTAGTAGCCAATGTCACAAACTTGGCAA
>DAOMZH010000669.1:0-6448 GCA_035437985.1 Polyangium sp. (in: bacteria) | reverse complement strand
GTGTTTGGCGGAAGGGAATGCGGGGAGCAATTCGCAGTATATGGGGGACGCCAATCCGCAGCCGTGTAATTCAGGGGCAAATTTAGGTTCGACGAAAGCTCAACACAATCATGAAAACCATCGTTTCAATTTGGTTTGCGGGACATCGTATTCCTGGTGGCGTAGACGCTATCTTGGGCCCAACCCAGTGCGGCCCCGACGTTGCCAAGATCGAAAAATACGAATACGGAAAAGATGGAGTCGGGGCTAGGGTGTACCTGACTCTGGAGGAAGGAGATGAACGCGTCGCCAAAGTCCTTGCGCTCTTAGCGCCGTATGAGCGGCTCCATTCGGTTGATCGTGATGACATCTACAGTGAAGAGGAGCTTCAAAACGCGCGATTGCTGCATATGACGTCCTGGTCGATGTACCAAATCGGGGGGGATTCCTTTATGGTACGACCTATGACTTGTCGAACGCGTGCAAGCGTTGTGGAACGGGCGTGCGCCAAACCTCGCCTCTCGTCATTGATGGGGAAGAAGTGCGACAAATTGAAAAGATGCACGTCGCTGGAACACACGACGCTGATCTCTTGGTCCACGATGTCGTTGGAGAAAAACTCGTGAATGCCAAGGTGACGGGGTTGAATCTCTGGCCCATCTATAGTGTGCGGAAAGACGGGACCAAAGTGGAACTTCGCCGCGAGCAGATCTTTGCGGAAAATGTCGTGCCCCCCATGTGCCCGGCGTCGACGTTGGATCGGAGAGAGGTTTGTCCAGATTGCCACAGGGGCCGATTCAATTTTGCCTTCGAAGAGCCGGCACGGATTGTCTATCGCGCGGAAGACTTGAAGAACATCCAGGATGTGAACCTGACGTGGGAATGGTTTGGCACCTATTCAAAAACGATCGAAGACCCACATTCGCGTGGCGCATGGCCCCATCCCGCGCGGCTCGTCACGCCGAAAGTGATGAACCTTCTGCGCGGTAAAACGAAAAAGGAAAAGAAATACGAAGGGGTCAGCTTCACGCCGATTTGGATCGAGCACGCGGATGGCTCGGTGTCCCTTGCTTGAATTGCCCGGCTGCGTTTCTATACGCCTCCGCCAATCCGTACAAATAACTCAACCACTACCCCCCAAGGTTTGTCCTCACCCATTCCCCTCTTTCGGCCCTTCGCCTTCCTCGACGCCGACTTCCTCACCACGCAATTTCCGTACGGTCGGACGAACCTTTTCCGCCAATTCCTTCCAGCCTGCACGCCGATAAAATCCCTCCAATACCGACGCTGTCCCCTGGTATGCATCCGACCACGTCGCTACCGCACGATCCCGCAATGCATACGCATTCTCCAATTCCCGCGCCTCGCGGTCGTCATCCGCAATGAGTCCATCGAGCGCCGTCGCTTGCGTACTCAAGGCCGCCGCAGCAATCGCCGAATCAAACGATGTCCCAAAAGGCGACGTCAACCGCACCGGCGTTTTTTCCAAAAGATGCGCCACGCTCTGCGCTTGCTCGAATACCTTCCGCGGCACGCGCGACGTTTCTCCCGTCAATCCATAGGTTTTCAGCCCATCCGCACCCAAATGATCCTCCACCGTCGACCGCAATAGAACCAAGATATTGGACAGTTTTCCCGTCGCTTCGTCCCGCCGCGTGCGAATCGGCGCATCATCGGCTTTTTCCGCCACTACCGCTTGCTCCGCATCACGCATCGCTTTCGTCGAATGCTCGAGACCATTCGCCAATGCAAAAATCACCGCCTTGAATGCATCCTCCGTCGCCGGTGTCGACGCACCCTCCACTTCATTCGCCTGTCGCGCCAAAATGCTCGATATCTTCGATCCATGCGTCCGCGCCGACGCCACCACCTTCTCACTCACCCGCACCCGATTCTGAAGTTGTTCCGCAAGTGTACTCATGTAGGTTCTCCTATGAAGCCAAACTACTTATGCCATACCCAGATCGAGGTCAAGGAATGTCGTGGGTAATCTGGTGCCCCTGGGAAACGGGCATTTGGCCGCCGCTGAGCCGTACTCCAATTGGGAAACGTGAACACGGCTACCTTTGAAGTTTCGACGAGATGGGAAAGGGGTCAACGGCAGCCGTTGGCATCGCATGACGACATGGGAACGTCGTTATGGCGGGCTACGTGCGATGCAAAGAAAGTGCAGACGGCGCAACGCTTGACCCAGAGCTTTTTCCCGCAATGGCCCGAGCGTATTGGACCTCCGATGAGGGGATCCCCGCGTCCCCGAGGATTGCGGGGATCATCGCGTGCGTAGAAAAGCAACCCGGACCAAGTATCGAGGCCGTTTTCCACGCACGCTTTTGGTTTGTCAGGACGTTCTATTCTGACGACGACGGCGCAGAGCCCACGCCCCAAACAGCGCAAGCATTGAACTTCCAAGTGCGCGCAATGGGGAAGGCTCGTCATTACCGGGCACTGAGCATTCGCAACTCACCCCGCCACCTCCATCACCTCCGCTTCCGGCACCCCCTTCGCCGCCTGGTTTCAGGGTGATATCCACCGTATCCGTGGCAGTGTCCTCGCCGTCACTCACGGTCAATTGGAAGGTGAGCACCGTATCGGCCGTGGTAGCGGGCGCCGTGAAGCTCGGCGTGGCACTCGTTCCGCCAGAAAGCGCCACATTCGGACCTGCCGTTTGGCTCCATGAATACGTGAGCGGCATTGGCGCATTGTCTGGATCCGAGCTGCCAGATCCATCGAGCGTAATGGCCGCGCCACCCATGCTCGCCTGATCCGGGCCCGCATCGGCAATGGGCACATTGTTCACACAAACGCCATCTTCAATCCCTTTCGTCGAGAATGGCTTATTCGTGAGCCCCGTGAATGCAACATCATCAATGTACCAACCGCCCGCTCCGACAGCTTCATCGGTACCCAGACGGAAACGCACCTTGACGGTTTTATTCGCGAGCGCCGAACCAAAATCAATGGTTTGGCTGACCATCGTTCCAAAGTCGAAACCTGCAGTCGCATCGGTATAACCAAGCTTTCCGCCCAACGGATTGTTTCCACTGGCTTCAATGGTGCCCGTGTATCCTGGATTGACGCCCGGCAAAGCACTCACGTCATCCCACGTCGTGCCGCCATCTGCGCTGTATTCGATGACCGCTCCATCCCAGAACGTGCCCTGGGAAAACTCGAATTGGTACCGATGCTTGAACGTCATCGTGAACGTGCCCGAACCAACCATGAGATCTGGCGACTCATATCGATGATCACTCACGCCTTCGATGTTTTGCCCCCAAATCATTTGATTCGCGTCGCCAGCCACCGGCTGGACGATGCTCCATAACTGCGTATCTGCGCCCGACGCCAAACTCGCCGTCCACGTTTTGGTCACGCCATCGAACGTTTCCGTCGTCGAAGCATTGGGGGTATTCGGCTCCGCCGAATCGCTATGGACACCAATCGATTCATTGAAGGTTTGCGAAGTATTGCACGTGCCCGGGGCATTGATTGTAATGTCCACGGGAATCAAGATGGACGCGGTAACTCCCGATGACAACGCCGCCTTGAGAGTAATTACGCTATCAGCAAACACCGCGGTCGTCGGAATCGGCGCTGATGTACCGTCGGGAAACGAGATGTTCGGATTGCTCGACGAAACCGAGAGGGTCGCTCCGGTCAAATCCGACCAACCCGTATTTCGCACGGTAATCACGAGCTTGCCAACTTCGCCAGCATCGAGAATACCGTCGGCATCGCAAGAAGGCGGCGCATCCGTTAACGAGGCAGAAACGACGGCAGCTTCGGGGCTCGCGGTAAAGCTTTCGACGACGCCATCGAGCGATACGGAATTGCGCGACGGCGATTGCGCGCATTTGCCCGCGCCACGTTTGGCAAATCCTGCCGCCAAGTCTTCGAAATCCGAATAATCACCCGATGTTTTGCCCGCAGCGACGGCAGCAGCCAAAATGGCATCGCGTTGTTCGGTGAACGTCATGGAGGACGGAGCGAGTTTCAATCCTCCGACAACGTAATCGGCCATTTTACGTTTGGCTTGGTCAAACGTATGCCGCGGACTGCCACCAAGGGTATCGTCGAGGAGGTTCGAATAAGCCTCCCAGAGCATGGTGCACCAGATTTCACCAGCATTGTGCGCTTCGGCATTGTTGTTGCCAAAACTCTGCATGTTCGGAGGAAGCTGGGCGGAATCGCCAATGTGCTTGAAGGTCAGACCATTCTTGTTCATGTCCTTCGAATACGGCGCTCGACGAATGCCGTAATAAGCGCTGTCTCCAAAGGCTGCCGCTGCGTAAACGCCCGTAGCGAATACCCCGCTGAACGACGAGCCAGTATTATCGTCGGGATGCACGAGCTGCATGATGGCTTGAAAATCACCCCACCCCTCACTCATGGCGTCGCCTTGGGCCGTCATTCCCGGATTCGACAACCGCATGTGGAGGTAATGGCCCCATTCGTGAGCGATGATGCCACCATCGATTGTTCCATCTCGGGGTACATTGCTGCCCATGGGCGGACTAAAAACGTACATCTGCATGATGGGAGAATCGCCATCGGCAGGCGTTTGCATATTGGCATTGTCCGTACCGCTGAAATCCTGACCTTCCGCGAGAATGGGATCATTGCCGAGCCCACCGCGGCCAAAGTTATCGGCTTGGGCATTGCCCGCTGCTTCGTCGAACCCCGAATCATACCAGTAATCGTGGTAATAATTGTTGTCGTAGAAGAGCTGCGTAACCGCGGCTTGCCGCTGATTTTGGCCTGTAGGACTTTGCGATGTATCGTATGTCCGGTCAAACGTCGCGGATGCTGTGGTTGATGCGCGAAGATCGGAACCACTGAATCCATCCGGAGCGCTGATGTCGGCATACGCATCGACATTGTTGCCGCTGGTTTGCGTAGCGCCCGCCGCCAGCCAGGGATCGAATGTGTTCGAGGGATTTTTATTGAATCCGTCGACCGTCACGAGACTCGGCGAAACGAACGCCGGAACCGATCCATCCGGCATTCCTGTCGGATGCGGCGTATAATCAGCCATTGGCCCGTCCGTGGGCGTGAAATTCGGCGCCCCTTGCGCCCACACGCGGTACGTGAATGCGGCATCTTGCGTCAGGCTCATCCGCTTCAGCAATCGGCCGTCATTGGCAGCAATGACGTATGCATAAAGCACCGACGACGTACTGGTCTTTTCCGTGCCCGCAATTTCCACGTAATACGCGGGAACCAAGGCGTCGGGCAGCGGATAATACACTTTTTTGATCCGTGCTGGTCGCGCCAAACCGATATTTCGGGCCAGCGTTTCCGGCGTATCGTTCATCGTGTAAAACGAATAGCCATTCCTCTCGCTTCTCGCGTCCACGAACGATCCAGGGGGCACCTTCGTACCGAAGAAATCATTAAATGCCCGAGAAATGGCCACTTCCGGGCCGTGTACGAACTTTGCGGCTCGCCCCATTTTGGCCGACGCAAGGGGATGCAAGTTGCCCGTGATGGCGACGAGATCGTTATCACGCGTGAGCAACACGTTGGTCGCTGTTCCAAGCACGTCGATGCCCGCCGCTTTCTGGCGCAACGTGACGATGATCCCACCTCGGCCAATGTCGTGAACCATGCCCACGTACGCCGAATCGAGGGCCCCCGAACCCAAGCCGTACAGATGTGCATAGTTTTGCAGGTAAAACTTGGCCGCAACCGCCGGAGATTGTCCCACCTGCTGTCGCGCGCTAGCCCCCTGCGCCTTCGCGGGTGCAAAGAAAATCGTCGGTACCCCTCGTTTTTCATCGATACTCGCAACCCCCGCCCGAACCTCTGGCGTGACCGCACGGGTCGCAAGAGGCCGAAGCAGCTTTTGAGGCGCGTCGAAATACGCATCATATCCAGGCAAATGATGCCCACTCGCAAACGCGATCGACCCCGTGAACATCGTCACGAACATGGAAGCTAGACGTACTGTGCGTTTCATGATTCCTCCAGGTCGCCTTTCGTCTCCGCTGGTCGAAGCGTTCGTCATCATTACGAAACTCTTTGCACCACCACTTCCAACGCACGAATCGAGAGCGACTCGGAACCGGTTTTAACTTATTACGTCGCGATTGGGAAGTGTTACTTGCGCCTCTGGTCCTCATTGCCCAGCCGCTTACGCAATGGGTATTGAATTAGCGCATGGCTGGAAAGGACAGAATTCAATGTTGTGCTCCGCCTGCTTCAGCAACTCGACGTCGACAATTCTCCAGGTCGGATTGCGACTGTGCTTCGGAAAAACCCAGTAATTGCCGGCGCTGGTCACTCGAGAGACATTCCCTCGTTGCGCTCCATAAGCGCGCGTCACGCGCGTCTTCAATGATTTCCACGTCTTTCCAAAGCACAAGGGTACCGTCGTCGAAAGTCGCAGCGATATCGCGGCCATTGAGGCTCCAGCTTACGGAATGGACCGCTATGTCGCCGGCATGCAAAACAATCGCCTCGCCCGTTCCAT
>DAOMZH010000668.1:0-6450 GCA_035437985.1 Polyangium sp. (in: bacteria) | reverse complement strand
CTCCATTTCGCGCCCCTGCGAAAGCGCCCCGTCGACCTGCGACTTGGCCTGCGTTGCCCGCTCGATTCGCGCTTCGCTCTCCTTTTTGTCAGCGTCTTTCGTGGCTTTGCCGCCAATGGCCCGCTCATCGGCCAAATAATCATCCAGCGTCTTTTTGACTTGCTCGGCTTCTTCGATAAGCGCCCGCAGACGAACCTTTTCCTCGACCATCGCAATATGCACGAGGTAACTCGCGCGACTGATTTGATCGGCCTGCACTTCGAGCGCCGCGGCATCTTCTTTGCTCAATTCATGACGATGCCTTTCGAGCGTCACGTGCGCTGCGTTTTCCTCACGCAATCGCTTTTCCATCTGCTTGGTCAAAACTTCCGATAACGATCGAGAAACAGTGCCCGAAAGATCGGTATCCACCCCTTTTTGCTTGCACGCATACGTCGCCGAACCCCCGACTTTCTTGACGATTTCATCTTGTTCCGCCGCGAAAAACGCGCGCGCCCCTTCGACTTCTTCATAGCGATCGACATAAGCGCGACTGCGCCCCGCATCGTTGGCACTGCGATGAATATCGGCCACGAGCTTCCAATCGGTAACTTTCAGATCTTTGGCATAACCAGAAAAACCCGCCGATAGCGTACGAGCGTCATCGTCATCGCGACCGAAGTCTTTGACGACTTGCTCCATCGCTGCCGGATAATTCTGGGCATAACCGGGTTGGGTTGCGGACGAAGCGACTTCGGGTTCGGGTTTTGGCGCCGAACAGCCCAAGGAAGCTGCGGCCAGGACAAGAAATGTGGCCAAGAAAAACGGTCGCGGGCGGAAGCTCGAAAGATTGAACATGGACGACACTATTTTCGGAATCACGAGATGCGTCAAGGAAAGAACGCACCGAGCAATTTCGGGACGGGGCTCGGCCTTTTGTGTAGCTCGGGCGACGAAAAAGCCGAATCTTCCTCGTATACGCGCAAGCACGTTCATGCTAGACGCGCACACAGCGACTGATTTTGCCCCTCGAAAGTGCCCTCATGTTAATGGTTTCTCTGGCTTGCCTCGGCGCTGTATTTGGATTGTTCTTCCTGCTTTGGCTCGTGAGTTTGAAGCTTCGGGATGCGGGCATCGTGGATATGGTGTGGGGATTTGGTTTTGTGATCATCGCGTGGATCGCATTTGTCCTGGGCGAAGGGGCATTTCCAAGGCGGGTCTTGATGGTCACGATGGTGACGTTATGGGGATTGCGGCTCACGGCGTATTTGACTTGGCGTAATCTGGGCAAAGGCGAGGATTATCGATATCAGGCGATGCGCCAAAAGTATGGGGATCGTTTTCCCATGGTGAGTTTGACGCGGGTGTTCGTATTGCAATCGGTCGTGATGTGGCTGGTTTCGTTTCCGGTCCAAGCAGCCCAAGTGGCCAAAGAGCCTGTGGATTTGGGCCTATTGGATTTCGTCGGAATTGGGTTTTGGGCCATTGGGCTGTTTTTCGAGGCGGTGGGCGATCTGCAATTGGCGCGATTCAAAGGAGATCCAGCCAATGCGGGCAAGGTGATGGATCGGGGGCTTTGGCGATATACTCGACATCCCAATTATTTTGGCGATTTCATGGTGTGGTGGGGAATTTATTGCGTCGCGCTGGCTACGATTTCCGCATGGTGGACCTTTTTTGGTCCAGCCTTGATGTCGTTTTTCCTGCTCCGGGTGTCCGGTGTGCCTTTGCTCGAAAAATCATTACGTAAAAATCGTGCTGGGTACGAAGAATACATCCAGCAAACGAATGCTTTTTTCCCGTGGGCGCCGAAGAAGACCGGTTCCGGTGACAACGGATGACGTGACGGTACGCACATTGATCTTGACCCCGGTACGTCGCCCACGTAATCCGTACCGATGCGCACATTCACTCTTTCATCTCGTTTCATCCTCACCGGTGCAGCCCTCACCACATCAGCCGTTTTTCTTGGCTCGGTCGTCCAAGGGTGCGGAACTGATAACGAAGCGGCAAGGTTTGTCGCGGACGTTGAAGACGTCCAGACAGAGCCCCAATCCGTGATTGCAGCAGAAACTGCCGCCACCGACAATCCGGCAGCGCTTTTACGACGCGCTTTTCCCGAGCATGCGCCAGAAATCCTCGACCAACGAGGATCGTTCGATCGGCATTCTACGGGTTATTGGCATCGATGGGGCGCAGCCCAAGACACGCAGCCGACAACCGGTTCATTTGGCGTCATGGACGCGTTTCTTCCGGAAGCGGGCACGGAGGACGTGCGTTTGGTGCTCGGCCAAGGATTCGAGGTTCGGGTGCGTGAAATGGGCGTCGAAGGTCTGGGGCGTTCCGCGGAAAACGCCATTGCCTATCAGCGGGTAGGTGGCACGTCGTTCTGGACCGCGGCGCCAGCTGGAGCGGAAGAGTGGCTCCATTTGACAGCGGAATACGTTCGGAGTGACGTACCTGTCGTTATGTGGGACATCGAAGGCGGAACGTTGCGCGTCATGGAGGATGGCCATCGCGCGGCCATTTTCGACGATGCCGGTGTGGCTCGGTTATGGGTGACCGCGCCGAGCACATATTCCGCAAGGGGTGAGACGGTGGAAACATGGTTCGTGGCGGATGAAAATCGTTTGTCACTCTATGTCGACGCAGAAGAGGAAGAATTGCTCGTTGATCCCATATGGACCACAGTGGCCCCACTGTCAGTACCTCGTGTCTATCTCCTATCGGTTGTCTTGCAAAACGGCAAGGTCCTGGCTGCTGGGGGTTTCGATTCAGCACACACGGGTGTGGCCGAGCTGTACGATCCCGCGACAAACACCTGGACTTCTGCGGGCGTAGCTTACCCCAGTACCGCTCACCAATTGGTTGTGCTCAATGACGGGCGGGCGCTCATGGTTGGCGGCTTCAATGGCACGGGCTGTTTGTCCACGGCAATGCTGTACGATCCGACCACGAACACTTGGACCTCTGCCCCGTCGATGCTTTCCCTGAGGTGCACACCGCGAGCCGCGGTTATGACGGATGGTCGATTGATCGTCACGGGGGGACAAACGCAACCAGGTGGACTGGGGAATACGTCGGTGGAGATTTACGACCCGACGACGAATACGTGGACGAACGCCGCATCGACGAGCAATCGGTACGACTCGCATTCGATCGCCGTGCTCAATGACGGCAGAATTCTCATTGCCGGAGGCAGAACAGTTTTGAATGCGGCCGAGATTTATGACCCAATTACCAACACCTGGTCGAACGCAGGAACATTAAATCGCGGGAGATACGATCACACGTCGACGCTGCTCACGGATGGCCGAGTACTTGCCGCAGGTGGGTACACGGGTGGGAGTATGTTGAACGCCGCCGAAGTTTACTCGCCGATGACGAATTCCTGGACCCTCGTCCCCCCAATGGCTGCTGGACGTAGACGACACACGGCAACTCGCCTGAATAGCGGTTTGGTTCTCGTGGCTGGAGGAGATAATCCCGCATTTGCCTCGCTGGCCGGCGCTGAATTGTTCAATCCTGCAACCAATACGTGGACCTCGACTCAGCCGATGGCCCAGGCTCGGTATTGGCATGATGCCGAATTGCTGCAGAATGGGAAGGTAATCGTCATAGGCGGAGGAATTAGCAATACCGAGAACACGGCGACGGTCGAATTATTCAGTAATGGCAGTCTCGGTGATGGCTGCGCGCTGGCCACTGATTGTCAAAGTGGGTTTTGTTCCGACGGCGTTTGTTGCAATATGAACTGCGGGGCGGCCAATGATTGCCAAATGTGCAATGCGCCGGGGAGCATGGGCACGTGTGTACTCGCGCCGGCCACGACCGTTTGTCGCGTTTCCGCTGGAATCTGCGATAAGGCAGAAACATGCGACGGAACGAGTATGGTTTGCCCTGTTGACACATACCAGCCAGCTGGCACGTCGTGTCGCGTGGCGGCTGGACCATGTGACGTCACCGAAATGTGTAGTGGAGAGAGTAGTGCGTGTCCTGTGGATCAATTCATGCCCAATGGCACGACCTGTCGACCTGCGGCCGATCTTTGCGACGCCCCCGAAGCATGCACGGGGGCATCTGCTGCATGCCCGACCAATACGGTGCTCGCCGCTGGCATTTCGTGCCGCCCGTCCACGGGTCTTTGCGATGTTGCCGAATCATGCAATGGCATTACGCCGAATTGTCCTGCGGATACCTTGGTTGCAGCAGGAATACCGTGTCGACCATCCGCAGGGCCCTGTGACTTACCCGAATCTTGCACTGGAGCGGCGGTCAATTGCCCCGCCGACGGATTCGTTGCCCTGGGAACCGTGTGCCGCCCCGCCAATGGAGTTTGTGACGTGACCGAAGCCTGCACTGGAATGGCTGCCGCATGTCCGGTCGATGGATTTGCCATGATCGGCACGATTTGTCGCCCGGCCGCAGGAGCCTGCGACGCCATTGAAACATGCCCGGGCACGGCGCCGGTTTGTCCCGTCGATCTACCCGCCGCCCCAGGAACATCTTGCCGCGCTCCCATGGGTGCTTGCGACGCGGAAGAAACATGCGACGGCACTTCGATGGCCTGTCCCGCCGATACGGTTCTTCCCTTGGGCACTGTTTGTCGCGCTGCAACAGGTCCGTGCGACGCGGAAGAAAAGTGCACGGGTACATTGGCCAATTGTCCCGGCGATCTTTTCCAGCCCGACGGCATTGTCTGCGAAGACGGAAATCCTTGTTCGCTCGTCGATTCTTGCAAAGGCGGCCAATGTGCACCAGGAACCCCGCTCGATTGCACGGCAAAAGACGAATGCCAAAACAATGGTGCTTGTGAACCAACCACGGGCATGTGCGCAATGCCTCCAACCAAGCCCGACGGCACGCCTTGCACGGGAGGTACATGCCAAGCGGGTACGTGCACACCCATTACGTCGAGTTCGAGTTCCAGTTCGAGTTCGGGTGTTGGAGGCGCGGGAGGTATGGGGGGCTCCGTTGGCGAAGGTGGCGGAGGTAATGGGGCTGGCGGCGGAGATACGCAAACGGACGGTGGTTGCGATTGTCGTATTGCCGGAAATTCGGAAAACAGCCGAGGACCATGGGCTCTGCTGGGCATGACGCTCCTCGCCGTTCGCCGATTACGCGCGCGCCGCAAAACACGTATTCGTTTACGGCTGCGCACGGGTGTGTAGCAATGCGCAGTGATTGATGCCAATCAAGGCCCAGCGCCGTCGCCATTGGGTGCGGAATCGTCACCTTGGTCTTTTGCTTTTGCGTTTCGTCGCCTTGTTGCGACGGCCTTGTCGGCATTCTGTGAATAATACGAAAGCGTCGCTTCGAAGGAAGCCAATGCCCCCGCGTCGACGTGTTGGGCCGTTGTTTGAGCTGCTTTTGCCACGATCGCCATGTCCCCCTCGCGTGCATCCTCCAGATGGGCCTCGGTCTCGTCCAAGACCTCGACCAACTTTGCTGCTTTGTCCCGTTGCACGCGAATTGCGGCGAGCTTGGTCGTTCGGGTCTCGATTCGCTCCACGACCGCGTTGGCGACACCGATCGTATCAAGTTTTCCGCTCTTGGCTTGTACGAGTTCATTCAGCGCAGCGGTGAAATTCTCTTTCTCGCGCTTCAAGCCGACCATAGCCCGGGGCGGCAAATCGACGAGGTCATCCTTCAGCGCAGTGACGTCGACCACGAGTGAACCATTGTACGGTGTTGCGGAATTTGTACTCATCTTTCGTCCTGCTTTCTCCGGCCCCCACGAGATGAGGGTAACTGGCCACACGCAGCAATGTCAAGAAAATGTGAGCCAGTGAAGGGGGCCCGTCGACGATGAGTATCAACTCGCGGACTCGAGGAGATACTCGACGCATTTTTGTAGGGATACGACGGGTTTTCAGAGGGATACGACGGGTTTTCAGAGGGATACGACGGGCTCCGCAAACGCGTCGACGGGCTGCTCGAAGCATACGATGCACGTGTCAAGGGCGTTGACGGGATTTGAAAAGGCGTCGACGGCTTCGTAAAAGGCGTTGACGGCTTCGAAAAAGGCGTTGACGGCTTCGAAAAAGGCGTCGACAGCTTTGGAAAAGGCATCGATGGGCTCATGAGATGTGTCGATGGCTTCGGAACAGGCGTCGACGGGCTTGGGAAAGGTGTCGACGGGCCGGTTGAAGCATCCCACTGGCTCCGGGAGCCCGCGCAATCGACTGCAATTACCGGGGCCGAATACCGAGCACCGCCAAGGCATCGGCCCAAAGGGGCAAGAGGGTGCGGTAGGGGTGCGTGGCGAGCATGACGCCGCCGTTGGGGTGGATGCGGAGGGGTGTTCGAGGACGAGGGCGTGTTGAGAGGTCTTCAGGGACAACCACGGAGCCTATTGGAACCTTTTCGTCTACTTGATCGTGCTCATCTTGACGGGCTTGGACGTCCACACATTCGGCTGCGCTTCGGGGGGCAAGTCGGAATCCCAGGCGAGAATGAAATCCAAGCCTT
>DAOMZH010000667.1:0-6453 GCA_035437985.1 Polyangium sp. (in: bacteria) | reverse complement strand
GTGTTCACCTCGGTCAATCCATTGTCGGATTGCTCGGCGCAGTTCACGACCTGCCCGGGGAAGTAGTTCCGGTCAACCGCGTTTTCCCCGAACCGTCTCCCGCCATTCACGTTTGATGTGGCCCTGCTCATTGAGGGTTATGAGATGCATTGGTCAGTCCGATGAGCCTTCGCGCACGTGCCCGCCAGACGGGCACGTCACGTCAACGTACCTTTGCCGAGGCTGGTTGGGGCGGATGTTGAGACAGGCGTAGGGAGAGAAAAACTTGACGCAGCGCTAAAATAGGGGGATTATTGCACGGCATGGCAGCGCTGCGTTGGCTTCACCTGACCGATCTTCACGTTGGCTCGACGATTCCTGCTTCTTGGCAGGGAATGCTCGCCAACCTCGACGAGGATCTCGCGAAAACGCAGCGATATGCTGGTGGTCCGTTCGATCTCGTCCTCTTCACTGGCGATCTAGTACAACGCGGCAATTCCGACGAATATCTGAAGTTGGATGAAGTCCTCGATGACTTTTGGGGGGTACTTAAAAAGCATGGATCCAACCCGGTGTTGCTTGCGGTACCTGGGAACCATGATCTCGTGTGTCCGGCAGAGCATCTTTCAGCGGGGCGTGCGATCGTACGGTGGAAGGACGAACCGGACTTTCCGGAGATCTTTTGGGACAACACCAAAGGGCGGGAATATCGCGATGTCGTAACGAATGCATTCGGACCTTATTCGGAATGGATCAAGCGGTGGCGCGATCGGTACCCCTTGCCTTCCTGGATCAAGATTCGAGAGGAAGGAAAAATTCCGGGTGATTTCGCGGCAACGATTGATCGCGACGGAATCAAACTCGGCGTCATTGGACTGAATTCTACGTTCCTACAGCTAAGCAAGCGCATTGGACTCGGCGATCTCATTCTCGATCCACGCCAGTTTCATGTCTTGTGTGATAACCGTCCGCAGGCATGGATTGAGCACCATGATTTGAGTCTGCTCATGAGTCATCACCCACCGGAATGGCTCTCCCCGTCGGTCCATCCCGAATACAAGAATCAAATTTATCGAACCAATTGGTTTTTCGGACATTTTTGTGGACATCTTCACGTTGCGCGCGCTGAAGAGAGGCGGATCGGGGGAGCCGAAACGGAGCGCATTTTTCAAGGAACGTCGCTTCTTGGCGAAATGGAGCTCGAAACGCGAGATGGCAAGCGTATCGAACGCATCATTGGCTATGGGGCGACCCGCCTGGAACGTAAAGACACGGATTTCGAGATGCGCCTGTGGCCGCGGCTCCTGAACCGTGGGCCTGATGGTCGAGATCAAATGGTGCCCGATCGTAATGGTTATCGATTGGAAGATGATCGCTCAGCCGTATGGCCTAGGCTTGGTCGATCCCTTTCAACATCCCATGCATTTGAGACAATCTCTACTTCACCCGCCAAGACGC
Organism: Polyangium sp. (in: bacteria); assembly: GCA_035437985.1. Classification (GTDB taxonomy): domain Bacteria; phylum Myxococcota_A; class Polyangia; order Polyangiales; family Polyangiaceae; genus Polyangium. The sequence continues at coordinate 5,016 of DAOMZH010000667.1, read as the reverse complement.
CTGTCTCGGAACCTCCAGGTCGTGGCTACAACGTCAATTGGTATGTCCCGCCGCCAAAGGATCCCGAGCCCGCAATCCTAGCAAATCTGGCAAATCCAGGCACGCCGGTCGTACTCATGGCCCCACCTCTATTTGGCAAAAGTACGTTCCTTCAGCGAATTGTCAGCCGTTTGCGGGAAGAGGACCAAAAGCGTGATCGAGGCGGACTCGTGCTCACGCTCAATCTTGGAGCCTTGAGTGAACAAGCACCGGAAAATCCCGAAACATGCATACGCGAATTGGCCGAATTGTTGGCGGAGCAATATAATAATGAATTAGCTCGAATTGGGCGAACGCAGGTGGATGGGGACGCGTGGGTGACCAAAGCGTGGGCCCGACCGAGTGCAGCCGAACTCAAATTGCGTTGGTTGCTCCAGAAAAACATTATTAACCAAAGCCATGATCGAATCGTGTTGGTCATCGACCGGTTTGATCGTCTAGCCGAGAGGCCAGCAAGTTTTCCGGTGGCTCAATTGCTACGCAGTTTTTCCGAGGAAGCGCAACAAGACGAAGGCGATTGGTCGAAGGTGCGGATCATCTTGGCCACAACAGGCTCGCACGCACTTTTGAGAACCCGAATCGATGCAGTTTCAGAGCTGTTCAACACAACGTTCAACGTGCGCCTCGAGCCTTTGGGATTGCGCGAGTTGAGGGTATTGCGTGATCGGTATGGGGTCGACTGGTCAGACGACCATTTGAAAACGCTCCATGATCTCACCGGTGGTTGGCCATACTTGAGTCGTCAAATCTTGTATCTCGCATCAGGTGGAATACCTACCAACGAATTGCTCGATGAACAGCGGTTGATGGCGGAACACTGCTCCCTACAACTTCGACAGTTGTGGTTACATGTTTGCGAATATGACCAATTGCGACGTGTTGTTTGTGCCTTGCTCGATGGCGCTACGTTGGGGAAAGACGAATCGCAAATGTTGCATCATGCGGGGCTGGCTAGACATAATGCATCAGGGACAGGATACGAGATGAATGCGCGATTGGTCGAAACGTATTTCAAAGAGCGCTGTTGCGCGGGCGCAAGTCGAGTCGGCACATGACCATCCGTCCTGTTGCGCTCGTCGACGCTCCGTTGCCTGCGAATGACAAACCCATTTCTGGCATGCGTGTGCGACGATTCTCGTATACGGGAACCATCCCGAAAGGAGCGATTTACGTTGAGCGCGAGGCGGATCGAATTCTTCCCGACGCGCTTGCTGATGGAGAATATTGCCATGTTTTTGGCCCGCGGCAGATTGGCAAATCGAGTCTCCGCAGTCGCGTTACGAAAAACCTCACAATGCGAGGAATTCGCTGTGCATCAATTGACATGGAGGGATTTGGTACAAGCGCCACGCCCGACCAATGGTTTTATGCGTTCGTAGAATTGATTGCCGACAAACTCCATCTCGCCAATCCAATTGATTTTTGGCAGCGGCATATACACGTTTCCCCAGCGCGACGCTGGGGATTGTATCTTCGGCACATCATGCAGCATGAAATCGTCGACCGTCGTTGCGTGCTGTTGCTCGACGAAATCGAAGCCGTGCAGCTGGTTTCGTTTCCCACCGACGACTTTTTCCTCATTTTGCGAGAATTGTTCGAGGCTCGGTCAGACGAACCCAATTTGGAACGGTTATCGATTTGTTTGATGGGCGTGACGGTTCCCGATGATTTGCTTAAGGAAAAACGGTCCACGCCATTCAACATCAGCCGCCGCGTGCACTTAGACGACTTTACCCGCGTCGAAATGGACGCTCTTGCCCCAGGACTCGACGATCTCGGAGCCTCGACCCCTGCATTGCTGGATGCCGTCTATGCCTGGACCGATGGTCATCCCTACATGACGATGCGTACATGCGAAGCTGCATATCAGCGTGGTCCTGTCGAAAAGGGGCAGGAGCAAACCGTGGTGGATGCCGTCGTGCAGGACTTGTTTTTGGCGCACGCCATGGATGATGCGAATTTGCGTTATGCCTCGGATCGTTTTACGAATGCGGCATTCGACAAACCGGATTTGCCCTTGATGGAGAAAGTCCTGTTGTTGCGGCGTTTGCTCGATGGCGAACGAGTGCCCGCCGATTTGGAAAGCTCGGTGCAGATGGAGCTGCACTTGTGCGGAATGATCAAAGGGTTTTCCGATTCGGACGGGGAATGGGTACGGACGCGCAATCGGATTTTTGCTTCGGTATTCGATGCGCAATGGTTGCAATCGCGGGGCGATCGGCGATATTTGGGCGGGGCATTGTGGAAATGGCTGGAGTCAGGCAAAAACAAGGACTACTTGTTGCGCGGGGAAGCGCTTTCCGAGGCGTTGACGCGCGATGTGCGCTTGTGGACGAATGAAGAGCGGGAGTTTTTGGTGGAGGGGCTTCGAGAGGATATTGCATTCATGGAGGGACAAGTCAGGATGGGGCTTACGGCGCAGCTCGGACTCGATACGGGCGTCCGAACTTTTCCAGAAGTCGCCGAATCAATGGCAATCGACGCAGTCGCAACGGACCAAATCATAAGATGGTTCATCAAAGGTCTGGCATTGGTTGGAGTTTTGAGTCTCGTACTCGGGGTCGCAAGTGCATTGTACCAAAATACGATCGCCGCTCTTTATTATGGGATCCCTGGCATTGGCTTCGTGATCCTAGCTGGCGCGGCTTGGCGAAAAATCGAGCCAGCGCGGAAGGTGCTGAATGATTCTCGCGATAAGATCAGGAGTTTTCGAACTCGCGTTACACGTATTGAATCGCTTGAGCGGCAACTTCAGCAACTCGTCGATGAGGGCGAAGCCAAACTAGCCAAGCTTCGTGCGTACCTCGAACGCCTTTCATAACCCCCCAAAGCCCAAACGTCGCCGCACGAAAAAGGCCACTTGAATAGGCACGCCGTTTCCTCGCGACGAACGCCTCGCATCCGAGTATGCTGCGCCCCGTGTCCGATTCCGCGCCTACCCCGAAAGCCCATTCTCGCCGCCTCGACGCCCCTACGCTCGTCATTACGCTCGTCGCCTTAGGCGTATACGCGCAACACGCCTGGGCGTACCGCACCCTGTTTTTGGGCAATGCCGTCGACGACGCCTATATCTCGTTTCGATACTTGGAAAACCTCGCGACGGGTCATGGTCTCGTCTACAACCCCGGCGAACGCGTCGAAGGTTATTCCAATTTGCTTTGGATTCTGCTTTTGCTCCCATTTCGTTTGGCGGGGGCCGATGTCGTGCGCACGTCGCAGCTCTTGGGCATTGGCCTCGGTATGGCCAGCATTGTCCTGGCCGTGATCGCCGTGCGCCGCCTGTTTGCCGTGCAATCGCTCTTGGCCCTTGCTTTCGCGGCCTTTTTGCCCGCGACGAGCGGCTATTTCGCCGCGTGGTCGATTGGCGGCCTCGAAGGAAATCTCTATGCATTTCTGACGCTCGCGGCCTGGTTTTTTTATCACGACGAATCTGCCGAAAACCGTCGATTTCCTCTTTCGGCACTCTGTTTGGCACTTTTGGCCATGACGCGCCCGGAAGGTTTGTTCATTGCTTTGGCGGGCGCGGGGTATCATGTCCTGAATAGTCGTTGGTCCGGACATACCATTCGCCATCCCAACGTTTGGCGATTTTTGCTCGTCCTAGCGATAATGCTTGGGGCTTATGAACTGTTTCGCGTGGCGAGTTATGGACCGCATTTGTTTCCCAATTCGGTCCGCGCCAAGGTCGGTTTGTCGTTTGCCGCAGTCGAACGCGGTATCGAATACGTGCATGAAAAGTTCGCTTCGCCGTATTTGATCCTCCTCGCGCCCTTGGCTTTTGTTTTCAAACGTAATCGATCCGCAGCATTGGCAACCGCCGCGATTCTTGTCGGGGCCTCGATAGCGCTCGTGGTTGTCGCGGGCGGCGACTGGTCCGTTGGGCGCTTGTTTGCCCCGAGCATTCCCCTGGGCGGAGTTGCGCTTGTTGGAGCTGCGGCGGAAATTGCCAAAATGGACGAATCGTGGCGCTCCATGACGACCCGGTGGGTGGTTAGCGCGCTGGCCCTGGGCTATTTGGGTTTTGCCTGGCACGTGACCGGAACTTTGGGCGAAGCGCGTTTTTTTGGACCATTTGCACCTTACGACGCCGAACGCATTCGCATCGGCCATTGGCTCCGCGAGAGCACTCCCAAAGACACCAAGATCGCCGTTTACGCTGCCGGCGAAATCCCTTATTTTTCAGGACTTTATGCGCACGATATGCTCGGATTGAACGACGCGCACATTGCCTCGCTCAATGTGCCGTCGCTAGGGAAGGGGATCGCCGGTCATGAAAAGTCCGACCCGGAATACACGCTCAATGTCATTAAGCCCGATATCATCATCGATGGCCATTTGGTCCCCGGACTTCGCGAACATCCCGATTTTCTGGGTCGTTACGAACAATTGCCCGGATTTCGGTTCAACGCAGTCCACGTGAAAAGCAGCTTGGTAGATACGCTTTTGCCCACGTTACCTACAGCTCCGACAAAAATACCCTGACCACGCCAAACCGAATTGCTTCCCGGTAATGCTCGTTCATCCATTCGCCGGCTTCGGGACACCACGTTGCAAAATCCCGCGGACTATCGTCCCAATACGACGTCATCGGCGCATGCTCGATAAACACGAAGGCTCCCGGCGGACGCGCTTTGATTTTTGCATCCAAATCTCGAACATGAGCCAGCTGCATGTCCACGATTTTTTGCCGCGCTTTTGCGTCGGGACGCGCTCCCGTTCCCCCCGCCAATGCCGCCCCGACATTCAAATCATAGGCGTAAACATACGGCGTCGACGATAACCGCCGGGCCAAAAACCAAAAATAGGGATCGAGTCCATTCACCACGATACGTTCGTCTGGACGGGTGTGCGTCTGGACGTACTTTGCGGCTTGGCGCATGTTCCAGGGATAAAAATGCGGTTCGGGCCATAACGCAAAATAGTCTTCCGTTTCCCGCTCGGGCGATGTATGCACGTGCTCCCAAATGGCCGCGAATG
>DAOMZH010000666.1:0-6459 GCA_035437985.1 Polyangium sp. (in: bacteria) | reverse complement strand
GCCGCCTGCTCCTTCCGCGAATGATCTGCTCAATCGCGCTGCGGAACTGCGCCAACAGGCTCTCCGTCATTGCGATGAGAATCGTTTCGACGAATGTGTGCGGATGCTCGACGAAGCCCAAGTGCTCGATCCCCTGGGGGACGCCGATTCCAGCATTGTGACGGCACGCAAGCGCGCGACAGAGCGCCTCGTGCCCCCCATTCCTGCGCCGTCGACATCGACGCCGATGAGGAAAGGTCCGGTAACGCGAACGCCGTCGTCGATTTCGACCTCGTCGCGGTCCTTCTCAACGCCTTCGAGTGGACCATGAAAAACGTATTTCCAACGGTCACAAATTGTCGTGATTGGGCCATGTGCAAATCGCTATGGCAATCACGAAATCCTCGCGAATCCCGATGTACTTCCTTCTTGGCTGCGCAGCGGCATGCACTCCACCGCGCACCACACCGGATAGCGATGCAAAGTCGCCAACCAACGAATCCACTCGCGCAACCTTGGGACAATCCATTTCGGCTCCGGATGCCGTGCGAACGTTGCCGGAATCCGCTTCGCCTTCGTTGCAACCGGAAAAAGCTCCTCCCGCGGACGAGGCGACCTCCACCGCGTCGATTACCGGCGACAAACCTACGGAGCATTTTACGATTGCGGATGACCAAGGGCGCCCAATAGAGGTTTACCCGCCGATTTCCAATGAGCCGCGAGCGCCTTTCGTCGTTCTCTTGCACGCGACGTGTATGCAGCCGGCATGGGTATGTGATTGGTTTGGAAATGCCGGACGTGACAATGGCTGGCTCGTCTGCCCCTCGGGTAACTCCACGTGCGCGGGCGAGCCTGATTGGCATGGTCCTGGTCCCGAGAAAGCAGGGTTTCTCGAAAACGCATTACGTAAGGTGGAAGCGCGCGTTCCAACGTTCGTCGACGAGGAATCTGGGGTTTTGATTGGTTGGTCTCGAGGGGCATTTGCCGCGCGCGACATTCTTTACGCGGCGCTCGACGATCCGCAATCGTTTCCCCATGCCAAACGATTTCGGGGGCTCGTGTTGATGGCTGCTGCCGTGAAGCCAGATCCGTCGAAGCTCCGGCGTGCGGGCATCATGCGCGTGGTCATGGCCGCGGGCGATTATGACGGGGCAAAATCGACAATGGTTTCGGCCGCAAATGTCCTACGGGCCGGAGGCCTCGAAGTGCGTTACGTGTCGCTAGGCAAAATCGCCCATGTATGGCCGAATGATTTTGAAACCCTCATGCGCGAGCCGATTGCTTGGGCAGGGCAAAAAACACGCTCCGAGCACGTTCCAGCAATCTTCACGAATTGACCTCGTCGACGATCATTTTCACGCCATGCGCCGGCCCGCTGTTCGCCATGCGGACCTTGCCCGTATCGGGACGTTGCGACGCCAAACTCAGGCGAAACCGCGATAACAACGTTGCCAGCACGAGCCGCATTTCGTAACTCGCCATGGCTGCCCCCAGGCACCTTCGCGAGCCCCCTCCATAAGGCAAAAACTCGAAAGGCGAATATTGCCGCTCCAAAAAGCGCTCGGGTCGAAAACGCATAGGCTCCGGATACGTCTGCTCACGGAAATGCGCCGCATCAATCGCTGCGGACACGGACACTCCCGCCGGGAGCGTGTACCCTTTCACGGTCAGCGGGCGGAGCAGCTTGCGTGGGTTTGGCGCAGGAGCAAGGGGAAAACGGCGTAAGGATTCGTCGCACGTGGCATCGAGGTATGGCCATTTCGCAATTTTCTCCGGCTCGGTATCCCGCTCGATCGTCGCCAGTTCGGCCAAGAGTTTCTCGCGCACATCGGCATTCTCGGCTCTGTGCAGCGCATACAAGCACCAACCCATACTCATGGCTGTCGTCTCGTGCCCTGCAACCACAAGCAATACGAGCTGATCCCGAATATCGCTATCGGACATGTGCTCGCCGTCTTCCGTTTTGGCGTCGATCAGGAGGCTCAAGACATCCTGTTGCGGCCCTGCGGCTCGCCTTTCAGCAATGAGCTTTTGGAGAAATGTGTTCAGACGTTGCTTGCGCTCGACGAAACGAGCGTACGGGCCAAACCCTCCGAATTCCTTCCGCAATCCGGGGAACATGCCGAGCAGTGGGGAGGTATTGTCAATGATGTCGTGGAGCAATTGGGTGAGTTCTTTCATCCGGGCTGGGTCGCTGACGCCGAAAACTGCTTGCAGGATGACGTCGAGCGACGTTTCGAGGAGCACGTCCATCATGGGAATGGTTTGCCCGGGTCGCCAGTTGGCGGAGTGCTCACGCGCGAGACGGATGATTTGCTCTCCATAAGCGCGCATGCGTTGGCCGTGGAAGGGCGGCATCATGAGCTTGCGGGCTCTTTTGTGTTCGCTGCCGCTGAGGAGGATGAGGGCGCGGTCTCCAAGGAAAAAACCAAAGTCTTTGTTGAGGGGCTCGAAGCTATCGGGATCGGCGGTATAGATGGCCTTGATCCCTTCAGGATCGCCGGTGATGACAATCGGGTTTTTGCCCGGAAGCGTGAACGGATCACCATATTTCTGCACGAGCGGCATCATGACGCCGATTGGATCGCGCATGTATTGAATCAAGCTTGGGATTGAACTACGCGGCCCCGGCGGTAGATCCTTCATGGCCGCGATAGTGCCAGGGTGCTTTGGCGATTGCAAGAGGTGATTTTGGGGGGCGGGGGTGGGGATATCCTGCGGCTCAATACCCTCTCAGCCGGATTTCGTCTCTTCATCAATCAAAATCCTCGTGTACCTCATGAACTCGGAATCAGCGCCGGGACGAGGAGAAGTGAGAGCTGACGCGACAACGACTCCGTCTCGAACCCAAAGCGTTTCGCCCGCTCCAGCAGGTGTGAGACGGTCAAACGCCTCGGCCCAGAAATCTGCCGGAACACAATCAAGGTCCACGACAATAAACTCCAGAACTGTGGAATCGAGACGAGCCAGGGCCTCGGTGACGTGCCGAAAGAGCATCACGGAAGCTCCACTCCAAGCAGCAAGAAAATAGACAATACCTCGCCGAACTCGGGCAAATTTCAAATCGTCGAATCTTTGCACAATACCGACGCGGTGGAGCGGCAATGCGCTGTATCGGGATACCATTGGTCGGACCTCCGCGATTTTCACCTGGTTCATCGATACATCTCCAGCAAAACGATTCGAGCATCTTCAGTACATCGAAAAAGATATTTCATCAAGCCATTTTCGTGGCCATCGGCGCGGGAAACCAATGCCGCGCTGATGTGTTGCGCCGCCCCCGAGGTCGCCCATGCTCCCGTCCCTAGCCTCTGAATCCCTTTTCACCTGGCTCCATTTGTCCGACCTGCACTTTGGCCATGGTGGCGCCACGCATCGCTGGAATCAGCAGCTCGTTTTGGAAACGCTGCGCGAAAACATCAAGAAGCGAGTCCAGGAGCAAAAGAGTTTGTCGGTGGCACTCGCGCGGCGTCGATCTCCCCGAGGCACGGACTGAGCAGTGCACTTCGTCCGCTGCTCATAGGGATTGTTCATGGTTTGGCGGGCTCTGCCGCGGTCGCGCTTCTTGTCCTCGCGACGATTCGCGATCCGAAGTGGGCACTTCTTTACCTCGTCATTTTCTGTGCAGGAACGGTCCTCGGAATGATGCTGCTGACTGCGGCGATGATCGTGCCTCTCGCTGCACTGGCTCGGCGTTTTGGATCCGTAGAGTTTGTCATGTCGCCTATTACGGGCCTGGTGAGTATCGCCTTCGGCCTGTTCCTCGCATACAAGATTGGCATTGTGGATGGTCTCTTCAGCGGGACGCCAACCTGGGATCCGAAATGAAATCGAGAATCTTCGCATTTGCTGCGCTGCTTGTCGTCGGCTGCGCACATGCTCCCGAGCACGATCCGCACAAGGCGCACGCCGTCGATCCGGCCAACACGCACGACCCGGAACTCCAAGCCGTCATCGCCGTTCACGGGGGTGCTGGTCCGTGGGCAGTCGCCGGGTATCAAATGGGCCGGTACGCGCTCCAACGACTTGGCCTCACTCGTGGAAGCTTCGACCTGGAGGTCGTGCACGACACGCCGCGCGAAGTTCAATATTCGTGCATTGCGGATGGTGCAGCAGCGGCGACGGGAGCGAGCACGGGAAAGCTCAATCTTTCATTGGCGGAAGCGCCACGTGCCGAACTGCATACGGTGTATCGACGGCGGTCGAATGGAGCTACCATTTCTTTGCGCGTGACGGCAGCCTTTGCAGAGCGATTCCTGAATGTTCCACGCGAGCGGCTCACCGATGCTGGCCGAGAGGTGCTTCATCTTCGTGACGACCAGATCTTCGAAGAGGTCCATGAATAACCGATGTCGCCCATCGCCCATTACGGCGTAGCGATAAACGGATCCGAAAATGCCGGGTTTTGCACGAATGACTCGTCGGTGAGCGATTCGAGAAAAGCCACGACATCGTCGATTTCCGCGTCGGTAATGGCAAAACCCCGCACGAGCCCTGATTTTAGCGGATTTTTGCGCCCATCACCCGCATACGGACCCGATTCGATGAGGCGCCCGCCCGCGGCATAATGCTTTATTACGTCGCGCAGTGTTTCAATGCTTCCATCATGCATGTACGGACCCGTCAAGGCGACATTACGCAAGCTTTGGGGCCGGAAAAACCCCCGATCGTTCACGTCGAGCGTCACGTCGTACAAGCCCTGATCATACGCCGGATAACTGCCATCTCCCCCAACGTTGTACAAACCGTTGTTGAAGAAGGGGTATTTGATCGTTCCCGCCGTCGTATGCACATCGTGATAAGAAACCGTCAGGTTCGTCCCGGTGTGACAATGAAAGCATTCGAGGCGTTCGCCTTGAAAAAGCGCCAAACCTCGCCGCTGCTGTTGCGTAAGCGCCGCTTTGTCCCCGCGAACATAACGATCATACGGGCTATCCGCGGAAATCAGCGAACGACAAAACGACGCGAGCGCAAACACGATTTTATTGATACTCGCGCCGCCCTCGCTGTCCGGAAATGCCGCCGAAAACATCTGCCGATAATCGGGATCGGCATCGAATCGCCCCAGCACCTCGCCCTGCAGTCCATCCGAAACGCCCAGCTCGACCGGATTGTCACCCCGAATCGGGACCGGAATTTGCGTTTCGAGCGTCAAAAGGCCATCATTGGCCCACGTGAGCGACGCGTGGTAAAACGCGTTGGCCAGACCAAGACTATTGCGATGCAACGTTTGACCCGTCGAACCCGTTGGTGTGTGCTTACCGTCGGCGAATCCGAGTTTCTGAAAGTGGCACGAGCTGCACGACATCGTCTGATTTCCCGACAATCGATTATCGTAAAAGAGATGTCGCCCCAAAACGACCTTTTCTTGCGTCGGGAGGTTGTAATCAGGAATCGCCGGCACTTCGAGGTATTCGGGAATCGCGAGCACCGCGCGAATGGTCTCTTCTCGAGCCGATTCCATGGGTGCAGCCGGATCCGCGCATCCCACAAGAATCACCCCGAAGAATGCCGCCAAGAATGGCTCTGATAAGGCATTACGCAACACGAGGTCACCTCTTCGCGAATACTTTTTGCGCCCCGGAAACGACGGATCCTGTCGTCATATCGAGGCCGAAGTTCGAGAAGATCGAGCTACAGTCGGGCTGCATCGGTGACGAATGGCATTCGACACCGGGTCCTTCCCCAATGACTTCGAATGTCACGGGATCGTAAATGGGCGCGCGGAAGTCGACGCTCGTGAGAAGGTTCGGGATTTCGACGCCAACGGTGTCTTTTTGCAGGTCGAAATCGGCGAGGACGACGGCTGGCGTATTGACGAACGTGCACGCAGCACGATCTTCGAGGGCTTTTCCATCCGCCGGTCCACAATCACGACTGCCGATGTGCAAATACCCATCGCCAACGTTGCCTTGACCATCATCGACTGTGAAATTCGTGACGAAGTGTCGATATCCACTGGCCCAGTTCCAATACATTTCATTGAGCGGCGATGGCGCTCCTTCGGCGGTATTGTTGGCGATCGTTTCTTTCATGAGCGCTTGGGGCACACCCACGTCAAAATGAATCTCCGCAACATCTTCGACGATCGTTTTGCCCGTCATGGCCAAGTTCGTGCGCGCCGTGCCTTCGGCAAAAGCAACCGCGGAGTCCTTGCACGTTCCATCCGTATTGCTGGTCAAATCGATGAGCGCCACCGACCCCGCTGCGCTCGTGTATTGAAATTCATTCTGATCCAACGTGAATTCGACGTGATTGCCTTTGGCGTCGAGGAAGTGCACGTGGCTGATGTAGAAGCGCATGTCGCTCAATCCCACCGTCTGTTTGGCGTCTGGGCCAAGTCCGGGGATTTTGTCCGAGCAACCAACCTCTTGACCATTGGCCGTCGCCGCAAAACTCAGGGCGAAGGGACTAGGCGTCTTGGAATCGTTCGGGCCAGAATTCCCATTGTCCGAGCAGCCTTGGGCCGCGAGGGAAAGA
>DAOMZH010000665.1:0-6462 GCA_035437985.1 Polyangium sp. (in: bacteria) | reverse complement strand
CTGGATTCGGCTGTCTATCCTGATGGCCACCTCCTAACACGGCTTCCAGATCAAGCTGAGGATGACGGCGAATTTGCCGTCGATGCTGTCCCCAGTGAGCTTGCCGGTCCCCGTACCCATCAGGCGAGCCTGAAGATTGAGGTTGACCGGTACCACCGTGCCACAAGGCGCCCAGACCAGGTTCGCATCCGGGATTGGAGCACTGAAGAGGTAATCTTGGGCGACTGGACCCACGATGCTCGCGCTCGCACTCGCCTGCTTGGTGTCTCCCTGAAAATAGTAAATGCCTTTGTGTTCGGCCGTCAGCCCTGCGCTCGCCGAGACGTAGCCGCGAAACACGAGACGCGCGATCGAATACTTCCAGCCAACCGGATAGGCCATGCCGATGTTCAGTTGGCTGTTTTTCCGGTTTTCGGTGCTCGGAATTCCAGGCCCCATCGATACATTCAGCGCATCGAACAGCAGCGTCAAACTGGTACGATCGCTCGAAAGCGCGTGGCTGACCGACCCCGGCGGGCTCGCCGTGCCCCCGTAGGTGAACGACTGCATGAACACCTTCGAAGGATCCGGTAAAGCGGTGTTGGTTGTCATGATATATTTCACGCTATCAGACGCGTTCGAGCGTGCCAAGACGTCATGAGCGATGCTCATCCTGTATGTTCACCAGGGCGGGCGTATCAGAGGCGGGCCCGCCCCTACCTGCTACCTGTTTCCCGTGCCCAGAACCTCGTGCGGCAAGACGAACCACCGCAAGCGATTGTATTCCTCGCTCACGTCATAACGATCGACCTTGACGTGCGGTGCATTCTTGACGGCTTCATTGAGAATGCTCCGTCCACGTGCCAGTTGATCGGCGAGCGCTGATTCCGGAAGGCGGGCGTGTTTTGACGGATAACTGATTCTTCCGGATTCGAAACGCACGTCCGTCAAATGCATGGGTTCATGGGCGTGCCCTTTTTTGTGATGCCATTGTCCACTCACGATATCGAAGTTGTAATCGGCCATGAGTGCCCAGCCGTGACTGGCCACGAGATCGACGCCCTGGACGATGTATTCGAATTCGGCATGCGAGATGAAGTAGTTGAAGTTGACCCGTGCCCAACCGGGTTTTAGCGACACGAATCCTTTTTCGACCGCGGCGACGTAGGCCCGCGACGTTGCTGCACCGACGCCGAGCAAGCGATGCATATAAGGGCCCGCGCACGAACAACCGCCCCGCGCTTGGATCCCGAAGAGATCGTTCAGCAAGGTGACGATGAAATTGTTGTGCACGTACCTCGTACCATAACGCATCATGGTCGAGACAATGGATAATCGATCGGCACGAGGACTGCCGATGATGCGGATGGCCGGGTTTTCCGCCCATATTTCGATGGCCCTACGCACCATTCGTCGTTCCATATCCTCGATCGTATGTACTCCAACGGTCGTCTTGAGCCGAAACGCCAAGCCTGCGCGAATGGATTCCAAGATTGCCGGCGTTCCGCCTTCTTCGCGGTGTTCTTCCATTCCGCCGCCCCAATAAATGGCTTTTTCGGGGGTCACGAGAGCGACGGTGCCTCCGCCGGGTTGGGTGGGGACCGTATTTTTGACGAGGGCGCGTTTGACCACGAGAATGCCTGGAGTGCCCGGACCACCGATGAATTTGTGCGGCGAAATGAAAACGGCGTCCTTGTAGGCCAAATGTCCGTCGGGGCCTTCTCCGACTTCGTTCATGGCAATGTCCGTATAAGGACCAGCGGCCGCAAAATCCCAAAATGACAAGGCGCCATGGCGGTGCAACATCATCGCGACGGGAGCTGTGTCCGTCTTGACCCCCGTCACGTTCGACGCGGCGGAAAAACTACCGATCTTCAGGGGACGCGCTGCATATTGCTCGAGCTTGCGTTGGAGGTCGGCGAGATCGACGCGACCTTCTTCATCGTCGTCGACCACGACGACTTCGGCGGTACTATGCACCCACGGCAAGATATTCGAATGATGTTCGTACGGGCCGACGAAGACGACGGGTCGCTGATCCGGAGGTATGTGCTGGGACAGATGCCATCGTGCATCGAGGTCCGGCGGAATGCGTAGGCCAAGGATATTGACGAGTTTGTCGATGGCTCCGGTCGCCCCCGAACCAATGAAAATGACGGCATCGGATTCGTTTACCCCGATGGACTCGGCTACGATACGCCGTGCATCTTCGCGATAGGTCGTGGTTTGTCGACCCGTCCCCGACGCCTCCGTATGCGTATTCGCGTAAAATGGCATGACTTCGTCGCGCATGTAATCTTCGATAAAGCGCAAGCAACGCCCCGATGCCGTATAATCGGCATAAATGACCCGCGCCAAACCATACGGCGTATCGATGGCTTCGTCAGCGCCGATGATTTGATGGCGAATGTATTCGAGAAGCCGAGCCTTTGCAGGATCTTCGGGGGTGATGGGGGCAGAACTTGCGAGCGAGACGATACGCGTCCGCGTAGCGGGTGTCGATTGCCAGGCCAAGATGCTTCCCGCCGCCGCGAGAAGCTGGTCGAAGCTGATGTCGTTCGTGAATTGTCGAAAGACGGTTTTTCCCCGCAGAGCCACGAGCACCCGATCTGCGCCAAGTAACTGACCGCGCATGGCACAAAGCAGCCCCTCGCGAAAGATACGCCCCACTTCGCCAGATAATTGCTCGAAAGCCGTTCGGCTCATGGCATGCACCCAGGCGTCGTCCACTGCGACGCATGCCGCCGTTCGTCGTTTGTCCCCGAATAACGCGGCAATTCCGAATAATGCGCCCGTTTCCAGCGTGGCCAAACCATAAGCTCGACCATCGTCCGTCGCACGCATGACGCCGATATGACCTTGACCGGCAACGTAGAGCGAATCGCCTTCGTCGCCATCGAGAAACAAAGCCGTTCCTTTTTCGACGAACCGTGAACGCATCACCCCGGCAATTCTGATGAGCACGTCTTCCGGCGCTTCGCCGATGACTGGCAAGAGTCGTAATGCAGGAAGGATGGGTGGAGGTGGCCCGGGCACCTTTTCCGTCATTCGTTTCCACAATGCTTTCAGGCCAGTAGCCGGGGCTGGCGGCATATCGCGATCGCTCTTCGTCACCATGGCAATCCGATCGTCGGTTACCGCCAAGCGACCCGCCAATTCTTGCAGCGCCCGCCCGAGCAATGCATCGTAAAGATCCGGATATGCCGAGCGTAATGCGGCAAGTTGGGCGCGACCGAGCGTGGCAATGTGCGTGACCGTCGTCGCCAGGACGGTTCCCGTGCGGACTTCTCCCCGAATGAAGGTCGACGTTTCGCCAATCATTTCTCCCGCGCCGACGCGCGCTACTTCTTCGTCGCCCATCCGAACGGCAAGGACTCCATCGAGCACGACGCCCAGCTCCGTTGCTGGGGAGTGTTCTTCCCAAAGAACCTGTCCCGGAGCTAGGGTGACGTCATTCCAGACGCCGAACACTTCCGGAGGCATAGTCATGTGGAACGCGAGAGCTTCGGTCAGGCGCGAAACGAAATCACCTTGCATTGAGCAGAACCTCCTCGACGTTGGACATGCAACCGCACGATTTTTCATCCCATTAGAAGAAGTCGCGTCGGGGGTCAACAAATTCGCTGAAATGTTGGGGTGCCAGGCGAAAATCACTTGGCAGCCGCGTGGTAACCGAGTAACGTGCGCACGAACGCGACTTTGATACGCGTGAACGGAGCAAGTCGACGATGTGCAGAGCCCTGGTTTACGTTGGCAAACCAACGCTCATCGACAATTTTTTGTACCAGCCGGATAGTTCGCTCGTGCGCCAGTCCTACGACCCTCAGCAGTTGCACATGCTCAATTTGGGGGGCTTCGGGATGATGGCGTGGAACCCGGAGAGTCCCAATGCGGACGAACCTTTTAGTTATCATTCGACCGAACTGCCCATCTTCAGCCGCAATTTGAAGTCGATTTCGATCAAAACGACCGCTACGTGCTTGCTCGCTCACGTGCGTGGAATTGCCTACCGGCCGCAAGCCGGGTTTGGCACGCACAACCTGCATCCATTTCGCTATCCCGGATTCAAGCTTGCGCTTGCGCACAACGGGGACCTCGCGGGATTCGAGCGCATGAAATTGGATCTATTGCCCATGATGGTTCCCGCCATAGCGGCCCAAATTGGCGGAACCACCGATTCGGAATGGGTGTACGCGCTGTTCATGTCCCAATTGCCCGATCCTACCGCGTATCCCGAGACGTCGGCGATCGTGGAGGCACTGCAAAAAACCCTACGTATTTTGCGCGAAGTTCGCCAGCGCCACGGCATTCATCAAAGCAGTTCGCTCAACCTTTTCGTCTCTGATGGTCACCGCGTCATTGGAGTGCGCTTCACGTTCGATTTCGGATGTTATGCAACAGAAGATGCTCGGCGCTTACACGAAGCCAATACGCGTTTTTTGAGCCTTTGGTTCACGGTCGGGAGCCATTATGCTCAAGTCGATGGTGAATGGCGGATGGTTCGGGGTCAGGGCAATGTGGACTCGATGTTGCTCGCCTCCGAGCCGCTCACGAAAGACGTTTCTTCGTGGCTCGAAGTGCCGGAATACACGGTCTTGATCGCCGAGAGAACCGACAAACTGCAAACTCGGTACGTGCACCTGGATATTTGAACTCGAATCGAAATACGACCATGAACGACTCCCCGACGACTCCCACGCTGCTCGAAAGCCTCAATCCGAGCGAGCTTCATACGATTCGCAGGTTTTTCCCGGCGGTGACTTTTGCCGACGGCTCCCTGCTTTATCAGCAAAGCGAGCTTGCGGATGGGTGTTATCTGATTGAATCGGGTCAAGTCATGACGTTTACGCACATGCCGAACATCGGGGATGTCCCGATTGGGATGATTGGTCCTGGCGATATCGCTGGTGAATCGGTTCTCTTGTCCGCGGCGCCTCGGGTGCAGTCGGCGAAAGCCATGGGCCCCGTGTCCGCGCTGTACGTCGACGCGCGACATTTGGGCATCCTCCAATCGCTCATCAACCCGTTGCATTTCGAGGCATTGCATGCTTTGGCCACAATCTTTGCTCGGCGCATGCAAAAGTTGTTGAGTTTTTCTCCGGTGAATACTGATTTCTCGAATCCTGACGATCGCGGGCCTCTCGGCACCCACGAACAACCGGGATGCAGTTTTGATTATGAAGCCTTCATGGAAGTGCTTCCCGTGTTCAAGGGTTTTTCCCGCGCGGAATTGAAATACCTCGCGGGAATATCGACTCCTTGGGAAATCAAGCGCGGCCGTTACCTCTACGTCGCGGGCGAGCCTTCGGAGTCCTGTTTCATTACGATACGTGGTGCTGTCGAAATGCGCTATTGTGGTCAACCGCAAGGCCGTCGCATCAATCTCTTGGGTCCAGGTCGCCTTGTCGATCCTCTCGAGCTCGTTCTCGGCCCGCCGCGAGTCACGGAAGCTCGGGCGCGTGAATCCACAGTTGTTTTGAGCTTTGAACGACGCAAAGTGGCCGAGCTTGTACAGGACAAACATCCTTTGGCGGCAAAATGTCTCGGAGCGGCGGTGCATGAAATCCTCACGCGCCTGTTGCGTGCCAATCGGGTATTGGCTACGAACCATGTGGCAGCATCACTTGGACTTTTGGGAGGATAACGGGGACGATTGAAGAATTGCCCCGGTTTGGCGCGAGTGAGCCTCGACGAACCCCGATCCTGCCGAAGAATGTTGCGCATGAGGCACCTGGTTGCGTACGAGGCTACGCGCTTGTTGGTGCGCGGGTCAAGGGGAAGGTGATAATTGTAATCCCCACGGGGTCGAACCTACCCTCCGGGTGACCTTCGAGCGCCCTCCGAGCGACTCGATGCCCAGCCGATCCGACCGCCGGTCGGCGTCCTTGGCGATTGACCCCGGTCGAGGGTGACCGACGCTCGGCCTACTTCGTGATTCACCGCGACGGGAGGTCATTGACGAGCGGATCACTTCATTGTCGACTGCGACGGCTGCTGAGGGAGGAGCGGGCAACGTGGTTGTTGCGTGCGACGGGAGGTGAGGGGCGAGCGGGTGCGTTGGGTATCGAGCGTCAAGGTGGTCGAGTGCGGATGACCAGAGCTGGGATGCAATCGTCAACCGGGCTGTGTGTTGGTCGGTTTGGGTGCGAGTGGAGTCGTTTCTGGGGTGGGAATGACTTCGCCGGTGTCGCATTGCAGCCGGGATTGGGATATGGGTCGTGCGCATGAAGAGGCGCAAGAGACATTAAAAATGGTGGGCTCTACGAAAAAAGAATGAATTCACATTTGCCCAAGACACTGTAGTCTGTCGGCTCCATGGCTCATTCATTCTTCACCTTGGCCAACGCGCTTTTTCACGCAGCGACGTTCGAACAAGCAGCAACATCGCTCGGCAACGTCATGCTCGACGTCGCCACCGAAGCGCTCGAAGATAGTGAATTTGCCGAAAGGGCTCAGGTCTTGCGAAACGCCTCAACCACGTTG
>DAOMZH010000664.1:0-6470 GCA_035437985.1 Polyangium sp. (in: bacteria) | reverse complement strand
ACCAAGGTCACCGATCCAGCCTTCATGGAGGCCGCGATCGCGCGGGTAGGAGCGGCTTCCGTGAGTTTGACCGTTTCGCGATAAGCCTCGAAACCCTCGTGTGTGAGTTTGACTTGGATGTCGGTATCGAAGGGCAAACCGGCAATCACAGCAGGCGTGACTTCTTTGCGGAGGTCGCCGCTGATCCAGATGGAGCAACCTTCGTTTCCACCACACTTCAAGTCGAGCGAGCCTTTGGGCTCGGGCGGTTTGACCTCGATCACAGGCTGGTTTTGGGCCGCAATGGCCGCTTCACGATCTACGGCTTGTTTGCGCATGTAGAAGAAGCCGCCGATAGCTCCAGCAGTCACGACCGCAAGGGCAAACCATAACCCAAGGCCCGAGCGTCGTTGTTGCGTCACTCCGCCGCCCGTTGCCGACATGGTGCCGGCATTCGTCACGCCTTCGTACGGCGCTCCTTGTTGCGTAGCGATGATGTCGGCGAGCTGCTTGACGTCCTGCAAGGCATCACGTTGTTGCGCGAGTTTGTCCTCGAACAGAGCTTGCATCCATTGCGTCAGGCTGATTTGCGAGACGGGAATGCGTTCTTCCCGGACGAACGCTTCGAGGTCGCTTTGCATCTCGCGGGCGCTTTGGTAACGCGTGGTGCGATCCTTCTCGAGCGCTTTCATGATGATGCGATCGAGGGTGGGGTGAAAACCGGGGCGGACTTCAGCGGGGCGGGGATAATCTTTCTCGCAGATGAGCTTCAGCGTTTCGTATTCGCTGGCTCCTTTGAAGAGACGTTTGCCCGTGGAGAGTTCGAAGAGAAGAACCCCGACGGCGAAAATGTCGCTGCGCCAGTCGATGGGTTGACCGTTTGCTTGCTCGGGCGACATGTACGGGACTTTGCCCTTGAGCTGTCCGTCTTTGGTGTCTTCGCCGGTTTGTCGTGACGACTTCGCGACGCCGAAGTCGACGATTTTCACATCGCCCGAGAAGGTGACGACGATGTTTTGGGGCGAGATGTCGCGGTGCACGATGTTGAGCGATCGACCTTCGAGGTCCCGACGCTCGTGGGCATACGCGAGACCAGCGCACATGCCGATGGTGATGGCGAGGGCGTGTTCGAGCGGGAATTCGGCAAGGTTTTTCTTGCGCATGGCCCGGACGATCGTGCGGATGTCCTCGCCATGGATGTGCTCCATCGCGATGAAGTACGTGCCATCGACTTGGCCGACATCGAACGTTTGCACGATGTTCGGATGCGACATCGAGGCTGCAACACGTGCTTCATGGAGCAGCATGTCGATGAACGCTTTGTCTTGGTTCATCGACGGCAAGATGCGTTTGATGACGATGAGTTTTTCGAAGCCGCCCGCGGAACGTTGCAGAGCGAGGAAGATTTCGGCCATGCCGCCCGAGGCGAGTCGGCGCAGGAGTGTGTACTTGCCGAACTGTTTGGGAAGCGATTCTTGAGGCCCAGGCGGAGCTATGCCCAAGTTGCTCTTAGGTTCTCCATCCCCTTGTTGCGCCATCGATGCCGTTCCCTGGATTCCAGCGGGTGCGGCGTGCATGATGCCATGACGGTGCGTAATGTCGACGGATTCTTACGGTGAGTTCCCCGCTGGATCGCGCCTGACTGTGTAGCTGTATTTCGAGGGTGTGATGGGTGTTGGTGACCAATTCGTGATGAAGACGTGGGCCCGAGATGTGACGCTCGTCGAGCGGAAAAGAGAAATGCAAATTCGAGCCTTCGTGACGAGTTTGTTTGTCGCTGCCAGCGCCTTGATCGTCGAGACAAACGAAGCTCACGCCGCGTCGTTTACCAAAGGGCCCTACCTTCAAGCCCTGGGACAGAAGGCCGTCACGATCAAACTCGAAGTGTCGACGCCGGAAATCGTGACGATCGACATGACGGGGCCGGCGAATTTTCACACGACGAAAACGGCTGAGTCGGCGAAGAAGTTTCACTCGCTGCGTTTCGATGGTTTGTCTGCTGGAACCACGTACAACTACAAAGTCACGATGGGCGCGACCGAGGCGCCCAGCGCGAGTTTCACGACGGCACCTGCGGAAAACAAACCGTTCAAGTTTGTTGTGTACGGGGACAACCGATCCGATGCCGTCACGCATGCCGCCGTAGTGGGCATGATCGAAAAGGCTCCCGCAGATTTTCTCCTGCACACGGGAGACATGGTGCAAACGGGCGATAACGAGAGTGAGTGGCAAGAGTTTTTCGCCATCGAAAACAAGCTGCTCGCGACGCGATGCCTCTTCGCGTCGGTGGGCAACCATGAACTGACGACGCCGGATCCGACAGGCCAAGTAAACTTCCTTCGCTACTTTGCGAGCATCGAAGACGACGGCCGGGAACGCCCGCATCTTTACGGATCGTTTCGTTGGTCAAACACGCGGTTTTTCATGCTCAACGCGATGGATGCGTGGACTGGCGACGAACGCGAGTGGCTGAAGAGCGAACTCAATTCGGCCATGAACGAACCGGGGCTCGCGCATCGCATCGTGGTGCTGCATCACGGACCGTTTTCGAGTGGTCGACATGGGGGCAACGTTCGTTTGCATGCAAACGGAATCGTGGACCTGATGCGGGATAACAAGGTCGATTTGATCTTGGCTGGGCACGATCACGTCTACGAGCGTGGGGAAGGGCAGGGGCTGAAGTACGTCGTGTCGGGAGGTGCAGGGGCGCCGCTGTACTCGCGCGGAAAAGGCACGCCGGAGACACAGAAGTTCGAGTCGGTGAATCACTACTTGGAAGTGGCTGTCGACGGAGAATCGGTGACGATCGACGCGCGTCGGGCAAGTGGGAGCGTGATCGAGCGGTGCACGTACAAGGGCTTGGAAAAATGGTCTTGCTCGTCGCCAGATGAGAAGCCGGCTTCCGCGACTCCAAAACCTGTAGAAAGAGCCGGTTCGTCGTGTGTGTGCGCCTTGCCTGGTGTTCCGACTTCCACGACGAGTTGGGGGCCTGTTGCTTGGCTCGTGACTCTGCTCTTGATCGCTTGGCGTAGGCAGCGATAACCTCCGCCCATGCGTCGTTTGGCCTCGCTCGTCTCGATTGCGTCGAGAGTTGCTCTCGCCGGGAGCGTCATTTTTGCCAGCACGTTTGGCTGCGCGACCTACCACGACGACCTCGTGCGAGCGCGCGCGCACTACGACAGCAACCAGCATGAAAAAGCGCTGGCGATCTTTCGCGTGCTCGAGTCCGACATCGATTCGCTTTCTCCGGGCGAACAAGCGCAATACGCCTATTTGCGCGGCATGACGGACTTTCGTCTCGCAGGTTCGTCGCTGGCGTCGAACGTGACCGGTGGTGCAGCTGATCCGAAGAAGGGGTACAGGACAAACGCACGACACTGGCTGGCGATTGCCGCAGCGATCGAAAAAGAGACGCCCGGAGGTCTCACGCCCGAAGAGAAAACGCGTCTCGAAGAGTCGCTCACGGACTTGAACAAAGACGTGTACGGCGGCGCAGAATCAATCGAAGACGGCGCGAAGAAAGACGAAAAGAAGCCTGCTGACGGAGCCGCTGCTCCCGATGCAGCTGCGCCTGCGAAGTGACAAACCGAGACCAGGTCCGGTGAGTTGCCGAGACCAGGTCCGGTGAGTTGGAGGCTCGCTTCGCGCGCTAACAAGCGCGCTGCGCGAGGTTTTTGTTTTCGATGGGGGCTCGCCATTGGGTCTCACAATCTCTTTGGCTGCGCCAAAGAGACTGACCCAACGGCTCCGCCCCCAAACCCCCGGGGGACAAACCGAGACGCGGTCCGGTGAGTTGGAGGCTCGCTTCGCGCGCTAACAAGCGCGCTGCGCGAGGCTTTTATTTACGATGGGGGCTGCGCAGGCTGCCCCTTGAGTCTTTTTGCTTCGCAAAAAGACGGGCAGGCTGCTCCGCCCCCAAACCCCCGGGGGGACAAACCGCGGCCCGGGTCAGTGAGTTGTGCCCCCAAACCCCCGGGGGGACAAACCGAGACCAGGTCCGGTGAGTTGGAGGCTCGCTTTTCTTTAGGAAGACCCAGCGCGCATCGCCTGGATTTCGTCTTTCAGTTTGAGCTTCTGCTTCTTGAGGTCGGCAACTTCGATCTGTTCGTTGGGCGTCAGATAGGAACGTCGAGCGAGTTCTTGGATCCGTGAATCAAGCGTGCGGTGCAGTGTTTCGGCTGCACTCAAGCGGCTGTCTCCAGAATCGACTTCCTGCGACAACTGAACCTTCGACATGCCCA
This sequence comes from Polyangium sp. (in: bacteria), assembly GCA_035437985.1. Classification (GTDB taxonomy): domain Bacteria; phylum Myxococcota_A; class Polyangia; order Polyangiales; family Polyangiaceae; genus Polyangium. The sequence continues at coordinate 2,250 of DAOMZH010000664.1, read as the reverse complement.
CCTCCAGATGAGACCTCACCGCTTCAGCGAGGTCCGCTTGCTGGTCGATCGAGCGACTTGCCGCACCCTGGGCAAGCGCCCATGTGAGATCGAGAATATCCTAGACTCGTGCTGGTCGGATCCACTTTTCTGGGTGCTCGTCGAGCTGTCGTACCACGTGGTCGTGCTCGGTTCGTCCTCGTTGCGCTATGCGATGCGTTCGTTCGTGTGCCAACGATTTTGATCGCCGGAGCGTTGACGCTTGCATGCACGACACACTCCACATCGTCGTCTGCGGCGAAGACGGCAAATAACAAGAAGCCTGAACAGGTGATCGAAGTCCCGACCGTGATCGTGACGCCGCTCGACGATGCGCAGATTCAAACGGAGTTCGAGCGAGCCAAAGGGTTGTTGCTCGCAGGTGAACATCGAGCAGCAGCAGAGATTTTCGACAAACTTGCCAAAGCACGTCCAGATTCTGCCGTGGAGCCTCCATGCTTGTACAACGCCGCCGTCGCGTACGAATCGTACGGAGCTTGGGATGAATCGCTGGCGCGTTTGCGGGAGCTTTTGCGACGTTTTCCCGGGTACACGCTCGAGCGCAACGCGCTGATGCGGATGGGCCGGACGCTGGCGCATGTGGAGCGGTGGAGCGAGCTTGTTGCGGTGACGGATCAACTTGTGCAGCGAGGGGATTTGGCGTTGCTCGAAAAGGTTGAAGTACGCGGAATGCGCGGTTTGGGATTGGTGGAGCAAGGCCTGGTAGACGAGGCATTGGTGCAAGTGTCGATGGCCCGCGACATCATCGAGCGAGAGCGGTTTGGTGAGGCTGGCAAGCCGCCGATCGAATTGGCCGTCGTGTGGTTTGCCCTCGGTGAAGTGCGGCGGAAAAAAAGCGAACAGTTCGTATTTGTGCCATTGCCAGCGAATTTCGCGGAGACGCTCGAACGAAGGTGCCAGGGACTTTTGGACGCGCAGCGGGCGTATACGGACACGATGCGGAGTTTGGATGCGCGCTGGACAGCAATGGCGGGATATCGTCTGGGGCAGCTCTATCAGGATTTGTATCGTGACGTGATGCGTATTACGCCCCCAGCCAAAGCGGATACGTTGCGCAAAAAGCAGCTCTTCGAAGGGGCGATGCGTCTTCGTTATCGAGTTTTACTAGAAAAAGGGCTCGATATGATGAACGGAACGGTGCGGATGGCCGACCGTACGGGCGAATCGTCGGCGTGGGTGAGTCGGGCGCAAGAGGCGCAAAGGACGCTCGAATTGGCGCTCGCGGACGAAAAAGCGGCGCTCGCGAAAATGCCGTTCACCGAAGAAGAATTGCGTGCGGAGCTCGAGGCTTTGAAAAAGAAACCGTGATTGACGACGGGTTTGTCCGTTACGGACGACGCAGCGCAGGTTTGCAAATCAATTCAGTTTTGGTTTGCATCCGAAAAACACGTCGACGCGAGCTTGTTTGTCGAGACGCGCGACGTCGCAAGATGCCGGGCACAGACGAATCTTTTTCGGATCTACGGGGTCGTCGAAATACCAGCCTGGTGCTTGTCCGCAATCGATTTCATTGTCGGCACGAACAATTTCCGTTTGTGTGCCGTCGGCTGCGACGTATTTGACGACGACGAGGTCGAGTTCGAATGGTTCGTCGGCGGGAGGGGGCGGAATGATGTATTCGCAAGACAGCGCGGAAGTTCGGATATCCGCCATTTTTTGCGAAAATTGATTGATGTTGCCCGTGACGTCATAAGCTTTGCCAGTGCCGCCCGCAGCTGCCAGCTGATCCAAATTGGTTATGCTCGCTCCGGCAATGGCGATGACGTAGGTTTCGATGGCGCTTGCCAAGAAGCTCGATTGGATCAAGTCGGCGATTTCGGCGATATCGTTTTGCGGGACGGTACAGGTGTTGGGATCGCCGTCGCTCGCAAAAACGACGACGACTTTATGATTGGGCTGGGCGATTTGAGCCTGAGTTGCAGCCCAAAGCGTGCCATCGAGCGCTCCGTACATGGGCGTCGAACCTCCCGTGGGGGCCTGAGAATCGATGGATTGCACGAGATTAAGGGCGTTTTGCGGCAAGGGGCCGATGGGCACGGTCAGATTTTGATAATGCGCCGCATTGCAGACGACTCCGTCTGGAGGAGTATCGATGGGGAAATACAGAATTCCCACGTTAATGCCATCCGACGCTGGATCTTGGACGAATAGTTTGAGAGCCGCCGTTGCGCCGAGCCAATTGGTGCCGTACATGCTGCCCGAACGATCGAG
>DAOMZH010000663.1:0-6472 GCA_035437985.1 Polyangium sp. (in: bacteria) | reverse complement strand
CTGCATCAACGCCTTCGCCGCCGCCACCATCTGAACCCGCATTCGTTTTACCGCGGTTTTCCCACCACCCGCGGTAGTCTCGAACTTCGGGGGCACATCCAATAAGAAGCAATGCGTAGATCCATAGGTTCCGTTTGCCGATCATCTCGACGTCTCCTTCCGAAAATCGCCGATCCAAATTCTGAAACACGCGTGCGGCCGATGGCAGCGGGCGTCATCACGATGACCCGACGTACCGGTGCAAACGTCGACTGCTATCGACCCCGGCGCACCTCGCCATGCAATAACCGGTCAAACTGATTTCGTGAATACGCATCCGTGCGTAAAATGCACATGTAGGATCATTTTTGGGAGACACCATTCCCAAGACGAACCGGTCGAGCAACCAGCCCTATCATTTTTGCTCCAGCCATTGCTGCACCGGAAGCGTCACACCAAACGTCAACATGGGATAGGCCGCGTTCATTTTCCAACCTTCGTTTGTCCGGTTGGAAAACCGCAGCTCGTAGCCAGCTCCAATGCTGAGGTAGTACGCGTGAAAGGACAAGTGGGGCGCAAACATCATGGTGTCCCGATCCAGCATCCCAAGCAGTGGAAAACCGACGACCCCAAACCGTCCGCCGCCCCAGATATATCCCAGACCTGCCCCGGGAACGAATGCGGGTTCAAGGAAGGTGCCATTGGGGCGAAATTGAATTTTGATGACCGGCAGCGTTGCCGCAATGATGGTGATTTTCGAGTCTTTGGATTCCTTTGCGTGGGCAGGCGACCTGCTGCAAACGATGCCCATGACCAGGAAAGTCGAAACCAACCATCGCTTCCATTGCGTACAACAGATGCTGAAGGTAACTCGCGATCCGAAACGATGATTCGATTCCACCTTGACCTCCACTAGGCTTTGCTAAATGCCGATTCGCGCAAGGTTGTCATGAAGGCATTGCGCCGGACCATCCGCAGGCGTGCGTAAAGTGAGTGGCTGGCGAAGTGGCGACGACACGAGACCGTAAGCCTCGACACAAGATTGCAAATTGCAACAAAATGCAACCAGCAACAGCACCGCGAAGACGCAAAAACGGCAATTACGACAAGCTCGGAGGGTGGCAATCCATTTGCATTCTTCCACTAAAAAGGCTGTAAACGCGATCCGTATGGATCCGTGTCAGCGACAACGCGGCTTGCGTTGATGGAAGGTGAAACAATGAACACGCACATTTGCACATACTCACACGAAATGAGCCAATGCATTACAAGAGCCGTCGCCAGATCGATGCGTCCACGATACAAAGGCTGGCGCTCGCAAATCGATCAGAAGTACGCCTCACGTACCGTGTACGCATACGTGCAGGAATCGACTTCGATTGTCGCGGCCATGCGTATCGTTTTCAAACAATTCGGAAGCAATACTGGAAAGCTTCCGCTCGAAGAAGGAATGCCGCGAATTTGTGTTCCGTCAGAGGCGGGACGAGTGGTTGAGATCAGTGGTCTCGTCTGCGCAAACCATAACGCGCTCTTGAAACTCATTGCCGACGTTTCCCGGTGGCTCGTCGATTCGGGTGTTACGTTCGTGTTCGCGATTGTGAACCCGGGAGATCCGAAGCCGCACCAGTTGCTTGTTGATGACTTGGGATTCGAGCTTCTGCCGGAAAAACGCATTACTTATCGGAACTTTGTGCACAAACAATCCGGCTGCGTGGTGAATTGGCAGATTTTGCGCCACACGCGGAGCAAACTGCGAGCATTGTTGCCAGTGCTCGAGAAGCGAGGCTATTTGGCGAAACCAATCGTCGACATGGCCTTGATTGCTCCTGTCACGCCTGCGGCATCTACCCGCCGCGCTTTGCAAGCGCATTCAGCTGAAATCGCGACGCGACGTTGAGTGCGCGATAAATCATCTCGACATGCTTTCGCATAGTGCCCTCCGCAATGAACAGCTTGCGCGCAAGGTCCTGGTACGACCAACCCGTATTCACGAGCAATAACGCAATTTCTCGCTGTCGCTTCGACAGCACCTGAAATGCATCCACATTCGTGAACATCGGCATTTCGCGCATTTTGACGAACTTGACGTCTTCACCCAAAACATAACTGCTCTTGAAAAACCAATGCACGTTGATTTCGAGAGTGCTCACGTTGTCCCGGCACTTTACGAAATAGCGACCGGATTTGCCTCGTCGCACTTCCACCGGTTCCAGGGCCGACAATGATTCCACTTGCTTGCGCCACGAGCCGGTCGGCGACTCGGAATAATCTTGCAGGAGCAGTACTGCTTTGCGATTGATTTCGATGACGGTACCATCCGGTCGGAGCAGCATGTACCCTGTGCCCTCTTCTTGCATGGATTGAAAATGCATTGGTTCACGAACAAAAAGCGGCACCCTAGAGCGCATCGCTGCATCCCGAAGATCGTCGCTGACCAATTCTAACCGGCGGCATTCTTCCCACGTAGGAAGCCGAGTTCCGCTTCCGCTGAAGAGCCATAGGATGAGTGGTGCCACACCTGATCCGTAATCTTCCTTTGACAAGATCAGGCCCGTCACGTTGTCCAAACCATGCGATTTGTAAACCCTCTGGTTGTATTCCAATGCTTGAAACTCATCGACCGAGAATACATCGAGCCCCCGTAATACGATTCCACTTGGACATTCGGCGACCAAGGCCAAGGACGGATCTTGGGCGATGAGCCTAGCTCGTTGCGTAACGAATCCCTCGGGCATGTCATATAGGAAATGACTCGGTTCCTCGGGACGAGCCGCCGGTAATCCCTCGATCATGCCGGCGGCGACGGGTACCAGAATTCGAATCGATTCGATGATGTCACGCGGCGAAGATGACGGGTTTATTTGGCGCAACGCGTTGCGAGTGTTTGTTACGAGTTTTTCATCACTTGACGACCAGACTGTTCGGGTCTCTCGCGCATGCTTGATTGCTACCGTCAAACGGTGTTTCAGATGCGAATTCATGACGCCCTCCACCTGGGTTCATGGTTTAGTCTTGATTTTCAGATAAAACAAGGTTTTCCTGTCACCATTTCCCATTGCGCATGGGTGTGCGCATCACGCAGTAGCGCCGCTTTCAGGTCGGGCCGGTTCGTTTCGACAAAATACGCAGGAATGCGTACTTGACATTCGGCGGCAGAAGTGTTCCTGAGGCACTCCAGCGACAAACGCGAACATCCAAGTCGCGGCTTTGCACGCCACATCGGTTGCGTCAGGACGACCCGACTGCTCCAACCGCAAGCAACTCTTGCCGGTTCACGCGCGCCCGCGCATTCGGGCACGTGCCCAAAGGCTGCCCACACGTCAGTGGTGTTCGTCGACTCCTTGCATCAACCCGTCATCCCTCTCGCGCCTATGAACATCGTGTCGTCACGATCAACAATTTGGATGACACCATGCGTGAATCTCGTGGACGCGCAGCGAATGAGTGCAAGACGTTGCAATCGACGCCATCGAGCCGTAATAAGTTTTACCCGTCCGTATTTGTCACCATATGGTCCGAAGTCCAAACCCTGGACGCGGCAATCGCGGAAGATGCGCAATTCGTGCAGAATATCGCCCGATTCGGCGAGCCGTACGCACCACCCTCCACCCCAAACCCAATAAACAATGCAGACGACAAGACTGCATTGAATACCGAAACGACGATGACCTTTGCCGAGGTGGTCGATGAATTCCGCGAGACGTTCATGCTCACGGACCTCAAAATCACCACACGCAAAGGATACGAATCGGTTTTACAGGCAAACCTATTGCCCAGGTTCGGCCATTGGCCCATCGACAAGGTCAATGGCAAAGACGCTGCCGATTTGGACCTCGTCTTGACGAAACGCCGATTGACCCGCGCCACGCGGAACAATACGCAACTCGTCCTGCGTTCGGTCCTGCGGTATGCAAAAGGACGCGAATACATCGATGATGCGCCGAAAAACCTGCCTAGTCTCAAAACCGTCGGACAAACTGTCCGGGAAATTCCGACGGACGAGCAGGTGGATCGAATACTCGCCAAAGCGATCCTCGCGCACCGTTTGACCTTCACCCTTATGTCGGACGCCGGCCTTCGCCCCAATGAAGTCCGCGCGCTCCGATGCAAAGACGTGCAACTCAAATGGCAAAATGGCGAGGCCATCGGCGGGTTCATCACGGTACGCGAAGGTCGGTCACATGGAGAAATCCACACGCCGAAAACCGGACAACGCGAAATTCCCATTTCGCGCGCATTGGCAAAACTCCTCGCAATGGTCGTTCGCCAAGGTTCACGTCATGACCACGTGGCCCTTTGCGAAGGCAGCAAGCCGTGGGGCCAATCCGGAATCGACGCCGCCTTCAGGCGCACATGCAAGCACGCCCGCATCGAAGGGTTTTCCGTGTATTGCCTACGCCATTACGCGATTACCTCGTGGCTGCGTGCGGGCATTCCCGTGCACGTCGTGCAGCGAATGGCCGGACACACGAACCTGTCGACCACGCAGCGCTACGTACACGGCCTGAAAAGCGACCTCGAGGGAGCCGCTCGACGCTTGCCCTCCCGCCACGTTGCGAACGAGGTCACAGCGTGAGCCATGTGGCGGCGACGCCAGCAAAGCCCGACTTTGCTGCGTCAAACGCCCACGCCCCCTTCTGGGGCCACCACAGGGCCACGGCCTCTCCAGCCGCCTATGCTTTGCTTCAAACGTCACGCGTAACTACGCGGATCTGTTTACAAACTATCTGGAGGTGAGGACGGGATTCGAACCCGCGTATAACGGTTTTGCAAACCGTTGCCTAACCACTTGGCTACCTCACCACGAATTTCGTGGGCGCCTTTTTGCCCCATTCCGAACCATCTGTCAAGTCCTCGTCAACGTAGCGCTGCACGATCGCGAAACTTTCCGGTACCATGCCCTCCGCAAGATGATAGGCACGATGGGCAAATTTGTACGTTCGCTGTTGATTTCGGCCGTTTGCCTCGCCGGCACGGCTGCTCCAGCTTGGGCCCAAGGCATCACCACCGACCCTCGACCACCCACACGCCCTGCACCCTCCGATCCGCCTGTCAAGACCGATAAGCAAGCCAAGCGAAAAAATATTTTGAGCATGCTATCGCACAATGACGACGAGTCCAGTGGGACGAGTGCCACCGAACCTCCGACGACCACACCCACCGACGCTCGACCCATTCCCGCCATCGAGAAAGGCCTGACGCCCAAGATCGATATTCATGGCGGCGCGTGGTTCTTTTATTGGCAACCCTTCGGCGTTTCGACCGACCCCGTCGCCAAAGCCCGTGGCGTCACCGGAATTCCCGACGAGGGCGCGTTTTTCCGCATCCATCAAGCGCATATCAACTTCGACGGATCCATCGGCGATTTCGGACTCTTCTTCAACGGCAGCATCCGCGACACGAAAATGCGCGAATTCTATGCCGGCACGGCCTGGGTCGAAGAAGGCTACGTCTATTACAAACACCCAAAAGCGTTCATCAAAATTGGCAAATCCTACAACCGATTCAGTTTGTTTTGGGACAACTCGTTTTACGGGAACGTCCAATTCTACGACGGCTTCAAACTAGATCCCGATTATGGCATCTCCCTCGAAGGCTCGGTCGGAAAAGAAACCGGCCCACGCTTGGGCTATTATGGCCAATACTTCATCGTCGACGGTCGCACCAATGGCTCGTACGTCGCCCGCGATACCATCAGCATTCCCAATGCCCGCAGGCGACACATGGCCGTCGCTCGCTTGGAACCTTCGTACTTCTGGAGCAAAACCGATTCTTTGACCATTGGTTTGTCCGGAGAATACTTTCAAGCCGACCTTCCCGCCCCCGTGGGCAAGAAAAACGTCTTCCGCGTTGGCGCCGATTTTTATACGAACATCGGCCCAATCAGCGTTTGGGGCGACATTACCCGGCAAATTGGACAATCCGTCACCGAATGGCCCATTCCGCCCAGCACCGACCCCACGACCGGAGTCGTCACCCCTGGAAAAGCCTCGGCGAAAAACGATTACATCCTCATCGGCGCCGAAGCTCGCATTCAAAAATTCGTCTTGCGCTACAACTTCAGCGCCGTCCGCTACCAAGACGTCGCCGTCTCGGAATTCTTCCACGTCCCGGCCATCGGGTACAATATGAACGACTATCTGCAATTCCTCGTGGAATTCGCCTACTGGACGCAAAAAACATCGACGGGACAAGAAGCCCTCTTCGATCGCACCCTCGCCACCACCATTCACGCGTATTTCTAGGGACAAACCGGCCCCGGGGCCGGTGATTGGCACGCTCGCTTCGCGCGCTAACAAGCGCGCGAAGCGAGGCTTTTGTTTGTGATTGGGGGTTGGGGGCCCTCACAATCTCTTTGGCTGCGCCAAAGAGACTGACCCGCCCCACAACCCCCACAACCCCCGGAGTTCGAACCGATGCCTGATACCCAGGCAAACGCTCTCACCCCTCGTCGTCGCCTTCGCCCTTGTCGCCCCGCAATCCAAGCGCCTTG
>DAOMZH010000662.1:0-6474 GCA_035437985.1 Polyangium sp. (in: bacteria) | reverse complement strand
GAAAATGGCGTTCCATATATGGTTCTCGAATACCTCGAAGGTAATGACCTTGATCGGGAATTGACGACCCGAGGTGTGTTGGGCGTAGGCGAAGCCGCGGCGTATGTGGCGCAAGTTTGTGAAGCTTTGATCGAAGCGCATGCGGAAGGAATCGTGCATCGGGACTTGAAGCCAGCGAATTTGTTTTTGACGCGCCGGCCGAATGGTTCCGTATGCGTGAAAGTGCTGGATTTCGGGATTTCGAAAGACGCTGCTGGTGGGGACAAGACGCAGCAAAAATTGACCCAAACCGGGACGCTCATGGGCTCGCCGCATTACATGTCGCCGGAACAACTCGTCGATAGCAAGAATGTCGATGCCCGGAGTGACGTTTGGGCGTTGGGGATCATTTTGTACGAGCTCGTGACGGCAACCGTGCCTTTTAATGCAGAAACGATGCCGGAAATCGTGGCCAAGGTGCTCTCTGTACCGCCATTGCCCCCGAGTCAAATTCGTCCAGGATTACCTCCGGGCTTTGATGCTCTCGTCGCTCGGGCCACGGAGAAAGACCGCGACAAACGATTTCAATCGGTGCGGGAATTCCTGGAGGCGCTCAAACCGTTCGTTAATGAGAACGAAGCGCGGTTCAGTTTGCCGACGCAAGGGCCGGTGCCCGCGTCGGGGCGTCCCGCAGATACTCAAAATACGGCGAATTGGGAACACCCGACCATGGTGGCACTGCCGCGATCCAGTGGAGCACCAGCATCGCGTTCGTCTGGACGAATGGCTCTGATTGTCGGGAGCATCGGGGCGTTGATTTTGGGCGGCATTGTGGTGTTGATGGTCATTCAGGGCCATGGGCGACAATCGCGCGAGCCGGCAGATGCGGCATCGAGCGGAGCGCTCCAGCATCCGGAGGTGCCTTCTCCGCGGGTCGATTCGACGGCTTTGCCAGATGAATCGACGGCGGGGGTGAAATCGACGACGACGAGTGCGCCAACGTCGTCGACGACTCTGCCGAAGGTGGTCGCACCGCAGACGACGCCGGGGAAAGTCAAGAAAAAGGTCAAGGGGTTCAACGAATGATTGGTGCATCGAGGCGGTGGATTGGGCGAGCTTGTTTGGGCTCGATGGTGGCCTTGGTGTTTTTCCCGGCCAATGATGTATTCGCCAAGGGGCCCGATGCTCGGGCAAAGGCCGAGGCGCAGAAGCTGTATGAAGATGGCGCCAAAGATCTCGAGGCGGACGATTATGCGCGGGCATGTCCCAAATTCGAGGCGGCGTGGAAGATCTTGCCGGAGCATATTCGTACGGGTTTGACGCTCGCGGACTGTTTCGACAAATGGGGAAAACCAGCCAGTGCGCTCGAAGTTTTGGAAAAAGTGACCCCCTTGGCGCAGGCTGGTGGGGATCAAGCCAAGGTGGCGGAGATTGAAGCTTCAATGGTTGAACTCGACAAACGAGTTCCGCGACTCACGCTGCGTGTCGAGCAGGATATTGCGACGATGCCCGGGTTTGCCTTGACGCGTGGCGGAATTCCGGTGCCTTCTGCAGCGTGGGGGACGCCGATGCCGATGGATCCTGGAGAATACGAGATTGAAGCGACGGCCGTCGAGCGGGCTACGTGGAAAAAGACGGTGCGTCTCGTTGCAGGGAATTCGGAGACCTTGGAGGTCAAGCCCAATTGGGAAAAACCGAAAGTGAAGACGGTGGTGGTCCTCGCGCCCATGCCGGTATGGGCGCAACGCGTGCGTATGGCGGGAATGGTCGGGATTGGCTTGGGGGCGGCAGGATTGGGTGCGTGGGGCGTGTTGGGAGGTGTGGCCATTTCCAAAAACAAGGCTTCCCTAGCGCATTGCTCGAAAGCGAATCTTTGTGACGGAGAAGGTTTCGAGCAACGAAAAGACGCAATTTCATTCGGGCACGGGGCGACCGCAGGATTGATTGCTGGCGGCGTATTGGCGACGACTGGAATCGCTTTCGTCATCATTGCCGCGTCGGCAAGAAAGCCGGCCAAACGTGAGGCGGGGTTTGTTACAACCAACCTCATGATTGGTCCAGCGGCGCTGGGTCTGCGCGGTACGTGGTAATTACCCGAGCCTGAAAATCGGGACGGGCATCATGGATCGGTCGATTCAATCGTTCCGTGCGCAGCGAACGCCGCTCATATCGTCGCTAGATGTCGGGTCGTCGCTGCGCCGGAAAATGGTGTCGACATTGGGTGCGGTGCTGCGCCAACCGCCACCGCGTCGAACGCGGAATTGGGTGGAGGCGAGTTGGGCGCAATCCAGGCAAGGGACGGTAAAGGTCTTATCATAACCATCGAGGGTCCATTCGAATACGTTGCCTGCCAGATCTGCTTGGCCAAATGCGCCATCTCCGAGCAGTGATTTGAGTCCAACGCGACGAATATCGGACAATTCGCAGACGGCAGAATCCCCATTGCCTTCACAATTGTATGTCGCATAGGTGGAATCGATTGCCGGAGAAGCCATCCAGGGATACATGCGCATGGCCGTTCCCCCGGACGCTGCGTATTCCCATTCTGCTTCGGTTGGCAATCGTCCGCCATCCCAGGCGCAAAATGCAAAAGCCAAATACCAACTGACACAATTGATCGGCAGAGAATCGTTGCCGCCGGGCATATCGGTCCAGGTGGAGGTGGCTGAGCAGGATTTGAGAGAATCGATGAGGTCTTGTTGGGTCATGGGTAAATTCGCGTTCCAGACCTCGTGCCATTCGCCACCGACGATGTTGTTGTGTTGTCCGACGCCTTCGACAGGTTTGTTTTTGGGATATCCCTCCACGAATTTACGAAAACGCCCCACGGTCACCTCGAAACGATCGAGGTGAAACGACGAAACGGTCGCGGGAAATTGCGCGTCACGACCTCGCGAATAGGTTCCTTCCGTGACCAACGGAGAAGGGCAGCAGAATTCATCTCCTTGTGGTCCGCACGTGTCACTCAATCCGATGCAGCTGCGCCCGCTGCATTTGGCGCCAGCACAAAGCCTCGATGCGCAATCGGCGTCAGCCTGGCACATATTTCCGACCGAAATGGCGCATTGATTCGCGACGCAATCTCCCGAAGCGCAATCGATATCGCCATTACACATTTTGCCATCACTGGTCCGACAAACGTCATCGAGGCACAAGCCAGATGCACATTCATCGGATACAAAGCAGCTACTGCCGTCCGACGATTTGCAGAAGGAGCTAGCGCATTTACCCGGAGCGCATTCCAGATCCGAGGTGCACGATTCGTTCGCGGATTGCCGACAAAGACCGTCCCAGCAGTATTTCGAAGCACAATCGAGAGAAGTCGAACAAGTTTCCAAAGCGGCGAGTTTGCAATCGCCTTCGCCATTGCAGACCATAACGTCGCCGCATACCTTGCCGCGCGGAGACGGCACATACGCGCAGTTGCCGTTGGCGCAAAGGAATACCTCACACGCTGTATCGGTGGTTGCAATGGGTTCGTCGATTCCCAAAATCGGGACGCACGCAGAGAAAAGCGTCAAGGTTCCGAGCGCTGCCAACGCAGTCACGTTACGGGGTGGACCGACCTTAGAGAAAAGATGCATTCCCTGAGGTTACAAGAAAAGAGCAACGCGGGGCAAGAGGGCCGTCAACAGTCCGTTGATTTGCCTGTTTGCAGTCGGTGCTGCGTACAGATTACTTGTTCGGAGTCTGGAGCAACAAGGTTCCGCGCAACGTAGGCATCGTGAAAATGGCGACACCGATGCCGGAGACCACGATGAGGATACAGGCGGCCAGAAACCAGCGTAGAGGTGAAGGGCGACTTGAAACTCGTTTGGCCTGGTTGCGCAAAGCGATTTCGTGTTCGACCTGTTTGGAGGTAATGGGTGAGGCGTTCGCGCCCGCGGAAGGCATTGTCGAGGCGGCAATAGGAATATGCTCGCGCATTGTCGGAGATGGCTCGGAGATGGGGCCTGTGCCTGGAACGCGTTGAAACACGAGATTGCGCATGCTGGTCGGACCGGTCATTCGGACCGAGCCAGGGGTATTCGACCGCGGATTGCTACTCGGGCCGCTATTCGGCGCGACCTCGGACGACGCCGGGGCGGCGTCGGTGGAGGGAGCTTTCAAAATGTCTACGGGAGGTTGTGGCGTTTCAATATTTTCGGCGTTTTCGGCGGTGAGCGCGCGTAACGTGGGCACCCCATCTTGCGCTATCGAATTGGGCGCATCATTGGCCAGGTCGACGTGCGTGTTTTCGTCTTCGCCCATCATACCTGTCACGCGTGCTTGGTATTGGGCCGGAGCGATTCGCGTATCGTCATTTGCAGGCGTTTGGAGTGGTTCGGGCAGGGAGATGCTGACGGAGGCGTCGGTTCGAACGGAAATTTCGGGCGTAGGAAATATCGAAATGGGCGGCGACGACGAACGCGGGATCTCGTTTGTCCGACTGCTCCGCGCCGCCGCAAGACGTAATCGCTCGAGGCGCGCGAGTTCCTCGGCCACATGCTCGCGGACGTATTCTCCAACTTCTGCGGCCGTAGCGAGCTGATTGGTGCGCACGGCGACGGTTTCGAGTGCCGAACCAAAAGCGCGGGCGCTGTTGAAACGCGTTTCAGGGTTTTTCGACAGCGCCATTTCAAAGACGGCATCAATGCCGTCCCCAAGCTCGGGGACAAAGTCGCCTACTGGCGGTGGTTCGAGACTCGTGACCCGGGAGATCGTGTCCGCATCGTTGTTGCCTTTGAAAAGTCGATATCCCGTGAGCGCCTCCCATAACACGACCGCGAGGGCGAAAACATCGACCCGCCGATCCGCAGCTTCTCCGCGAATGTATTCCGGCGCCATATACGCGAATTTGCCCTTGAGCGCTCCTGCATGCGTGTGCTGGCGGTGGCTGCTTTCATCCCGAGCAACGCCGAAATCAGTAATTCGGGCGATTCCATCTACGCCGACCAATACATTTTGCGGGGACACGTCCCGATGCACGAGGGCCAGTGGTTTGCCCATGCTATCGGTCAATTCATGGGCCGCATGCAATCCGGCGCAAGCATCGAGGACGATCCGCGTCGCTACGCGTACCGGCATTTTCGCATTTCGGCGCGTAGCTTCAGCGACCAACGTCGATAATGGCGCACCCTCGATGTACGTCATCACCAATTGCACTTCGTCTCCACAAACCTCGATATCTCGAACATCGACGACATTTGCATGGCGAATTCGTGACGCCAAACGCGCTTCGTGCAGCAAGGAATCACGTACGGCCGGCTCATCGACGAGATGGGCGTGCAGCCGTTTTATCGCCACGAGCTGTTCGAACCCAAAGGGGCCCTTCAAGGCACCGAGGTAGACCGTCGCCATACCCCCGGAGGCAATCTTGGCGATGATCTCGTAGCGAGAGGAAGGCGGAAGTTTGGAGGCGGTTGCAGCCGTCATGGTTTGTCTACTCGTTCAAATGGGTTCGGCGTGCTCTGCGAGTCAGATTCTTGGCACCATGTCGGAGTGGCTGTTCAGCCCTCGTCTCAATGACGAGAACCTACGTGGGCGTGCTCATGACACATGCGCTCAAATTCTAGATTCCCACCAGGCGCCGCGAACTGCAAGAAAAAAACACGCCACCAAGGCGATTTTAATCGATCTTTTCCGTCATGAGTTTGACGGATTTTGTGTATTGTAGTTTACGCAGTTGTGTGTAGGTGTATCTTGAGTCACGAGCCATGGCGAAAATCAGGCAACGCGTAGCCATGAAAATCCCCCGTCGCAAATGTGCTGCTGTTCCTCGACGGAAAGAGCAGTTTTTCGCCGTCACGCATCGTCGCGCCAAACGACGAAACGCCAAAGTATTGACGTACGGTCATGTCGCATCGTGGACCATCGTCGTCATTGGGTGTCAAACGGCAGCATACACCAGCAACGGAATCGAGCTACATTCAACGCAATTGCAGCGCCAATGTTTGCAAAGCCCAAACTTCCACCTGTCGATTGTCAGGCGGAATCAATAACATCGCGGCCGATTCGAGTTCGAGGGCCACGTGGTTCGTCAGCAAGAAACCCATCGCGAAGGGATGAAATTCGAGCAGCATTTCAGGACGATGTTGCGCGCTCAGACTTATGCCTAGTTCCGGGACGAATGTCGGTAAAACGGCCGGAAAACGAAGACGACTTCCTGCCCGAGTAATCCGAAACGACGGCGAAATGCCCAGAATCAGACGCTCCTCCGGCGCTGCATTTCGTTTGTCGATTCGTAACAGCCGCGCCCGCATGTCGAATCCCCATTCACTGCCCATCCACATGCCTTGCGGGGCCGCAGAAATCCCCATGGTCATGATCGCCAAGAGCACCCCAAAATTCTTCAATCTTGATTTGAGTTTTTTCATTAGGTAACTTTATATCTGAAGTAACTTCTTGTTTTTGTTTTAAAATCTAGCCTGTTAAAATATCTAGAATTTAATCTGACAATAAATGTTTTTGTTGCTGTTTTGTTCCGAATTTATTGGCTAATTCATATCGAGTTTG
>DAOMZH010000661.1:0-6488 GCA_035437985.1 Polyangium sp. (in: bacteria) | reverse complement strand
CTCGGCGTTTGCGACGTAGTCCTGAACGGCAAGTTCGTCAGGAACAACCTTGGTCTTGCCGATGTTCACGCCTACGATCACGCCTTGAGGGCGCCGTTTGGCTAGACGAACGGCGGCCGCGCGTGAGCCTTCGTTGTTGAACCCCATGCGATTGATGAGCGCGCGATCTGCTTCGAGTCGAAAGAGGCGTGGTCGCGGATTGCCAGGTTGCGCGTCGCCCGTCACGGTACCGACCTCGACAAACCCGAACCCGAGTGCTCCGAGGGCCTCGAAACCGCGGGCATCTTTGTCGAATCCCGCCGCCAGACCAAGCGGTCCGGGAAGCTCGAGATCCCACACACGCACACGCAGCGCCGCGTCGAACGAACAAAACACTTTTCGCGCGATCATGTGCGCGAGGGGCAAGGCCATGATGAATCGCAAGAGCCCAAAACCCAAATGATGAGCTGTTTCCGCCGGCATACGGCGCAGGACTTGGCGAAAGAGAAATCGGTACATGGTCGGCGTCGCGATTAAACGCGCCCGTCTACTACGACGCTTTGCGTTGACGTCAAGTCCTGCCTGATGTGGCACAAAAATGACGTCGATGATGGATCACTCCCGCTATCGATCGGCAGGTTCAATGGGGACGTCATCACCCCTGGTTGGTCCTTTTGGAAAGCGAACTTGACATGTCCGAACAAAAGTCCGCATCTGCCCCGTCGTTTTTCGCGACCATCTCTTCGGCAATGCGCTTCGTCGTTGGCTTTCTCATCGTCGCGGTGGCTTCGACGATTACGATGGCTATCGCGCTTCTCCTTTTGCCTTGGCGCATTTTGCGCATAAAACTCTGCAATTATTACGGGAAAATCATTGGCTATACGATTGTCCGGATTGCGGGGGTCAATCCCGTTTTGCGCAGCATGGAACGCATCAATCAAAAGCATCCGGCTATTTACGTGGCCAATCATGCCTCGACGCTCGATGCTTTTTTATCGATTTGGATGTGTCCGATTGGTGGATCGGGCGTGATGAAGAAGCAAGTTTACAAGATTCCATTTTTTGGGCAGCTGTACATGCTTTCGGGCCATTTGGCGCTCAATCGTGAAGACAAGTCGAAAGCGATTGCGGGCATCGAAGACATCGTGCAAGTCGTGAAAAAGCACCGCATTTCAATTTGGATCATGCCCGAAGGCACTCGCAGCCGAGATGGGCGACTTTTGCCGTTCAAGCTTGGATTTGTGCACATTGCGCTGGCGACGGGTTTGCCCATCGTGCCAGTGATCATCCATGGGGCGCACAAGACCTGGGTAAAAGGGACGAATTATGTCGAGCCGACGGCGATAGAAATCGACGTCTTGGATCCTATTCCCACAACGAATTGGACCGCTGATACGGCCCGAAAACACGCGGAAGACGTGCATCGAGTTTTCGTGGAGCACTTGCGGGACGATCAAAAACCCCTTGCGCCGGCCCCGGTTTTGGCTGAAAAGGCTGCCTGAGGTATCGAAACGTGTTTGCCATTTTCAGTAGGCGGCTCGTGACCTGTGATCCAGGTGCGGCGAATGCTGTCGGCGCCCTTGGCGTCATCGAACATGCAGGAATCGTCGTCGACGGAACGCGTATTGCCCATGTTGGGCCACGCGAAGAAATACTGACTCATTTTCCCAATATTGAAATTGCTGCCGATTTGGATCGCGACGAAATCGATTCTCCATCGCTCGTGACCCCAGGTCTCGTGGACGCCCACACCCATTCTCCTTGGGTCGGATCCCGAGATGGTGAATATGCATTACGCATGGCCGGCGCGGGATACGAAGAAATTGCGGCCCAGGGCGGCGGAATCGTTGCGAGTATGCGCGCCATTCGCGCCGCCGACATCGCGCACATCGAAAAAACGTTATTGGCTCGCACGCGCCGCATGCTGGCGTTGGGCGTAACGACAGTCGAATGCAAAAGCGGCTACGGATTGGATCTCGAATCTGAACGTAAACAACTCGAAGCCGTTTTTCGAGTTTCGGTCGCTCCAAACGCTCCGCGCCTTGTCCCGACATACCTCGCGCTCCACGCGGTTCCTCCCGAAGCACGTGCCGATCGGGCCGCATACGTCCAGCATGTCGAATCCGTTTGTGTTCCAACGATTGTTTCCGAGGGCTTGGCGCGGTTTGTCGATGCGTATGTCGATCGCGCGGCATTCTCGGTCGATGAAGCGCGTCCGGTGTTGCATCGCGCGCAAGAGGCGGGGCTTGGCGTGCGTCTTCATGTGGGACAATTCGCCGACGTTGGAGGTGCGGAGCTCGCGGCGGAATTCGGTGCGGCTTCGGTCGATCATGTCGAGCATATCGAACGCGCGGGTATCGAAGCGTTGGCTCGTGCTTCCGTGGCTGCGGTCTTGTTGCCCACGGCCAGCCTAACGCTGGGACAAACTCCTCCCCCCGTGCAGGCATTTCGAGACGCTGGCATTTCGTTGGTGGTGGCAAGTGACGCAAATCCTGGGACGGCGCCTTCCGAGAGTTTACCGCTAGCAATGGCTTTGGCGGTACGTAGTTATGGTTTGTCCGTTGCGGAGACGATTCTCGGCGTCACGTCACGTGCAGCGGCGAGTCTCGGCCTAGGACATGAATGCGGAATGTTGCGCAAGGGGTTACGTGCTGATTTCGTACTTTGGGATCTGCCGCATGAGAACGCGCTGGTGCAGCCATGGGGCGTGTCCAGGACGGTCGCGGTGTATCGTGATGGGTTGCGGATGAGTTTCTCTTGAATGCGCAATCCGGTCCATGTATCGTGCCCTTCATGACGACGGAAACCGCACCTCCCAAAGGTGGAGCGCCCTGGGTCGACCCCGAGCTTCAAAAAGACGTTGAATGGCGAGATGGCGACATCATCGTTTCCGTGCCCGGCAAAAGCGGCACGACGTGGACGATGAACATCGTTCATCAACTCCGCAGTGGCGGCGACGGCGACTTCAAAGACGTTTATGTCGAGGTGCCGTGGCTCGAATTCGTCGAAGGTCCATACGATACGCGTGAAAGACGATTGGAGCGTTTTCGCAACATGCCGACGTCGCGGCGCCGGGCATTCAAAACCCACGCCTCTCCGCCAATGATTCCTTATCTCGAACCTGGTCCGAATGTGCCCGACGTCAAATACCTCGTCGTCGTACGTAATCCCGAAGAAGCGCTCGTGTCTTTGAAACCCTTCATGGAGGGACATAGCCAAGCTTTTTTCGATTTCTGGAAGTTCCCCAAACAAGATCTCGTTCGGCCGAGCTTCCGCGAGTTTTACCGAGACGTGCTCCAGAATATGCCGATCGATCTCATGTTTTTCGGTTTTCTCGCTGCTTGGTGGCCGCTACGTAACAAGCCCAATGTACGCCTCTATCACTTTTCCGAGCTCAAGAACGAGCCTGGTCGCGTCATTCCCGAGATTGCCGATTTCTTGGGTTTCACGCCCACGAAAGAGCAATGGCCCAAGATTCTCGAATACTCGTCCTTCGAATGGATGAAAAAACATCAGGAAAAATTCGAGATTCAGCATCTGCTTGGTTTCCCGCTCCTCGATCCTGGCGCCATGGTGCGCAAAGGCGCCGTGGGCGCCGCCAAGGAAGATGGAATGACCGAAGAAATCGCCCGTGACTTTCGCGCCAAGGGCGAAGTGCACATCAAGAATCCCAAGCTGCTCGATTGGTTTTACCATGGCGGGCAACGTCCTGAAGACTGATAGTTTTCGGAAAAACGCTCCCGGGTTTTCAAACCGCTTGCTTTCGCCTGGTCAAAATCGGATAGGATCAGGCCATGTCGACTTACAAATCCCTGGGATCCCTTACAGCATTTCCTCCCGGTGGCCATACGGCCAAAATCGACAAATACCAGCTCGCCGTGCTCCACACGGAACACGGCGAAGTTCATGTCGTCGACAATCGATGTCCGCATGAAGGATATCCGCTTGCTCAAGGAAAACTCGACGGCTGCGTATTGACGTGTGCGTGGCACAATTGGAAATTCGACGTGCGCAATGGCCAATCAGTGCTCGGGGGCGAAGGCGTGCGCGTATATCCGTGCCGCGTGCGCGAAGGACAACTCGAAGTCGATTTGACCGAGCCTGATCCGCAAGTCTTGATTCCTCAATATTTGCAAAGTCTTCGTGAAGGACTTTTCAAGTTTGACAATGGTCGCGTTTTTCGAGACGGACTCCGCTTATTGCGCGTCGGAATGTCGCCGCGGGCCTTGTTGCTCGAAGCGATTCGTTACGATGCCATTCACGCCGAATATGGCACGACGCACGTGCTCCCGATGGCCGCCGACGCCTGTCGGCAATTCGAGGCGTTTCGCGATATCGACGTGATGCATCCCATCGGCAACGTCTTGGATTTGTGTGGCGAATCGAATGTCCGTATGCCGCCTCGCCCCGTTCCCGGAGTTGTTCCAAATGGAACTCGCGACGAGTTTGTCCAGGCTGTCGAGGTCGAAGATTTGAACAAGGCCGAAGGATTCGTACGCGGCGCAATTCTGGAAGGGAAATCTCGCCTCGAAATGGACGCATGGCTTTACGACGCGTGCGCCGATCACTTTCTCGATTTTGGCCATCCCCTCATTTACATGGTCAAAGCTCAAGAGTTTTTCGCGGAACTGCCCGACGTTGATCGTGAGGCATTGGCGGATATTTACGGCGCTCTCGTGTATTCGATTGGTGTGGGCACGCGAGAGGATACGCTTCCATACATGCGAGCCTATTTCAAACGGTTCGACGCGGTCTCTAGCGAATTGTATGCGGCCTACGGCCAGGAAAAACCACGCCCGGACGCACCTTTTGACCTCGAAAGATTGCGACACCTCGTTCTGGAAGGCTCTGCGGACGAAGCGTGCCACGCCCTGTTTTCCGCGCTCCGCGAGGGCGTTTCCATCGAACGAATTGCTGCTGTCTTGGTGCGCGCTGCCTCCGAACGGCTTTTCCGATTCAATCTCGATATCGAGAGGAGTCTCGACGTTGCTGAAAATTGGCTGTGGGCGACGCATCGCTTTACATTTGCCAGTGCCGTACGTAATGCAATGGTGCGCCATCCCACGCCCAAATCGCTCCGTTTTTTAGTCCAAACCGTGGCGTTTACCAATACGGGCAAGAAAATGGATGCTCCAATCGAACAACGATTGCCCATTCATCCGGAAAAGATGTCCGTGTCCGAGATCGTTGCCGCCCTTCGGCACAAGGATGGGGAGCGAGCGGTTCGTGGATTGGCAGCTCATGCTGAAGAAAATGCGTCAATCGATGAATTGCGGCGCGAAGTATTTCGATATTGCACGAAGGATCCGTTCGTCCGACCCATTTACGTGGCCCATGCGGTCAAAGTTGCCGCCGCCGCGTTCGAGGAATACGCAGCCCATGGCGATCGTTTTGCGCTTTATGGCATGGCGAGGTTTTTGGCTTCGCCCATCATCTGCGAACGGCGCGTCGAACGCAGCATTTCGCAATCAGTGCGCTGGGTTGTCGAAGGAAAAACTCCCCACAAATTGACTGCATGAATCAAGGCAGCGGCGTATCACCAATCCATTGCGAAGCGACGGCCAGCAAAAGTGCATTGTCTGGCGCTCCGGTGAGAAATGCATTCTGCCAGCGTTTTTCGCCGAGCCGTTTCGCAATATCGAAAAGCCTCGTGCGCGCCTCCGCAATACGCTTGCGTCCCTCCGCTTCGTGACCCGCAGCCCGTAGCGCGAGCGCGTATACGAGCCGAATGAGCGGTTCGCCTTCCTCGATACCCCCAAGCCGCTCCACGGTCATGAAGGCCTCGGTCATTGATTTCAACGCGACGTCGACTTGTCCTCGTCCAATTTGAAGGCTCGAATAAAATGCCGAAGCGTGCGCGCGCCGTGCTGGCAGATCGACACTGATATCGACCGCCTTTTTCGCCAGCGCGTGTGCTCCTTCGCTATCGCCTTGAAGTTTGCGAACCCGTGAACACGCAATCAAACATGCACTTTCGACATCCGGGTTCGGATGCATTTTGGTTTTTTCTGCGGCAGTAGCTAGCTCGGCGCCTTCTTTCAATTTGCCGAGCTGGGCGAGCGCCAACCCGAGCGACGCTTTGATGGCCGGCACGAAATCGAGGGCCATTGGTTCGGCCACGCCGAGCACCGTTTCCAAAATGGAGGAGGCATTTTCTTTGGCGCCCAATGCGAGATAGGCCACGCCCAAATCAAATTGGATCTGACAAACCATGCGGAGATCCTGGGCGGCCGTGAATCCATCAATCGCCGCTTCGAGACGCCGCACATGCGCCACGGGATCGCCTTCGTGTCGTGATATTTCACCTCGAACGACCTCGAGCCAAGCGCCAGCTTCGGGGGCGAGGTTTTTTTGTCGCTCCGCATATCGCCGCGCGCCGCGCGCCAGTTGCACGGCCAATCGCGGAACGCCCGAACGCAGTACGTACCGCGCCAAACGACTTGCACTCGCGACAAACGCCCCGGGAAGTGATACGTCGCCTTCTTCCTCGATGGATTTGAGTTCGTCCG
>DAOMZH010000660.1:0-6503 GCA_035437985.1 Polyangium sp. (in: bacteria) | reverse complement strand
TCATCGTGGATCATCGCACGCCGATTGGGTATTTGTTCGAGCCCGTGCGGGAATTACGGGAAGGTTTGTCGCCGTGAGGAGGGTTTCCATGACGCGCCTCGATGATTTGGATCTAGAGCGCTGGTTGGATACGGAGCTGATCCTTGCATGTGCGATCACCCCGGCCAATCGTCCGGAAGGGGAAGGCGTCGTCGCCCTCGAAATGACCTACGGCATTTGACTGGCGAGGATATTGGCGAATTATTTGTCGATCGCGCGTCCTCGGACACCCACTTCGTCAAAAAAACCGAGACCCGCGGCGAGCGAATGGAAACCAAAACATCACGCTGTCTGGATACGGCGAAGCGGTATCAGCACATCTGCTTTGCCCGACCCGACGTCCGCCACAGGTTTCCGTGTCTTTCGCGTCTGGTGCGCGTCCGTGGCGTGTGCAGACGCTGCGATTGGCGGATGTTTCTGCGTCGCGAGGGACAAATACCGCCCATCCTCTTCATACACCAGGCGTTTGCGCACGAGCCCATCAAGGAAAACCGTAATCTCCTCCGGCGTGATGTCCTTGCCTTCCTCGCGTAGCGTCGCAGCAACCCGGTCCGCTGTCGCGCCTGCGTCACACGCCAAATAAATACGCCCGGCGACGTCGGGGAAGTTGTATACAGCGTTTGGCAGGTTGAACCGCCGGTCCACGATTCGCAAAAATCCCGGTCCCCGGTGGCACGTCAGTGAATGCGCTGGCCGCCAACGCTCGCGCCACTGCTGGATCATCGCCAACGCTCGACCCGTATACACCTCCGGATCCCGCCCATCGCGATGACGATGCTTGAAGTGGTACGCAATCTCCGAAATGAGCGGACGCGCCACCGGATAAAGCTGCAAGTAATGATCGTATGGCTCGATCACCTCGAGCCCATAGTCGTCTGGACGATCGTAGTACGGACTGAACCGATCGATCGCCACCTGAACCGCCGATGGCGGTGGCAAATGCGTCAATGACTGCATCATGTCGGCCATTCTGTCGTACTCTTCGACCGGCTCGCCAGGAAACCCATAAAGCACGTTCCACATGACCGCCACGTCGTCTTCGGCACACCATTTGAGCAGTCGAATGTTTTGTAGCGCAGTCACTCCCTTGTCCATCAACTGGAGAATTGCATTGCTGAAACTTTCGATCCCAGGTTGGACCGTGCGTACGCCAGCATCCGATAGAAGGCGGACTTGTTCCCGCGTCAGATTCGACTTTATTTCGTAAAATATCTGGAGATCAAGCCCGAGGTCGCGAACTGTCGGAAGAACATCGCGGAAATAACTCATGGCCATGATGTTGTCCACGGCTTGAAAGTTCAAGAGTCGATGCTTGGTCGCGACCTCCACGATCTCGTTCACGAGGCGCCCTGCGGTCTTTTTGCGGAACGCCATCGCATCGCCGTTCAAGCCACAGAACGTACAGTGATGTTTTTCTCCCCACCAGCAACCGCGAGATCCTTCGAGCGGCAGTGACATGTCAAGGGCGATCGCGTCACGAAAGCTGCACGTTTTCAGCCGTTCGAAGAACTCGTCGTAATGTGGCGTGGGCAGGTCATCCATCGACACCGGTCCACTTCCACCCATGGGTACGACCACGATCTCGTCTCCATCGCGAAAGCTCAGGCCAGGGCGTTTTTCAATGGGCCTTCCCTCGATCAAGTCCCGTGCGAGCCCTGGAAGTACCCGCTCGGCCTCGCCACTCACCACCACATCGATATCCACAAATGCGCGGAGAAGCCCCACGCCCATCGGTCCCTCGCAATTTGGCCCACCAAACACAATTTTAATGGATGGATCACGTGCTTTGAGCATCATGGCAAGCGCAATCGACGAAATGTTCTGGCTGAACATCGTGGTGAAACCCACGACACGTGGGGCAGCCGACAGAACTTCATCGACACACTGCGCGAGAAAGCTTGGCGCGAGGTCTCGCATGCGTAGCAGCTTGGCCCCCATGTCGGGGTCTTTGGCCGCATAAAACTTCTTCGCTGCATCGAGCAAGGGATCCTCGGTTGGCGGCGGAGGTTCTCGAAAAGGCGGGACGGCGAAGATCCAGTCGCCAAAACCTTCGCGCGCTCTTCGGGTGATGACGTGGTAATCGTTTGGCGTGATCCGAGGCTCGCCGGGTGCGTCGTGGAAATGCTGCATGGCCAAGAGATTAAAATGGCGAATGTCGCACGAGATCCCCTCGCGGTCCAGAACGGCTTTGAGGATACCGAGCCCGAGGGATGGCATGTTCAGCGCGGCACACGGCATCGAAATGAGCAACAAATCGTACTTCATCGTACGTCGTCCTGCGAAAGATGGGTGGAAGCGCGGCCATGCGCATCTGTTCGAGCGGTCGGGAACAACATCAGGTCGGGTTCTTGGTCGGCCCGTAGCGTTGCATAAGCGAATATCTCGCGAAGTGCTTTCAGCAAGTATTTTTCGTCGATGTATCCGCGATTTGCCATCGTGATGGGCCATGGAGGTTCGGTCGGGGTTTGCCCATTCATTTTGGTGTGTTCGAGCCACTGCGTTTTGCACCACGAAATGACTTTATCGGCAGCAATGCATTCGGGTCGGAAGTCGGCCCGTCGGCGACCGATTTGCTCATTGAGCCGTACAGCGCGGCTAGCGATGTCTCGAAATCGCGCTGCCAAGCCGAGCTTGTACATGGCGGCTGCTGTGTGGGTGGTGCGCCAGGGGGCGGTGTGGGTGCGGGCCACGAATGTCGCAATCATCTCTGGCAAGGTTTGTGATTCATTGGGCAAGCGCCACGATTGCGTCAATTGAGGGATTTGCTCGACGTGATCGATGAGGCCGCGAGCTTTGAACAATGCCACGAGAGCCGCTACTTGCGCTTCGGTGAGATTGGGGTTGTCAAGAAGGTCGGCAATGGCAAACACCTCGGATTCTGGACGTTGCGTGTCGTTTGCCTGGGAAATCGACGCGTCGTACAAGGCGGCGGACAATGCGACAGCTCGGTGCAGGCGCGGGAAGTCTGGAGCCAGCATGCGTGCACAGGCGACCATCAACGCGTCCGAAATGTAGGAACCGTCGGTAGCAAAAGCGCCAGCTTCGGCAAGTTGCCAATTGACATGAACGCTGGTTCGAGTCACGTCTGTCGCCTGAAGGTGCGTGTCGTGGACAGACGAGTTTGGCATGGGGAGCTGTTTGTCTCGGATCAATTGCAGCAGCAATCGAGCGTCACTCGACTTGATGTCCGTGCCAGCACCCCAAATGCGAATGAAATCGCGTTCGAGCCCATCACCAAGAATCTCGAGTTTGGCCTTGATGGCGTCCGTGGTTCGATGGGTGAAGGGCATGGTCGTGATCGCTTCGATGATTCGGTGTGCGCGGGCCGAAGAAAGGATTCCGATGGTGACGGCGTCCTCCAAGGCGGCTCGAATGTTGACCAATGCTTCGGTGAAAGGTTTGAAGCCGCGATCGGCACTGGAATGAACAATGGCGACTTCGTCATCGCCAACGACGTGCCCTCTGCGATACCAGTCGTAAACGCGGCCAACACCGATCATACCAAAAGGTTCGAGTTCCGCAGCGCGTAGGGCTCCGATACTTGCTGCGCCTGCGACGATGACACCTCGGTCGATGAGTGTGATGAGTTCTTTGTGGCGGACCGAGCGTTGCTGGAAATAGTACCCGTCGATGATGGCCACCACGTCGCCTTTTTTGAGCGCCATGTCCCATAGTTGACCCGCCGCAATGGGTGGACGAACCTCGGCGGTGCCAAGCACCTGACGAACCTCGGTCGCGGAAAGGGTGGGACCGGTGAATACGATGATTCGGCCGTAGGCGCTCATGCGTGTCCTCGCTGTTTGTGCATACCGACGGCAATCACTTTGACCACGTGCACGCCGACCGCTGGGCTCAGATCGACCACGAGAAACGGTCCCATTGCCAGGGGCAATGTGCCCACGAGCGTAGCAAGGTCAGCGGCAACGTCGCGGCTCGCGATCAACCCTGCCCGTTTGCCGACGTCGACCACCTCCGTGAAGGTGGCTCGTGTACTTGGGATGGGTTGTGTCGTTCCTGCGCCGCGCCATTCGTAAACGGCGGCACTCACGTCATCGCGTGCCCCCGAGATGACCGTCGCCCGGGATTGTGCAGCTTCGGAGAGCGCTCGGCAAAGCGCTACATCCGCGTCCAAATGGGCTCCGTACCCCATACATGGCACCGGGAACGAACCGATCCGCAATGTCGCTGAAAATGCCGGAATGCCACATTCGTTGCGCAGCCAATCCACTTCGACCTCGTTGCCTGCATCGATAAGAAGCTCGTGTAATGATTTCGCATGCTCCCCTGTGATGCTCGAGGCATCGATCCGCCATCGGTCATTCGTCGCCAGAGCCTCGCGCTCGAGCAATTCGCACAATCCATGGAGCGTTGCTTCCTCGACGGTATTGCCACTGGCAAGACCATTGCTGTCGGAAAAAAACGGGGCCACCGACCATGTATCTTCGAGTTGCCAATCCAAGGAGACGACACCGATGGGTACGTGCGTCGTCTCTGCTGTACGAAGGTCACGCGCGCTACACCAATCGAGTCGCATCGTGCGGGCAATGGAAGCATATCCCGGACGAGTCAGTGCGCCGACGTCATAAGGCAGGGCGAGTGAATGGGCTCGGGCTTGTTGGACCGATACGGGCACGCGCTCCGCGGACCAGGATTCGATGCTTTCCATCACGGCTGAAACCTTGGCCAGTTCCGCGGTAATGCCTTTGCCTTGAGAAACCGACAGCGACCGACTCTTGGGCCTGATGGCTTGATACACGGGAATCCCGATATCGTCGAGCCAGGTCACGTCTGCGAGGCGAGTAATGCCGGCGCGAGCCAACAAGGGAAGGATGCGCGACCACGTTTGTCCGGGCGTGCAAACGCGATGCGTGCCAGCTGTCACAACCTTGGGTTGATTGATGTCGGCCGATGGGACTTGTCCAGTTCTCGATGTCGTGGATGCGTCTCGATGCATACTCATTCGCCGTTCGGGTGATGAAATCAATGGCCACAACGATTCCCCCCTTCAGAATTGTCGGGGGGAATCGGTACTTCTTGCAACCTCCGCTCGTCGTGGCGGATTCTCTGCACATTCGTGCCGAGAAACAAACCAGCGACGCGGAGGATTACGGGCTATTGCGGAGCAAGCACGTGTACTGCAACAATGGGCGTTTCCGCGCCGCCGGCGACTTTCTCGATTTCGGCGTCCGAGACTTCCGCAACCGCGGTCTCTTCTACCGGTGAGATTTTGTCTTTCGCGGGGGTCGTTGCAGGCGTCTTGCTCTTCTTCTCGTCGCTCATGATAGGCTCCTCATGTGTCTTTCTGTAGGTACCTTCGAATTCGTGGGCACTGGCAAGGCAAGGAAAACTCAATCGAGTCGTCCGTTGCTCCGTTCATGTCCACGCGAACGAACAAGTCAGCAAAAACTACGCCAACCATGAATGGCGTTTTCCACGGAGCGATCGCTTCATCCCTCGCTGCGCAAGAAATCAGCAGGGCGATCTTCTGGTTTGATCTCATAGATACGTCGCGATTCGAAAACGAGTACCTTATGTACGTCAGGACAATCTCGAGTCGGGGCGCGTAGAGCATGCAGTTGGTCTCCACGAAACTGGATGATCGCCCAAGGAGCGGGAAGAAATGCTCGACTCACCGCGCGTTGCGCATTGAAGAAAATGATCTCCCCACCCCACGCTTGCTCCCAGCGTGGCATTGCGTAAATCATGGTGACGAAGTGATTGCGGTTCGTGGAGCTTCGCTGAGGTTTGCTGTCGAGTCCATGTCGTTGCACCTGCCAATAACACCGCACGAGGGCATGTTGATGGCAAATGCGGCTATCCTGCAATACGTTCCAGACTCTGCGGATACCGGGATCGATCAATTGCGCCGTCTTGTCCATCGAAAGCTGGTCGTTCTCCGTGTCAGGTACGAAAAAATGGGGTGAACCTGCTACCCCCGTTGAATCTGCAATGGACGGACATTCGACGAGCGACGCTTCAACACCGCCACGCAACGACTTGTTCAACGACCCATACGACTTGAACCACTCGGTATCGTCGTACCACCGACTGAGCACATATCGTGTGCCTGATGTGACCGGCTCTACATGATGTTTGAACACTTCATGGCTAGGGAATGCAATGACATCCCCCGCTTTGGGCTGTATGCGTAATCGATTGCCGTGCGCATCCACGATGTTGGGGAAATTGATGGCCCCGCCTTCGTAGTCGTCGTTCAGGTACACGAGGACGGTGAGTGACCATTCTGGACGATGACGGTAGAGGTAGTTCACACCATTAAAAGAATATCTACGTGTGTCGTCATAGTGTGGAACGAAGAACCCGCCTTTCTTGTACATCAACAGTTGCCATTGGCTCCCCGAGGGATCCTTCGCATGAAACCTAAAATGCCCCCATGCGGCCTTGGCGATGCCGTTCATCCAAGCGGGAGTTTCTGGTAGCAGTGCATGTGCCTCGGGGATATT
>DAOMZH010000659.1:0-6505 GCA_035437985.1 Polyangium sp. (in: bacteria) | reverse complement strand
CGGCTCCATGCCCGGTGACAAAGGTCGTGACGCGGTTCTCGAACCTGCCGAGTTCGAAGTCGACCTCGGTTCGTTCACCATCGATCGTTATTTGTACCCCAACGATCCCTCCAAGCCCCCTGTCATTGGCGTCTCGCGCGCGAAGGCTTCGGAGATGTGCGAGCAAGCCGGAGGACGTTTGTGCACGGAGCTCGAGTGGGAACGCGCGTGCAAAGGGCCCGATACGAACGCATATGCAGGTTCGTCCGCGTGGGACGCCAAATGCGCCAAAGAGCCCGCCTCATGTGCCTCGGGATTCGGCGTTCTGGGCATGGGCGCCGCGCTTCGCGAATGGACCTCGAGCGACGTCTTGCCCATCGAAGACATGCAACCTCGTGCGGCCGCGATTCGCGGTGCCGCAGCTACGGCGACCGGAACGGATCATCGCTGCGCCCATCGCACCGCCATCGATCCGACGGCAAACGCGCAAGACCTAGGGTTTCGCTGCTGCCGAGGAGCTCCGAATGCCGTGCAAGTTCCCTCGCCCAAGTGGGATCAAACGTACAAGCGCGTAGAAATTGCTCCGAGTGATCTGGCCGAGATGTTCACGTCGGTCCCGGCTTTGGCGTCGCTCGACAAGAACTTCACGTACTTCAAAGAGCCGGATGACGTGAACGTCGTCCTTGCCCGCGCAGATGCAGGAGCGGCTCCACCGAACACCGTGCTGACCACGTCTGCGCTCGGCTGGAATCCCGTGCCTGGCGAGCAACTCGTCGTGGTGGCTGGTCGAGCTGGCAAAGATTCGTTTGTCGTCGCGCTACATCGTTTGCCCAAGGATCGGTATCGCATCGCCTCGACCTTGGTTCTCAAGGACGAAAAAGGTCCGGTGGTGCTCGGCTTCAACGGTTACGTGCGCAAGCGTTTGTCTTGGGCGACTTGCTGGGATTGTCGTGGTGAAAGCGGCAACGTGACCTACAGAGACGACGGGCGCGTGGTCATCACGCAGAAATGACGCGCGACGCGGCATGCATGGGGTACGATCAAGACGAACCCAGGGAAAACCCCCGCACTCTCAAGGCGAAGAGAGGTAGTCGCGATAGTGGTTGTAGTACTTCACGAGGCGCTCGGTCACGTCGGCGAATTCTGCAAAGTCGAGTGATTCCGTGGGCAACTCGGCACAGAGGACCACTTCGCCTTGTTCACCTTTGGCAAACTTCGCGATGCGCATGTCGCGATTGAGCAGCAAAAGTCGGCGCGGCAGTTCGGCAGAAGCTTTGAAAGCCGGAGGCAGCACGGGCAAGAGCGACAGGAGCACCCAGTGTTCACTGCATTGGATGTAGTAGGGAGGCAGTGATGCGCTCGTCGCTCGCCGCGGCGCAACTCGAAGGGTTCTTTCGCCTTCGAGTTTGACGTCATAATCGAGCTTCTCGAGCCACGCACGAATCGTCGCGACATCCATCGCGGGCAAGCCTAGTACATCAGACGGAAACTTCGTAGCGGCTTACGCGATTTGTTTGTCATCACCGTCGAGGACCAGCGTGAGCGTCATCCGTGTCTGAGCTTCGCGGAGTACGTTGATGCGACAGCCTGTTGCTTCTGCGGAAATACGCGCACCGTGGAGCGAAAGCCCACGACCATACGCTGATTGCAAAACACGACTGCGCGACACATGTGGCGATGTCTCCGGCGTTTCAGGACGCGCCGTGAAACGGATCTGCACCTCGGTCAAATCCGCTCGCACGATCGACACTTCGATCGCCGAGCGACTCACTGCACGCTCGATGGCAAACGCCAAAAGATTGTCGAGCGCTCGCTCACAAAGCACAGGGTCGCGTTCGACAAACACTTCACCAATACGAATCCGCGGCTCGAACGAGAGCGTCAGTTCCGAAGTGCTCGCCTGTGTTGCGAGACGGTCGACGGCACCTTGGGTCAACGTCCGAACATCCAGCTGCACCTTTCGCGCTGGCGGTGGTTCGGCTTGCCCGAACATCCCGAGGTTGCTGACGAGGCGGCGCAATGTGTCGCAAAGCATGCGCATGTCCGTCATGGTCTCGACAGCATCTGGGGGTGCCGACGACTTGACCAGAGTCTCCAAGAACCGAAGGTTTGTCCCTAGTGCGGCGAGGGGATTGTTGAGATCGTGCACCATGACGGCGACAATTTCTTGAAGAGACACCTCGCCAATCGAGTCGGATGCGTCTGGTTTTCTCATCGGTACAGGCCAGCGAGTATCGACGCAACTTGCGACGTTCACAAGCTCAGCACCGCTTGCTCACCGTATTCGGCAATCCGTGCTTCGAGCAGGGTCAGCAAACTCAGTCGTCGTTCATCAATGAGGATCAACGTTCGTGGAGAAAGAATCCAGGTGTCGAACGTCCCCGACAGGAACACTTCGCGGGCTCGCGCGCGATCGAATTGCGTGAGCGCGACGCGTAATCCGCGAGGAAAACGAAGCACCGGTTTCAAGGCCTCGAGCAAGCGGTTTTCGATGTGCGGAAAGTGTTTCGACGGAAAGGCTCCATCGATTTCCGTGATCATCATCGTCGACGTTGCATCGTCTACGAGCACCCCGCGATGCGATCCGTTTTCCGCCAAGTAATCCAGGACCAGCACTTCGACATAGTCACGAAGCAGCTTCGTGTTTTCCCCGGGCAATGGTTCGAGTGACGCGGCAGCACGCGCCCAAGATCGAGGTTCTGCAGCTTTGTCGAAATCCACATCGCGTCGCGTGATCGTTTGCCACGCAGTCGCCGCATCGCCGCAGGAAGGAGCCATCACGAGCGCATCAATCGTTCCGTCATTTTGGATCGCTGCCTGCGTCGACAAATAGGCGAGCAATCGAGCATCGGTCGCCGCAGCTGCTCCCAGTTCTGCCGTGCTCACCTGCCGCACGATCGTTGCCGGCACGACATGAAGTCCCAGCGCCCAGGCCAATCGCGTCACCGCGAGCGGTTTGCGCAGCGCTGTCGGTTGTTGCTGAAGCGCGAGCATCATCAGCACCTCTACCGAGCCTTCAGCATGTGGGCGTTCGACGGTTGCGCGGAAAAAACCCGGGCGGCTCCAGCTCACGACATTCAGCCCCGTGATTTTTGCCGTGCGCAGTTGTTGGTGCACCAAGTCTTCATGTGGCGCGGCTTTTGGCGCGGTGCTTGCTGTACTGCTTGGAAAAACCGTGGCGGATGGCGTCGCGATGGCCACGACGGAAGTAAGAGGTGCTGGGTCGCGTCGGGTTTCATTTTGAACCGCGCGGTCGTTCCGCGAGCATCCACCAGTGACAAGCACCAAGAGGACAAGCGTTATCAGTCGCACGGCAGATGATCGAATCCCACGCGCTCGAGCAAAAATCGAAGCAGCCGTTCCCGCACCAATTCGCGACGTTCGAGCGGCACGATGTGCGTGCCTCCGGCCACCATCAACAGTTCGCCCATGGGCATGGCTTTGGCCATTTCTTCCGCATAACGCGCCGGCGTGAACGTATCGCGATCACCCCCGATGACGAGCGCTGGCACATCCACGTGCGGCAATAGGTCGACCGCCGAATGCTCACCCGCCGATCGCAACATGCGCAGAAACATCGGCACATCGATGTCGACCATGTGTTCGAGATACGGCATCACATCATCCGGACGAATCGAACGATCGATGTCTCCAGTCATCATCGCCAAACGAATCGCCACATCCGCCGGCACTCGACCCCAAAGCGCACGCACGATGTCCGGATGCGCATCGACTCGATCAATGAGCCGCGGCAGAAGCTGCGCCAGCACATCCGTGCCTTTGAACGTGTACGTGATGCGTCCTGGAGCTCCGCAAATGAGCACGATGCCGCGAACTTTCTCGGGACGCAGTCGATAGGCTTCCAGCGACACCTGACACCCCATCGAATGCCCAATCAGCACGACGGGTGGGTCACCAATCGATTGCCGCACGGCATCGAGGTCTCGTGCATGATCGACGAGCTCGATGCGTGCAGGGTCCGACGGCGGACCACTGCGCCCATGTCCTCGATAATTCCAGTGCACGACGGACGCGACGTCTTCGAGGTCGTCCCAGAGGTACTTCCAAATGAATCCGTCGCAAGCGATTCCGTCTGTCAGGACCAACCACGTATCCGTGGGTCCTTTTCGCGAACGGGTGAAGAGACGAGTTCCGTCGGGACCTACGGCAAACGTCGCATACGGCGGGCGCGAAGAAGGAGGACGAGTCGTCAATCGCCAAGGTCCTCGTCGACGTCGCCCACTTCATTGACGCTGGGCAGTTTTTTGATGTCGAGGCGGGCGAGTTTCCAAGCGCGTTGCACCACCCACGACAACGAACGGTCGAGGCGATTGGCTTCCTCTTTGATCTCCTGGAGCATGGACTCCGGAAAGTAGAGGCTCTGCTTGCGCTTGTCGGATTTGGACGCCTCGTTGTTCTTCGCCAGCGTGTCTTTGTCGTTCATGGGGCTCCTAGGCTCCAGCTAGCTACACCCACGTACCTTAGCGCACGTATGGCCACTTAGGAAGAGGGTCGTCTTGGGGTGGGTTTTTGGGGGCCCCGGGGTCCTCGGGTTCGTCTGAACGAACAGGCGACAATGGACCATTTCGACGAACTGTACGTTTGGACGAACTGGTTTTGCGTGTAGTGGTGTTGCTGGTAAAACGGGTTTGTGGCATGGCTGGGGAGATGAGTACGAAGCGTACTGCCTGGCATTGGTACTTCACCATTTTGCTTCGTCACCGAAAGCCTCCGTTTTGGATGGACGTTGGCGACGAAGTTTCCCTTTCCGAGGAGCGACCACGCATGGATTATCTATTCCTGAGAAAAGTACAAAACCCGCCACCAGACGACACCGGACAAACCTTGCATCGGCTCTGGCCCCTCATTCCGCAAGCGGCTATTGGCGAGTTCAAGAGCATCGGTCGTCCCTACCGGGCCCGGGAACTGGACCGGCTCTACAGCTACTTGCACACCTATTGGGTCGACACGGCGAACCTGAAAGATCGGCATGATCTCATTGGCGTGCTCTTTGTCCCTGATCGTACACCATCGCTCGACGCTGACGTTGCGAGTATGGGTCTGCAATATTGCGACATGGACGACGGATATTGGGAAATTACGGGAGGGTTGTTCCGTGTGTACCTGGTAGAACTTGATCGAGTCGGTGCCACGGAGCCGGATGGTGTGTTAGCATCATTCGGTCACAACGTTGTGCCGACGCGAGAGGCAGCCCAATTCTGGGCGGAGATGGTAGGCACCAAGGAGGCTGGTATGGGTGCGGAGAATCTTGAAGGTTACAACGAAATCATGGCGCACGTTTTGGAGAAGCTACCGCCTGAGCTACGCCTCGCCGGTTTGTCCCCGGACCAAGTCGTGCTCACACTCCCGAACGAAGTCCTCTGCGGTTTGTCCGAAAGCTACATCGCCACGCTTCCGGCTCACGTCCGCGAGGAAATCCGTCGACGTCTCGAACGCTAGACCGCTGCGCCTCTCACAAAAACTCCGCCGATATCTTCCCCGATATGGCGCTCGCCGCCACCACCAGCGGGCTCGCCAAATACACCTTTCCAGGTCCTGACCGTCCCGGAAAATTCCGATTGATCGCCGATACCGTCACTTCATCCGGCGTAAACGACACTCCAGGTCCCGCCTTGATACACGCCCCGCACGACGGATCCACCAAGTGCGCGCCCGCTTTCTCGAATATCTCGATATAACCGTTTTTCTCGGCATAACGACGAATATCCTGCGAACCGAATTGGATGTACAAATGCACCCCGTCGGCCACTTTGCGCCCTTGCTCCACCGCTTTGCGCAATACCTCGGCGTACATATCCATGTCCGCCTTTTTGCCGCCCGTGCACGAACCCCCATACGCAATATTTATTTTTACTTCGCCCCCCGAAGCACCCTCCAGGGTTCGTAAAGGAATACCATTACGAGGATCCCCAGGCGTCGCCACCATCGGCTCGATCGCCCCGAGGTCCACCTCGAACGTCGCCATGTATTCGGCTCCTTCGTCCGCCCGCACGATACACGCGCGCACCGAAGCTTCATCCAGACCTCGTTGGTGCACCAAATAATCCACCGTCACGTCATCCGCTTCGATGATCCCCGTGAACCCTCCCGCTTCGACGGCCATGTTCGTGAGCGTCGCGCGCTCGTCCATGCCCATCGCGCGCACGCCTTCACCCGCAAACTCCAGCACTTTCCCAATGCCGTCGCCGCTCTTCCAAAACGGTTGCGCAAGCAGATGCAGCATCACGTCTTTCGCCGTCACGCCTGGACGCAGCTTCCCATGCAAGTTGAACCGCGCCGACTCTGGAACTGCCACCCGAATGTCTCGCGTCAGCCAAGCATTCGCCATGTCCGTCGAACCTACGCCGAACGCAAAACATCCAAGCGCCCCAGCCATGCACGTATGCGAATCCGTCCCTGCAACCACGTGCCCCGGCAGCGCAATCTCTTCGATGAGCTTGGTGTGACAAATCGCCTCGGATCCAACCGTTTTTCCATCCCGCTCCACTGCCCCGTACAGCGTCAC
>DAOMZH010000658.1:0-6517 GCA_035437985.1 Polyangium sp. (in: bacteria) | reverse complement strand
AATGTTAAAAAAGTGCGGCAGACACGATCGACGAGCGGAGTACCCCGTCACCGCTCTCCGCGGCGTGTTTTACGTCGACGTGAAATAGTTGGTTGTCAAAACATCCGGCAACGCGTCAATGCCCGCCGCCATGACCACCCGTCTGCGGCGGGTAGACCAACATCTCGGCCTTCTGTTCGGCCAAATGCCACGGCAGTTCGGAATAAACATCATCGAAAAGACTCGTCCGCTCCGGCGGACCTAGTTTTTCGACTTCCTGAATCGCAGCCGTGATTTCCGCCATGAGCCCTTCTTCGAGCGCCGCATCTTGAGCATCATCGAGCAACCCACGCAGCACGAGGTGCCGGCGCAGACGCATGATCGGATCCCGCTGCGCCCACATGTCGACCTCGGATTGCGCGCGATACCGCGAAGGATCGTCGCTCGAGGAATGCGCGCCCATGCGGTACGTGAGTGCTTCGACGAACGTCGGACCTTGGCCACTGCGGGCGCGGGCGATTGCGTCGCGCATGACGCGATAGACGGCGAGCACGTCGTTGCCATCGACGCGAGTGCTCGGAATGCCGTACGCACGTCCTTTGACTGCAAACGTTTGCGAACCCGTTTGTTTCTGCGCGGGCACGCTGATGGCCCAGTGATTGTTTTGACAAACCAGGACACACGGAACTTTGAACACGCCGGCAAAGTTGAGAGCATTGTGAAAGTCGGGTTCGCTGGTTCCGCCGTCGCCGACAAACCCAATCGTGACCGTGGGTTCGCGACGCATTTTCGCGGCCCATGCAGCTCCCACGGCGTGCGGCATCTGCGTCGCCATGCAGCTCGACCAGGCCACTTGATTCACCGCTCGGCCACTCATGTGCGACGGCATTTGCCGACCTTTCAGCACGTCCCCTGAATTGCCGAAATATTGGGCGATATACGATTGGAGGGCAAAACCGCGCACGAGCATGATGGCACTTTCGCGCAGCGCGGGAAAAACCCAATCACTCGGTTCGAGCAATAGACCCGTCGCAATGGGGGTTGCTTCTTGCCCTCGACACTCGCCCGCAAAATGAATTCGTCCCTGTCTTTGCAGGAGCATCATGCGGGTATCGATGAGCCGCACCCGTTTCATCTCGCGGTACGCACGCAAAAGAATGTCGGCTGGTAAGGCGGGATCAGTGGCCGGATCGGCGGAATCGTCGTCGCGAAGAACGCGAATGAGGCCCAAGTCGGCGGAATCTCCGGTCACGTGCGTGTCGTGCATGCGCGGACCCTAGCGCGAAACCGAGCGTAAGGGCAGAGCGAAGAACGTCAAATACCGCAGATCCCTGTGGCACCCGAGTTCATATAGACATCTACGCAGGTCTGCATCGGCGGACACCCGCCAGCGCCCGGCATCTTGGTTTGCCAATCGGCCAAGGAACAACTGTAATGACAAACGTTGTTGGAGCAGACTTGGCCGGCACCGCAATCATTCAGGAACTCGCATGCGCCGCCTTCGGGAACGGGCGCATCGGAGCTGGGTGAACAAAGCGACAGTTCTTGATCGGGATCCGTGAGTCGGCATTGCTGGTTTTCCGGACAATCGTTTCCGAAAAGAATGCACGCTTTGGATAGGTTGCAGGCCCAAACGTTGCCCCCACCCACATCGATGTTGACGTTGCAACTGGCGCTTCCGCAGAGCTCTTGGGGATTGCTGCGACAACAATAAGGTGCGCAGGTGAAAAACACGCAAGCAAGACCGGCGCCGCATTCCTTGTTGTCGACGCAATTGGCCCCAACGCCTTTGACTCCCGTCTGGTATATGCACGTCGTCGCCGAACCACTAGGAACGCACATTTCCCCCGGGTTTTTGCAGTCTTGCTTGATGAGGCTGCAATTCGTTTCATCGAGCGTCGTGTCTTTGGTGCAGGTGACAGGCAGGCCACTCGAACTGACCGCCGAACCTGCTCCACCGTCTCCGCCTGCGCCCTGCCCGCCATTTCCACCATCAGTCGAGGAAGACGACGACGAACCTCCCGTTCCTTCGTCCTCACCAAAAAGCGAACAGCCTCCGACAAACCCGAAGCACAAGACAAACCCAGCGAGGGTGAAAGCAAGAATCGAAGGTGCAGACCGAAGCTCGAGCATGGAACGACGGTATCACGCTCCATGTACCGGACAGACGAAGGAAAAGCCGCGAGGAGCGCTAGGCTGCTGCGGCTTTTCTGGGGATTTGTAAATGGTGGCGAACGATCAGCCGCCGTCTCCAGCGTCGTCCATGCCGCCGTCGCCCATCATGCCGCCGTCATCCATTCCGCCAGCATCGTCCATACCGGCGTCATCCATCATGCCGCCGTCGCCCATCATGCCGCCGTCACCCACGCCGCCATCGGCCATCCCAGGATCGAAGGAGCCGAGCGGGAACTTGTTGCTGAGACAAAATGGGCCCTGCGTCGTGTTTGTGCAGGTGGTGCCCGAGTTCATGGGGCAATCGGCAGCCCCATTGGGGCAAGGCTTTGCATCGGCGCAATAGCCGAAACCCACGCCGACCATGCCGAGAGCGTCTTGACACCACGAATCCGGTGCAGCGCAGTCATCCTGCGTCTTGCAAGAGCCGCCGCAGAATCCGAAGTCGCCAGCACCGACGCAAACCGTGTTGGCGGGGCATCCCTGCACGACGGGCAAGAACATGCAGAGGCCCTTCTCGAGGCCACCGCAATCCTGCCCAGCCTTCGAGGTCGGATCCTGCATGCTCAATGCGTCGCCGCCGAGCGTGCAAATGCCAGAGCAAGCGCCTTTGCCGCCGCCAACTCCGATGCAGAAACCATTGCCGCATTCATCCATCGTGGCCATCGGATTGCACGCTTGACCGAGCTTTTTGCCCATGGGCAAGTTGGCCTTGTCGAGACAAACACCAGCTTCGAGGTTGCAATAACGACCCGTAGGGCAGGTGTCGTCGTTGGTGCACGTGGGCAAACAGAGATCACCCGCGGTCAAACGATAACAAGCGACGTCTTCCCGGGCGTGACACTTGATTGGGTCGAGTGGATCGTTGAGGTAGTTGAGCTCGGGACCAAGCTCGCAGCCGCGAACGCAACGGCCTTCGGCCGCCGTGGAAGTCGGCTTGAAACAGATGTTGTCTACGCCAGGACAATCGCCGCTGGTCGTGCATTTGAGCGTGCAGTAACCATTCGAGGGTCCGCCCTGAAAAACTGGGTCATTGCCATCTGACGTGGCACATACGCCTTGAACTCC
This sequence comes from Polyangium sp. (in: bacteria), assembly GCA_035437985.1. Taxonomy (GTDB): domain Bacteria; phylum Myxococcota_A; class Polyangia; order Polyangiales; family Polyangiaceae; genus Polyangium. The sequence continues at coordinate 3,298 of DAOMZH010000658.1, read as the reverse complement.
AGGCTCACCACACTCTGCATCGGTCGAACAAGTCGCGGCGAGCCACAGCCCCTTGGGCGCTGCTCCGCTCGAGCTGGACGATGTCGAGCCGGTCGCCGTGGTGTCTCCACCGGTCGTGGTGGAGGGTTGCGACGGATCCCCGCAACCGACCGAGTTGCCAGCCACGATGGCCCCGAACGCAATCGTCGACAGAATCCACCATGCATTGTTCAACTTCATTTCCAGCCTCCACGCGCACCAAAGGAAGATCTAGTCGCCCCACGACGGGCGACACACCGCACCTTCTCGACGCTTTCAGCATACCGATGTGACGCGCGTGATACCAGCGTCGACGCAGGAATTTTCAATCATCCCGCGGGCCAGGAGGAAGTGGTGCAAACACTTCACCCACATCGTCGTCGTCTTCCGGACGTCGCGCTTGCAACGTGAAAATCCCAAGACTGACGAAGGCGACCCCAAAAAACAATCCGACTTTGCCCACCAGCTCGGCCCGTCGATGAATCGCCTCGAGCACCTGCCCCTGTGGTGTTTCATCACGACGAACTCCAGCCTTGTGCATTTCATTGATGCGCGGCGTGAGCGTCATGCCGATGTACGTCGTACAAAGTGCCATCACGATGGCGCACAGTCGGCGAATACGCGCGGGAGTGGTTCGTCCGGGCAGACCCGCAGACCAGGTGCGGGCGATCTCCGACCCAAGCGCCACGACGGATGCTCCAATGGCCACTTGATCAAATCGGGCAAACGCGGCCCCCATTGCATCTCCGGAAAACGGCGTGGGGGTCAAATGAAACACGGCCGGCGCCGCACACGCACCCAGCGCCACAAGTCCCCCAATGTAGAGCCCAGCCGCGAGAACTCCCACCGTCGTCGCGATGCGTTCGATGACCGATTTCAATCGAACCTCGCGCTCTTCGGGACTCGGCAACAAGTCTTCTTCAGTAAAACGCGTCTCGTTCACACGTACATCCTGACGCCATGATCAGCGTCGCGAGTGCCAATTTCCAGCGCCGCAGCTCGACTATTCACCGATACCGGTGGACGTCCCCGGATTTCGAGGCGCACATGAGCTCGGGCGAGTTTGCTGTTGAGGCAATAGGTCATGGGACCATCGGGATTCGGATAATAAAGACCAACCATGTCGTCCGCATCGACCTCGAATAACCCTTCCATCCGCGCCCGCTGCGCCTCGACGGTGAAGCTGTAGCGACGTAGGCCGATGTCTCCATGCGCCCGAGCCATCTCGATAGGGCCGTTCCATAGATAATCAACACCCCGAAAACGCGCACAAACCACCGTGAGCACCGGGGTGAGGACCGGACCAACTCGTACGCGACCGCTGATCGCTTCGACGATCAATTCCGCTTCACTTTCCCAGGAATTGACATGGCACCACGCGTAGAGGTCCGCGTGGCCGCGACCCCAGTTATGGCCTTGCATTCCCGGCCAACCCGAGATGTCCCAGCGCTCGCCGTTGACGAGAATGTCCCCAGACAAACGTAGATCCGGGTACGGGGTCAAGGTTTTCGACTTGGGAAAACCGCCCGAGTACATGGCTTCATAAGGGTAAGGAACGAGCGCTCGTGCTTCGCCTTCGAGGTTGAGGTTCCAGGCGATCGAGTCTTTACGATGCACGATCCGACCCGAGGTTTTTCCGGCTTGCAGGTTCATCTGCTGCTGCGGTTCGTCGGCTCGTGACGAGGGAATCGACCAGTGCACATCGAGGCGTTCGCGGTCAAACGAGGCGGAGGAAAACGGAAGGACATGTTTGACGGCGACGTGCCGGTTTGTCCCACCACGACGATCGAAAGCGATGGCCCAACCTTCCGCGACAGGCCGATCAGGTTCCTTGGCGGAAGCGTAAATGGTCGACTTGATCCAAATCGCTCGATCACCGCTAGGCTCGTTGGCCTTGAGAAAATAACTCTCGACGTGATCGCGCCCAGCGGCTGGATCGAATCGCACTCCATTCGGATGGCTCAGGTTCGTCATGCCAGACCTCCGGCAGTTCGTGATGGTTTGTCTTCGGAAACTTCGGACGATTCCGAGAGCGCTGCCAAAGCATCTTCGACCGTGTAGGGTTCCGCGCGCGAGGGATCGCGAAGCATGGTCTTCAAGATTGGTTCCGCCTCCCGAATTTTTGCGCGGCCAATCGCGGCCACCGCCAAGGTTCGTTTGGTCCGATCCCATGAATCGAGCTCGCGTATGATCTCGCGCACAGCGCGTTCGTGACCCATCCGCGCCAGAGCGACGCGCGCATGCCACGCGTGACGATCGCGACCCAAGATCCCTCCGAAGGCTCGTTTTTCGAGACCAACCCGAGCTTCCTCGAGGCCCAGCTCGCCAACGAGCTCGATCGCTGCTGCTTCGTCTTCGGCATCGTCGATGGCGATTGTCCGATTGACCAGAGCGACGAGAACCTTGGTGCCCAAACGACTTCCTGTGCGCGCGAGGGCGATCGCGGCGGCGACGCGCACGAGGGGCGCTTTGTGCTCCAGCAGTTCTTTCGCGCGTTCCAGCACGGAGGAATCGATTTCGCCTCCGTCGCGTTCGGCGACTTCTTCGGCGACGCGGAGTGCGATATGACAAACGAGGGGATCGGCATCTTTCATGCGCGCGAGTAAGGCTTCGACGATGGCTGCGTGATCTTTGCAGACGCGGGCAAACGCAATCACGGCTTGAAAACGCACTTCGGCCCGAGAATCCGCGAGCGCTCGACGGAGCCTCTCTGTCGCGCGACTGTCCCCGATTTCTCCAAGCGCGGTGATGGCCATCTGCCGCACGTGGACATCGGCATCTTCCATGGCGACGAGCAGGGCGGGCAGAGCTTCGGTTCCTCCCACATCGGCGAGCCCGAGCGCTGCAGCGGAGCGGACAGCGGGCGCTTCATCGTCACGCAGGGCGCGTTCGAGGGCGCGAACGACTTCGTCCCGAGCGTCTTCGGCGTGTTTGACCAAGTCGCGAACGGCGCTTTCGCGGACGGTGGGTTTGGTCGAACCGACGTCTCGAAGCGAGGCAGCAAGGGTTCGCGGGAGTTGGGGAGCTTGAAACACGGGGCAAGGCTAGCACGCATGGAGCGGGGCGTTCGTCGTGGATGAAGGGGTTGGGGGGTTGGCATTGATATTAACGAAGATGGACACGTCGAATTGGTCAGCAATGAACGCTCAAATAAATGGTAGCGATTGCGATGATTGAATGGTCCGCTACCGCAGCCACTATGAACGGACATCGAACGTCCAGTAGGTTGACATTTACGCACCTTCGTGATGGTCTCGCGACATGCCGAAACGATACATGT
>DAOMZH010000657.1:0-6545 GCA_035437985.1 Polyangium sp. (in: bacteria) | reverse complement strand
GGGTATGGGCGCTGGTGCGTGGTTCGGCGATGAATCAGAATGGTCGTACGGCAAGTTTGACTGCGCCAAACCTTCAAGCGCAAGCGGCGGTCATTCGAGCGGCGCTCGAAAATGCGCGAATCAAGCCCGAGCAAATTGGATATGTCGAAGTGCATAGCAATGGTTCGCCCTTTGGTGACCCAGTCGAGCTCGATGCATTGCGAGACGCATTGGGCAAACCTCGTGCGGACGGGTCACCATGTGTGCTCGGATCGGTAAAAACGTTCATTGGGCATTCCGAAGCGGCATCGAGCATGGCGTCGCTCATAAAAACAGTGCTCGTGCTGAACCAGGAAACGATTCCGCGGAATCTGCATTTCGAGTCATTGAATCCCAATGCTTCGTTGGACGGCACGCCTTTTGTCTTGCCATTGGTCGAACACACGTGGAAACGCATACCAGCTCGACGTTTTGCAGGGGTTAGCGCGACGGGTCTCAGTGGAACGAATGTTCATGCAATTCTTGAAGAACCGCCCACTGTAGTTCGAGATCAAGACAAGCCCGAGCGTCCGACGCATGTATTTGTGTTGTCGGGAAAAACCGGAACTGCTTTACGTGACCGAGCAAAACAGATGCTTCGATACCTCGGTACTCATGCTGATGTATCGCTTGGGGATCAATGCCATACACTGGCTGCGGGGCGTACGCATTTCGAGCATCGGTATGCGGCGGTGGTCGAGTCGGTGGCTGACGCTATTGGGCAATTGACGGATTTCGTCGAGGGTGCGGCGAGTGCGTATTGTGTGGGGAGAGTCGAAAATGTGTCGGCTCGACGGCGAGCTGCATTTATGTTTACGGGAACGGCGGCGCAATCGATTGGTGTACTGGGGGCGATTCATGCGACCCCCCCGGTGTTTCTCGAAGCATTACGACGTGGTGACGACGCGGTGCAGGCTCTGATTGGGAGGCGAGTGTCTTCGCTGCTGGAGACGGATATACGGGCGACGCTGCCAGACGACGCGGTCGATGATGAGCTAGCATTGTTTATTTTGCAGGCGGCATTGGTGGAGCTGTGGCGGTCATGGGGGATCGAGCCTGCGGCGGTGGTAGGTGAGGGAACAGGAGAGTGTGTGGCGGCATGGGCGGCAGGTGCGCTCGAATTCGCCGAGGCGCTCGAACTTGCGACTGTCCGCGCTCGATTTTTTAAGACAAACGGTCGCGATGTGGAGGAACTCGGGCGGTTGCTGGCGCGGTTATCATTGGGCACGCCGAAGCGAGCGTTCATTGCGAGTCTAGGTGGCGGCCATTCTATAGCGTCTCTGGCGACGACAGCATATTGGCAAGCGCAACGAACAGCGGCCTTCGATGCAAGTGTATTCATTGCTCAATTTTCGACTCGGGGTCATGGAGCGTGCATTGAAATCGGTCCACGTTCGACCATGATATCGAAATCCCTTGGCGCGTCGGATGTTTTGCCTGTATTGCCGTCGCTGCGTCTGCGTGTACCGTTGCATCGGAGCCTGCTCGGTACCTTGGCGTCGCTGTATGTGGCTGGTTTCGAAATTCGATGGGACAATTTCAATGCGCCCCATCCATATCGACGCATTTCTCTGCCCACATATCCATTTCAACGTGAGCGTTATTGGTTTGCCGGTGCTCCCGTCTCGTCGACGGAAGCTGTCCAGAGTGACGGGCATCCGTTGCTTGGCCGATTGCTCGAAGCACGGGCAGATCGTCCGGACATCCGCGTATGGGAGACGATATTTGGGAATGCGCACCATCAAACGATTGGAGTGCAATATCTATTGGGCACTTCGGTGGTATCTTCGGGAGGACTCGTACAAGTCGCGTGTGCTGCGGCGCATGAAGCATTTCTGGAAAGAACTTGGGAATTGCAGCTGCTTTTGAGCGACCCGCCGACGTTGCAGGATGATGTGGCTACAACCATGCAGGTCATCGTGACGCCGGAAGGGGAAAGCAAGGCATCGATAGGGATTTTTGTTCGGGCGCGAGCAGGGGCGCCGTGGAAGCCTGTAGCACGAGGTACGATTCAACCGGAGCAATCGCTGGATGACGAGGAAGCTGCGCCGCCGAGTATGCGGCCTGGTCGCCGCCAGCCGGTTGCGCAGGCATTGTGGGAGCGAAGGCTCGAAACGTTTGGTTTGGATACGGATGCATTTCGAATTGAACAACTGTGGCGCCGGGATGGGGAAACCGTGGCCAGCGTCATCGTGGCTCGAGGTCATGCATCATCGTCGTTTGCGCGCGCTGCCGTAGCGATTGCATCGATTACGCACCCGGCATTACATGGTCGATGGTGGTTGATCGAATCGGTTGAAGGCGTTACGACGAAAGCGATGCCCAACGATGTTCGTTCATGGTTGCGCCTTACCTGGCATGACAACAATGGTTCGGTCGCGCATATCAGCGTCGAGCTCATCAATGACGAGGGATTGGTTGCGGCCACTGCGCGCAACATCACGTTACGGGCGCAAGATCCAGCTGTAGTTCTTCGTGCAGCGGGGAAAGATCCGTTCGATGGTGCTTTTGTGGACATGGTGTGGAAAGAGTCACCATTGACACCGCCAACGACCGCGACGAAGCGGAAATGGGTTGTCCTGACAGACACAGGTGGTGTAGGGATCTCTCTGGCGGTCAAATTGCAATTGGCCGGCGATACTGTCATTACGTTGCCTGCGACGGTGCTCGAGCAACGCCCCGAAATGCTGGAGATGGTCCTCGAAGTGTCGGGACCTTTTTACGGCGTCGTGCATATCGGCGCGCTAGACGGTCCTGTGGATGCTTCGCGTAGCCATGAAAGCATGGAGGAGGGATTGCGCAAGAGTGTCGGCATTGCCCAGTTCATCGTCGGTTGCCTCGCGCGACAATCCTATGTGCCTCGATTGTGGCTCGTGACTCGCGGTGCGCAGCCCGCTGGCGATACGTTGCAATCGGTTGCTCAAGCTGGGCTTTGGGGTTTTGGTCGCGTATTGTCCATCGAGCGTCCCGACATGTGGGGCGGCATGATCGATATGGGTTCTCATACGCACGTCGCCGATGCGACCGACCTCATGCAGGCATTGGTGGGCATGGGGGGTGAGGACCACGTGGCTCTGCGTCGGGGCAAGTTCTACGTGGCTCGTTTGACTCGGCTTGCTCTGTCGACGCAGCAAGTTGCCGAGGTTCGTCTGGACCGATCGTACCTCGTTACCGGAGCGCGGACCGTGATGGGTATGGCCCTCGCCCATTGGCTTGCCGACCGTGGCGCTCGGTCCATTGTGCTCGTGCATCGAGAAACCGAGCAATCGGGTCCTCCCATCCGCACGTGGGATCCTCATTATAATTACGATCAGCTCGTGAGTTCTTTGCGAACCCGCGGCGTGAATGTGGTGGAATCGGATTTGGACGTCTCGAAATCGAATGCCTTACGAGAACTGATTGCCCAATGTCAATTACCGGTTGCCGGCATATTTCATACGGAAGGGTTATTGGGCGAATCTCTGCATCGATTGACGGGCACCGACGCTGCTGCCGCATTGCAAAACTCGTTGCTTTCCAAGGTGCGTGCGTTATGGGCGCTTCATTCGATTTCGGCGGATCAGCAATGCGATTTCTTTGTGAATTTCACTGCGGTTCCATCGTGGCTGGGTTGGGAAGGGCTCGGAGTGGACGCCACGATGGTGGAGTTTGCGGATGCTGTCATTCGCAATCGTCGGCGCGATGGTTTGGCCGGAACGTCCATACGCCTCGTTTTTGCGAATGACACGAGGATGGGTACCAATGCTATCGATCTAGATGCGTTGTCTGCCGGGTTTCAAGGGCTCTCGGCAGACATGTCATTGCAGGCGATGGAGAAAGCCGTGGTTACTGGGCACGCGGCGGTGGCCGTCACTTGGGCAGATTGGGATCTTTTCGAGCATACGCAACGAGCACGTGGCAATCGGGCATTGTTTGCTGGCGTCACTGAAGGGCGGCGGGTGCGTACGGGCGCAGCTGCACTCCAGCGTCGTGTTGCCGCGGCCGAACTTGGTCAGGCGCGCCGAACGGTCGAAACGATCGTACGGAATGAAGTGACTAGGGTGTTGGGTGCTGGGGCCATTGATGTAATTTCCAATCAGCAGGAATTGACATCTTTTGGCATGGATTCGATTATGGCGCTGCAGGTGCTTACGAGTATTGGCGCCATCTTCGGCGTTACGTTGCCAGCGGCGACGCTTTTGCAGCATCCGAGCATCGAAGCGCTTTCCATACGCATCATTCAAGCGGTGCGACGCACGGCCACGCTGGATCCATCCAATGCGCCGATGAGTCGTGCGGGTATCAGCATTGAATTGAATCGTGGTACGTCCAAGGCGCCATTTTTCTTTGCGCCTCCGCTCACTGGGTCTGGGTTGATTTTTCAGACGCTCGTGGAGCATTCGTCCAAAGTTCGACCTTTTTTCTCGTTCAGCGCTCCCGGTGTGGATACCGATCTTCCACCCTGTGATCGCGTTGAAGTATTGGCGGCTCGGTTTCTCGAAGCCATACGCGAAATCCAACCGCATGGCCCGTATCGGTTGGGCGGTTATTCCTTTGGATCCCTCGTGGCCTACGAAATGGCCCAGATGCTCATGCGCATAGGCGAATACGTGGATGCACTAATCCTTGGGGATCTGCCTCCGCCACGAATTCACCGTGATGACCCGAGCCCGTTCATCCAATTCGCGAGAATGGTTGGGCTTCCGGTCGAGGAGTTGGCTCTGCATGGCTTGAACTCGGAAGAACAAGCAGCCCGTATTGCGATTGCCACGGGTGACCTATTGGGATTGCCGTCGGAAGTCGCTGAATCGGCAAGGCAAATTCGCATCTACCGGGCGCATCTGAACGCGATTCACGAGTACACTCCAGTGCCTTATGCCGGTCCAGTAACACTGATTCGTACACAGGCGACCGTGAACAATTTGGTCCAGGCTGGTTATTATGCAAATGATCCCACGTTAGGTTGGTCTCGATTGTGTCAACAATCCGTGCGGGTCTACGATATTGGTGGCAACCACTTGAGTGCGCTATCGGTGCCTACCGCAATGGAGCTTGCGCATACGCTAGACAGAATCCTCGAATCGACCGATCCCAAATAATCGCGCAAAAAAGCGCAAATCAGTCCAGATACTTACCCAGCGCGGCGAGTTTGGCTGCGAGCCGAGCTTCGACGTCGTCGACTGTCTCGGAGCCTTCCGTAATTGTGTTGTCGACAGCGGAAGGCGTTGGATCGTCGTAAATCTGTACGGATGGTGGCTCGGTCGGGACAAGGGGGTTCGTCACGGGCGTCGTTGCGCGAATGGTCGGGACCGGAGATGCAGTCATTCGCGAGTATTTCGACCCGACATCTGTGGCGAGTGGGGATGCCACGGTGACGGGGGCTGGGGCTGTTTCGGACACCAATCGTTCGAGTAGGTAGGAAGCGAGGGCCGCGGGGGTGGGGTGGGCGAATAACAACGTGGAAGCGAGCCTAATGCCCAAAGTCGGTTCCAGCCGATTTCGCAATTCCAAACTCATCAAAGAATCCATTCCGAGGGTCGAGAATGGCGCGAGTCGATCGATACGCGAGGGATCCAAGCGCAATACGCGGCCCACCTGTTCCAGTACATGCGTTTCGAGCAGAATGATGCGTTCATCGGGTGTTGCGTTCGTCACTTCGTCGAGCAGTCGATTCGTTTGCGGTGACGGTTCAGGTGTGGGCAGCGGTGCAAACAATTCTTTGAGGTACGGTCCTCGAGTGACGTGGGGTGCGAGAGTTTGCATGCGTTGCAAATCGAGCCGTATCAAGCCGACTTCAGGTCGAGGATGTTGGAGCATTCGTTCCAGGAGCTGATTGCCTTCGGAGGGGGTGAAACTGTCGCCTCCTTGGGCGGTGATTCTGTTGCCCCGCATGTCCGAAGCTGCGGCCATACCTACATCGGAAAATGCGCCCCATTCAATGCTCATTCCTGGTAGACCGGTGGCCATTCGACTTTGGCAGAGAGCGTCGAGGAATGCATTCGCTGCGGCGTAATTAGATTGTCCCGGTGAACCCAACAAGGTCGCGGCGGAGGAATACATGACGAAGAAGTCGAGGGGAAGCTTCTTCGTGGCTTCGTGAAGGTTCCACGCGCCAAAGACTTTGGGGTCAACCGCTTTGAAAAACTCCTCTTCACCGATATCGAGCACGGTCTTATCGGCCAATACGCCGGCCGCATGCACGACCCCGCGTAGGGGAGGCATATCGCGATTTATGACGCTCATCATCGTATCGACGTCGGCTCTCCGTGCAACGTTCACGCGCATTACGTACACGGTAGCTCCGGCTGCGCGCATTTGCCGAATCGCCTTTTCCGAAGCCGGATTCGGTGCGCTACGCCCAATGAGAGCGAGATGTTTGGCTCCTTTTTCGACCAGCCAATTGGCGAGTGACAAACCCAAACCGCCCAGACCCCCCGTGATGAGGTAGGAGCCATCGGATCGAATACGTGCGCGGTCGTTCGTCAACGTCAATTTCGTTCCTGGATCATTCATCCGCACGGCAATCTTGCCAATATGGCGCGCTTGAG
>DAOMZH010000656.1:3364-6552 GCA_035437985.1 Polyangium sp. (in: bacteria) | reverse complement strand
CTCAGGCCGGCGCTGGCCAACCATTGACGAACGTCGAGAAAAACGCGAGTCCATGTTTGGATGGACTTGGATCCATGACGGTATCGATTCCGCTTTTCGTGCTGCTAAACTTCCCCTCCCAGACAATGCGGCCGGTCGTCGTGTCGAGAATCGACACATTTCCCGTCAACGTCGATTCGACCAATCGACCATCACCCACGCTGTGCTGGTCGTAATTCAGCCGGCTGAGGACCAAATACCGGGCTGGGATGCTGTCGTGGAAGGGAGCAATCGCCTTGGGATCGTCGAGTTTGGCGTCGTAAATTTGGAGCAACTTTGCTTCTTGGTCGAGGTCTCCGCTGATCGCGTCGTTCAGCGTGGCTGTGGAAACGAGAGGAATGTCTTCCCGAGTTTGCTGCACTGCGCGCCAAAATAGCTGCACGCACCTGACTCTTTCTTGTATTTTGGCTTTGTCGTTGTCGAATTTCACCGGCATGATGGCCAATTTCCCATCCACCAAGTCGTGCGAAGTGAATGTGGGATCGTTATGAACGATTTCGGGTTTCCACGTGCAGCCCGCAAGTGGCATCAGCAATGCAGACGGAATGAGCGTTCCAAGCAACCGTAATGCCTGCCGCCGCGAGAAATCGGGCGCCGATGATAACGGATGACGTGGTGAAACGGGTTTGTCACTCATGAGATGGCTTCCTATCATGCGAACTCAGGTCGAATCGAGCAACAGCCAAACGTTCGGCTTGCTGTTTGTCTTGATACATCAAGAAAGGCCGGACGGAAATACGCAAAGTAACGTAGAATTTGTGCTTCTTGCCGCGTACAAGCATAAGAAATGACGCGCCCAATGCGTGATTCGAGCAATTTCGTGGCCGGAGTTTGATTGTCTGGGCTGCTCGGCCGATTCGTATTCGTTCGACCATGGCAAACGTGGTCATGTTCTTGCGGCGTGGAGCCTGTTCGTGGTAACGTTGTGTCGACATGGCGACACGTGAAGGCTTCGCGCTGAAGAAAAAGTACTGGAACGAGTGCGATCCGGAGACCCCGCTGACTCCTCAGGATCCACGGTACGTCAACGTGGATGCCGACATGCCCGATGCGCGCGGTCAAAGCGGAGTCGACCGTCTGGCAAAAATGATCGAGGTCGCGGACGAACCGGTTTGTGCGTTTTTCGGTGGTTTGCCTGGCTCGGGAAAATCGACGGAAATCAATCGTTTGGCAGATCGTCTTCGCGCCGAGAATGCCGCCCATCTCTTACCCATCGTCATCGATGCGGAAGAGATGCTCGATTTGCACAATCCGATCGCCGAAGCAGATATCTTGTCGATGATTCTTTACAAGGCCGATGCCGCGGTTTTGGACGCCGAACACAAAGACCCCAAACAGGCGATGGCGGAAGGCCCGGGGGCTCGTTTTTGGCATTGGCTGACCACCACCGAAGTCGGCGTTAGCAGCGCGGAAATCGGGCCCTCGGAATTCGGCGTCGAAGCGAAAGTCTCCGCAGATTTCAAGACAAACCCATCGTTACGCGACCGCGTACGTAGACGCGTGTCCTCGCACATGACGACGTTTTTGCGCGAAGCTTGGGAACTCTTGCTAGATATGAATCGCCGCGCGCGAAGTTATGGGTACGAAGGCATTGTCATCATCGTCGATTCTCTCGAAAAAATCAACGGGCTCAGCACCAATTGGCGCGAAGTGTTGGCTTCTGCCGAAAAGGTGTTTGGCGGTGGAGCACCTTATTTGAAATTGCCCGTGCACATCGTCTACACGGTTCCCCCAGCCCTGGTGAATCGCATGAGCGGAAGCGTCTTTTTTCTTCCCATGCTCAAGATTCGGGATCGGGAAGGAAATACCGCGCCAGGTACCGAAGCGGCGCGACAGATCATTCGGAATCGTGTTCCTGATGATTATTTGGCAAAATTGTTTGGCAAGGCGGACCTCGACGAACGCGTCAGCAAACTCATCGATTGGTCGGGCGGATACCCTCGGGAAATCCTCAAGCTTCTCCAGGATTGCATTCTCGAGGAAAACGTGGACGAACGTTCCTTTCGCCGAATCATCGCCCGAGCAGGCGAGCGCTTCACACGGGTCGTGCCGGATTATGCATTTCCGTTGCTTGCGCAGATTGCTCTGGAAAAACGTCTCATTTTCGATGGCGAAGAACAACGTTCCATTGTGGATTTCATGCTCCAGACCAATGTGATTCTGCGGTACCAGAACGACGAACCCTGGGTGGACTTGCATCCGGCCGTGCGAGCGTGGAAGCCCATGCAGGACGCTATCGCCAAGGCGCAAAAGTAGGGTTTCGTGGGCGAGCGCCAAGCATTTCGAGACGCCATCGTTGCCGATGAAGAAGTGGAGCGCTTGCTCGAGCGTTTCACGATGGTGGAGCGATTTCATGCGGTCTTGGTGACGTGCGAAATGCCCCGAGTCGCCAATGCGCTGGTCGAAATATTGGAGACGGAATTACCGCAGCGGCGTGGAGAAGCGATGCAGTTCGTCCGCTTGGATCCATACGGTGCCCACAAAGACATTCTCGCGCCCATTCCGGCGGATTTGCTCATTGATGAGGTTCTCGCCAAAATCGTACACCCACCAGCGGAAAACCAGGGTTCGTCGGTGGTGACGATCGTGGATGCTTCGCGGGCGTTGCCGAAGGACGACGACGCGTGGAGCATCATGTTTCAACGCATGAACGAACGGCGCAATGCAATCATGCGGGCGTTGCCGGGACCATTTTTGATTGTGGCGCCAAAACGATATGATTTGCTGTTTGCACGGGCAGCAGCGGACTTTTGGTCGATTCTCGGGGCGATCATTCCAGTAAAAACGCCGGCGATAAACGAGGAATGGCAAGTGATACGCCAATTAAATGATTCCGGGGGCGGCCCGAGTCCACGCCTCATGTTGCTGTCTTCAATGATGAGAATACCACAAGACAAAGACGCCATTTCAGCAGCTGAAAATGCGCTAAAATCGGCACGTGAGCACTGCGCGCAATACCCCAACGATGAGGAAGCCGCTGCGTTTGTGGCCAGCCAACTCATTCAGCTTAGCACTTTGACTGGACTTGGTGCCGCCTCGGAATATCTCGACCGTTCCAATGCGATCACATCGCTTGACGAAGCCCTCGAAATACTACAAGCACAAACGAATGTAGCAAGAGATCCAATTGCCGCCGTTTTCATTTCGCA
>DAOMZH010000656.1:0-3264 GCA_035437985.1 Polyangium sp. (in: bacteria) | reverse complement strand
AGAAACGAGTCACCGCGCTTTGCAACAGAGTTCCGCCAAGGCAAACGGGACTGCATCACTCGCAATGGCGCTCCTTTCGGCAAGCAGAATCCAATTTGTTCGTGGCGACTACGGCCGTTCGGTGCGTCTTGCCGAACAGGCCCGTGATACTTTGGACCCCACACCGACCAGTGACTTTTTTACAAACGCACTCGCCAACGACATCCGCGCCCACCTCGCCCAATTGAAAGCCCCACAATAACCCACCACGCAGCTTTGGGTGGCGTCTCGAATTCTTGGCGCCGCGGCGGGGCCCCGCTGTTTGAGCCCGACCCGCAGGGGCGGGCGAGTTCGGGGTGCCGCGCGTGCCGAGAATTCGAGGCGCCGCCCAAAGCGCAACAAACGCCAAAGGCCAGCGCCCACGAATGCGAGTTCGGGGTGCCGCGCGTGCCGAGAATTCGAGGCGCCGCCCAAAGCACAACAAAGGCAAGTGGCCATCCCCTACGAATGCGGGACGCTCCCAAAGCGCAACAAACTGTAATGGATTACTTCTTCGCCGTCGCTTGCATCTGCACGAAGCTCGCCAATAACTTCCGATCAGCGTCGCTCAGTTTGTCCGCAAATGCCGGCATGTGCCCCTCGAGCTTCGGATCCATCGCGCCCTTGGGATACGTCTTGCCACTTCCAGGATCGTCTATCTGCGCCAAGATCCACGCCGTCGATCCCCAACCACGCAACTCCGGCGCCAGCGATTCCTCGTCATCCGTTTTTCCGTCGAAACGATGACAACTCGTGCACCGCTGCCGCACCAGTTTTTCCCCAGGCATGTCTTTCGCCGCTTTGCCCTGCGCCTCGGCGGCCAAAAATTCCGTAATGGCATTCTGGTCCTCCGGCTTCATCGCCGTGAACTCCTTGGCCATTTCCGGATCCTTCGGCGGCTTCGTCATGCTCGGCATCTGCCCTTTGAACGCCGTTTTTCCAAATAAACCATCGTGATCCGGCTCCTCGAGCACCCGCTTCACCCAGGCTGTCGAGCCAAACCCCGTCAAATCAGGCGCCGTGTCCTTACCCGCCGCTGGGCCAATATCACCCATTCGATGGCAACTCGCACATTGCTGTTCGAAGAGCCAAACCCTACGCGTCTCTGGATGATTCCGAATCATCGCCAACGCGCCCTCCGGCGGAACACCTTCAGCCGCAATCGCCAAAGCTTTCTGCGCTTGCACTTCGGCTTTGGCCACCGCTTTTTGAAAATCCGGATCACCCGCGTCGTGCCTCATGGACGCGCCCGTGAGCACCCCCGCGGCAATGCCAAAAAGCGCCACCGGCGCGAGCATCGGCAAACGCTGCATCAACCCACGATCGGCCTTCTTGTCGAGCAATGGCAAAAGCACCAAATACCCAACCACGATCCCTGGCAGCAACACCGTCGCAATCAGTTCGAGGCGCCCCGGAAACGGTTTGCGCATTTCGTAAAGCGCCAGGAAATACCATTCCGGTCGCGCCGGATAATCGCTCGTCGGATCCGCCGGAGCATCGAGCGGCGCTCCGTGATGCTGCATCGTCAAGACGAATACGACGCCCAAAACTGCCAAAGTCACCAGCAAATCACGCGCCAATTGCGCCGGGAAATACCGCTCGACTTTGACGGCATCCGCGGGTGTTTCCAGCGCCGGACCATGCTTTTTCGCCAGCCATACAAACTTGACGAACACGCCGGCCAGAAGAATGGGAAGCACCATCGCGTGCAGAGTGTAGAGCCGCGTCAGCGTCATGTTCCCGGGCAAACTTCCGCCCAAGAGCGCTTCTTGCATCAGCGTGCCCACGACCGGCACAGTGCCCATGATGCCTGTTTCGACGCGCAACGCCCAGAATCCGCGTTGGTCCCAACGTAATGGATTGCCCGTCAGCGCCGCAGCCACCACCAGGCCCATCAGCGCCAAGCCAAACCAATACGTGAATTCTCGCGGCCGACGATAGGCTCCCCGCACGATTGCGTGCCCCACGTGAATCGCACCCAAGACAATCAGCGATTGCGCCCCGAATTGATGCAATCCCCGCACGAGCCACCCCAAAGGCACTTTTTGCTGGAGGAACATCACGCTCGCCCACGCCGTCGTCGTGCTCGGTGCATACACCGTCGCCATGAGCACGCCCGTGACGATGACGACAGCCAACATCAGGCCCATCGCCGCGCCCCAGGCATAAGCAAACCGAGCGCCCCCCGGCACAGTCAGCTCCACGAAGCTTTTCCAATACGCACGATATCCCGTGCGTTCGTCAATCCAATCGCCGAGTTTCACCCGACTTCCTCCTTCGTCGTTATGCCTTGCCGATAACGACGAAAATCAACCTCAATAAACCCATCCACGATCCGCACGTCGAGCGGGTCCATGCCCCGCGGAGACGGTCCTGAAAGAGCGTCGCCGGCCAGCGAAAACTTCGATACATGACACGGACAAAAGTAGCTCTGTTTGTCCCCGTTCAAATCGATCGAGCAACCCAGGTGCGGACAAACCGCGCTCAGCGCCTTGATTTGGTCACCTTTGCGCACGAGCCAAAGCGATCCGAGCAGCTGATCGCGGGTAATCGTGTAGCCGTCTTTTTCATCCGCGATCACGACGACCCGTTTCGGTTCGTCCGGTTTGACTTCCGCGAGACGACCCACGCGAATCCAACGCGCTTTGCCCGCCGCAGCACTCGAGTTTGGCGCGAGCATACGCGCAGCAGGAACGACGAGCGCCCCGGTGTAAATCGCTCCGGACGCTGCAGCGAGCATCTTCAGAGCCCCACGACGATTCGTCGCTTGCCCTTGATCCGCCGGAGGTTCTACGCGCGGAGGCTCCTCGGCCAGATCGTTTTGCATCTCTTCCGCCATCTCGTCCGCTCTCCTTGTGCCGTATGCACGCACGGCAGCACGAGACTACAGAGAAATTCGCGACGAGGAAATATTTGATTGATTGAGGTACGTCAAGACGATGCGCGACGCTGTTCGACGTTACACATCATCCAAATCGTTCGGGTTCAAACGATCGCGGTTCGGCAGGAGGAACGTCCCGGAAAAACGATTTTACGGATAGAGGTAACAGCCATTTGAACAAGCCGGTGTATTGGGATCGCAGGGTTGCGTGCATTTGAAGTCGCAACCTGGAATTCCACACGGATAGCAGCACACGAGCCCCGCGGCGCACATGGCCCCATTGGCCGATTGTCCGCAAAGCCCATTTTCAGGCTGACCGCCCCCACCGCCCCGGCGCCGCCATTACCAGCTGCCCCAGCGGCCCC
>DAOMZH010000655.1:0-6558 GCA_035437985.1 Polyangium sp. (in: bacteria) | reverse complement strand
ATCATGGGGCCTGTTTTGGCGGGCGCAAACAAGGTGAATGGTACGACGTCCGAGGGCATGGGCGCCACCGTGGTCGTTTACGTCAATGGTTTGTCCACGCCTCCCGTGGTCGCAGGAGCCGGCGGAGCGTTCATGGCGACGGTACCGACGCTTTATGCGGGACAACACCTGAATGCGACAGCGCAATCCCCGAATGAAATCGTGAGCCTCTTGTCCGATCCCGACGTGATCGTGCAAGGGCTCAACGCTGTCACGTTCTGTAGCGACGGCGTTGATAACGATGGCGATGGGAATGTCGATTTTCCAGCCGACCCAGGGTGCGAGAGCGCAATTGATCCGGACGAAACGGATATTCCCGCATGTTCAGACGGGCAAGACAACGATGGTGACGGCTCTGCGGATTATCCTGCGGATCCGGGGTGTTCGTCGGTGCTCGACAATGATGAATCGGGCGGTGCGGCGTGCAGCAATGGGATGGACGACGATGGTGACGGAAAAATCGATTTTCCGGATGACCGAGGTTGCACGGATGCGAATGACGTGAGCGAAGCCGACGTTCCGGCCTGCGCCAATGGGATCGATGACGATAACGACGGCGCAATCGATTATCCGACCGACTCGGGATGCAGTGATGCATTCGATGACAACGAAACCGATATGAGCATGGGTGGCTCAGGTGGTACCGGTGGTGCAGGCACTGGCGGCGTTGGCGGCATGTCGAGCAGTGGTGGGATGAGCACGACCGGCGGTATGGGCGGCATGGGTCAAGGCGGCTTGCCCGACCTTGGCGGTATCGACGATCCAGGCGGCAGTGGCACAGACTCGGGCTGTTCGTGCCGTATGGTTTCTGAGAATGACAATGGCCGAGTCGCTCTCGGCTTGGCCGTGGGCGCCCTGGCGCTCGTCACGCGTCGTCGTCGTCGTCGCTGAAGACGGTTTCTAGCTGCCGTGGGCGTTTGGGTTTTTCCTGAACGCCCACGTAGCCCTATCGCCTGCAATACCTTGCCCCTCGTGACACCTACCGAGGTTGCGCCAATCGGGAATCAAAAGTCAGCCAACACCTACCGAGGTTGCGCCAATCGGGAATCAAAAGTCAGCTAACACCTACCGAGGTTGCGCCAATCGGGAATCAAAAGTCAGCTAACACCTACCGAGGTTGCGCCAATCGGGAAGGTGACGCGAGAACAGTCGATCGCATGCTACACGCGTGCGTCATGTCCAAACCCTTCGCGCCTGTCATCGCCCCCGCCTTGGCCGAGCAAACTGGCCATTCGTTTCCTCGGCTCGTCGAGTTGATGCAGCGGCTGCTCGCACCTGATGGATGCCCTTGGGATCGCAAACAGTCGTTCGCGACGCTGCGCAAGTACGTCCTCGAAGAAGCATGCGAAGTGATCGATGCGATCGATTCCGGTGATCGCCAGGAGCTTCGCGCCGAGCTTGGCGACCTCTTGTTGCAGGTGGTTTTTCAGGCCGAACTAGGTCGGGCAGAAGGCGCATTTGGCCCTGACGACGTCGTCGCCGGCATCTGCGACAAACTCGTGCGCCGTCATCCGCATGTGTTCGCTGATGTGCACGTCGATGATGCGGAGCACGTCCTCCGCAATTGGGAAGCAATCAAGTTGCAAGAGCGAGCGGGCACGAAAAAGGCAAATGAGAGCATGTTGTCGGGTGTTCCGCGGAGTCTTCCAGCGCTCGTGCGGGCGCAGTGGATCGGCGAAAAGGTATCTCGCGTAGGGTTTGACTGGCCAAACGTAGCAGGTTCGCGAGCGAAGGTGACCGAGGAATTACGCGAACTGGATGAAGCGGTGGCCCAAGGGGATCCTGGAGCGATCGAAGCAGAGCTGGGGGATGTGATCTTTGCGCTCGTGAACTTGGCGAGGCATGTGGAAGTCGATGCAGAAGGGGCGCTGCGCAGGACGATCGACAAATTCTCGGGGCGTTTTGCCCATGTGGAGAAGCGCGTGCGTGAGGAGCACGGTGGGTTTCCCGATACGTCAGCGGGCCAAGCGCAGTTGCCCCTCGAGGTCCTCGACCGCTACTGGGAGGAGGCGAAGCAATCTGATAAGTAGGGGCCATGTCTGAAAACGTGCTTTTGGTCGAGCGTCATGGGGCGGTTGCGGTTGTCACATTGAACCGTCCGAAGACGAAAAATGCGTTGGATCCGGCGCTTCTTTCCGCGCTGCTCGAAACGATCCCCCAGCTTGGTGACGATCCTTCAGTGCGGACGATCGTGCTCACGGGCGCAGGCGGAGCGTTTTGCGCGGGTGCGGATTTGAAAGCTGCGATGTCGAATCCCGAGGCTTTCACGAACATCGACCAGACAATGAGTCGTTATCACGGCGTGATTCGGGCGATTGTGGGAGCCCTGAAGCCGGTGATCGCCATGGTGGAAGGGCCAGCTGTCGGGTTTGGTTGCGACCTCGCGCTGGCGTGTGATCTGCGCATGTTTTCGACCGATGCGTACCTCGAAGAACGGTTTGTCAAGATCGGACTCATGCCCGATGGCGGCGGAACGTTCTGGCTTCCGCGGTTGGTTGGTCTGGGCAAAGCGATGGAGCTGATGCTCACCGGCGATCGCATCTCGGCAGAGCAAGCGTTGTCGCTTGGCTTGACGAACCGAGTTCTGCCAACGAGCGAGCTGCGTGACGAGACGATGAAGCTCGCGGACAAACTTGCGAAAGGACCGCCCATGGCGTTTGCGGAGATCAAGCGGGCAGTGCGCGCAAGTCTTGGAGGAACGATCGACGAGGCGCTCGATTGGGAGCGGGTAGGACAAACGAAGCTTTTGCAATCGGGCGACTGCATGGAGGGCGTGATGGCCTGGATGCAGAAGCGCGAGCCTTCGTTTGGGGGCAAATGAATTTCAATCGAGGTAGCGTTCTCCCGCATCACACAGGATCGTGACGACACGTCCTTGCACACGCCGGGCGACTTCCACGGCGGCGTGGACGTTGGCGCCGGCGCTCGGTCCAACCAGCAATCCTTCTTGACGCGCCAACCTTCGGGCCATTCGTTCGGCAGCTGCATCGGTGACCGTGATGATGTCGTCGACCAGGTCGCGATCGAAAACCGGAGGGACAAACCCTGCACCGATGCCTTGTATGCCGTGGGCACCAGGAGGTTTGCCCGAGAGCACGGCGCTCGATGCAGGCTCGACAGCGATGATCCGAATGCGATCACCGAGGGCCTTGCGGAGAGTGCGTCCAGTACCAGTCAAGGTTCCTCCGGTACCGACGCCCGCAACGAAGGCTGTAATGTCACCGCTCGTTTGGTCGAGCAGCTCTTGGGCGGTCGTTTCGGCGTGCGCGTCAGGATTGGCGGGATTCTCGAACTGCCGACTCATCCACGAACCTCGGGTCTTGCTGGCAATGTCGAGCGCTTTCTCGACAGCTCCAACCATCCCGAGGTTGGCCTTTGTCAGAACAATTTCGGCACCATACGCGCGAAGGATGTTGCGCCGTTCGAGACTCATGTCTTCGGGCATCACGACGATGCAGCGGTAGCCGCGCATGGCGGCGATCATGGCCAAGCTGATGCCGGTGTTGCCGCTGGTCGCTTCGATAATGGTCGAACCTTGGGTGAGCGCTCCGTCGCGTTCGCCCTGAAGCACCATGCCGAGAGCAGCTCGGTCCTTTACGCTGCCCGTTGGGTTTTGCGATTCGAGTTTCCCCCAGACCATGCCGCCGTCCTCCGGGGAGATCCGGGCCAGACGGCAAAGCGGTGTACGACCTACGAGGTCGAGGGCGCTGTCGGCGACGACGCCACCGAAGCGATGGGCATCGGGCATGGCGGCGAGTTTACGTCATGCGTACAGCATTGGGATATGCATGACGATTTTTCGGCCCGGAGCATTCGAGGTTCGCTTGTGATACCCGGCCGAGCGAACTCGTGATACGAGCGCAAAGTCACGACTGGAGGCCAAAGTGTCCACGCGCGTATTGGGGCTCGGAGCGGTCATTCTCGTTGCCACGGTTTCGTTGCTCGGTTGCTCGAACAAGCTCGAGCAGAAAGAGTGCGACAAACTTCGCGGCGAAGGATTCGACCTCATCAACTCGGCTCAACACTGCAACGTCGATGCGGATTGCTCCCAAAGTCAATGGCCTGGTTGTGCAAGAGCGATCAATGCGAAGACGGCATCGTCGGCTAGCGCCATTTCGGAAAAATACAAAAAAGGTGAATGCGAGGAGCCGAAGGTAACGTGCAAACCACCGCCCGAGGCGTATTGCAAACAAGGACTTTGCGTGCATCGCGAAAAAGGCGTTCCCGAGGGAGCGGGCGACCCCGCTGGGGACATCATCATCAAGTAGACTCCGCAGCCATGTGTCGCGAGTCGTAGTAACTCGCCAACCGAGCATGAAAGGAGCTGAGGATGTCTTCGAAGATTTGCGGTTTGCCGTGTCTTGTAGCGGCGTTTGTCCTGGCCGCTGGTTGTGCTGGCGAACCGCCTACGGAACTCGACGATCCGGCCGCCGAGCTTGGGGGAACGGAATGGTCTGACGACGGGCCGCCGCCGGGTGAGGAAGCGACGAGTTCGACGACGGAAGAGGCGCTGACGGATGCGCCGACGTTCCAAATTCCGTTTCCGTGTGGCCAGGTATGGGCAGGACAGACTCGCTCCAACCACAGTCCAACCAATTCAGTGGACTTCAATCGTTCAGACGACGTTGGCGACGCCGTGGTTGCGGCTGCTGCGGGCAAAGTGTCACGTGTGGACAATGAGGGTGCCGTCAGTTACGGACGGTGGATCGAAATCGACCATGGAAATGGTTACCGAACGCGTTACGCGCACCTGTCGACCCAGGTGGTCTCGATGGGTCAGAGCGTAAGTCAAGGGCAAAAGATTGGCACGGTTGGCAACACGGGAGGTTCGACTGGGCCGCACTTGCACTACGAGTTGCGTCGCAACGGGGTCGCCATTCGTCCCGTATTTAATGGGTCGACCGCGTTTTTCTACGGGACACGCAACTACACGAGCAAAAACAAGTGTGACGGTGGTGGCGGTGGCGGCGGAACGACGGCCGTCAACGGAACCGTGAATACGGCTGGAGCGGATTTGACCGTCCGTGCCAAACCAGATACGAATTCGGCCGCGGTTGGCTCGGTTGCCGACGGGGCAACCGTCAAGATTACATGTCAGATCAATGGGACGAGTGTGTCGGGTACATACGGCAAATCGAGCCTTTGGGACTACATCGGCAACGGATACGTGTCCGACGCGTATGTCGCCACAGGTTCGGATGGTCAAGTCGCACCCACCTGCAAGTGAGTTCGTCTGGCCGTCATGGTTTCAAACTCCGTTGGGTCGTGTAAAACGGGAGCCATTTTGGCGAGCCTAGCGGCGCAGCGTGTTTTACCTCCCGTCACACCCAAGACCACACGCCAGTAGCCTCGCGCTGCACCACCGTGGTAGCGTGTTTCGTGCACGAAATTGGTCCGTTGAAAACACCGAGGTTGCGCGAGTCGAGGTGTTTGTCACGCTCGTCACTTGGCTTCGAGGGTCAAGTTGGGTCAAGTTCTGCGCGACGAGCGCAACCTCGGTGCTATGAATTTGTGGGTGGTGTCGTGGTTTTCGTGCGAGGTGATTTTGGGCTCGTGCGGGTGCATGAGAGTATCCTTTGGGCTTGGTTCCGGGTATATGGAGCGCTCATTCGAGGTGCATGATGAAGAAGTATCGCTGCATTGTTTGTGGCCATGTGTACGATCCGGCTGAAGGAGATCCTGCGGGGGGCATTGCGCCGGGCACTGCATTTGAGAACATTCCCGAGGACTGGTTCTGTCCCGAATGCGGGGCGACGAAGGCGGACTTCGAAGTTGTGACTGACTGACCGTTCGGTGGCGTGTGTTGGGGTGAATCCGCATCTTCGCTTGGCTTTTTCGGAGCTTGGGCGGAAGTGGACTGACTTTGGCTTAGGGCCCAAAGGTATCCAACGTGGTAGCTTTGAGCTTGATGGGAAATGGAGGTTCGTGTGAACAGGTCGAGCTGGAGAACGAGCATTCCGCTTGGGCTTTTTGTCGTTTTTACTGGGATGATGTATTCGGCGTGCGACGATAATTATCGGAGCAATCCTACGTCGGGTTCAGCAGGTAATGGGACCACTGGCAATAGCAGTGGAACCGCCGGAGCAGGTGGTGATCCCATTATCGACACTGACGGCAGTATGGTCTGCGAAAATGTCTGCTTGAACGACCTCACCTCGGTTGTCAACAGTTGTACGGACGAAGTAATAACAACGTGCACGTCAGACCAGGGTTGCGTGAACGGCACATGCATGGGCAATCCATGCGCAGCCGCCGAGGCCGCGAAGAGTTCAGCGGGGTGTGACTACTGGGCGCTCAAGACCGCCCTACGTAATGAAGCTTCAGGGGCGTGCTTTGCCGCATTCGTTGCCAATACCTGGTCCAAGAACGTGCACATCAATGTGTCGCACAACGGGTCGGCGCTTGACCCGACGACCTTTGCGTACATCCCGAGCATCGGGACTGGCGGCGTCGTGAACTATACCGCGTACGACTCGGCCGTTGGCTTGCCCTCGGGCGAAGTCGCCGTCTTGTTTCTTT
>DAOMZH010000654.1:0-6560 GCA_035437985.1 Polyangium sp. (in: bacteria) | reverse complement strand
GACCAACCCCAATGGTACGTTGGTGTTCGTCGAGACGAAGTGCGATGGAGTCGATGGAAACTGCAATGGTCAAGTCGACGAAGCATTTCCGGACAAAGGAACGGGATGCGACAATGGGTTGAAAGGCGCCTGTCGCGATGGCGGCACCCGTATTTGCGATCCGATGAACGATGCGCAAACGATTTGCGACCTCACGACGGCCCCCGATCCGACGCCTGGCGCACCGATGGCCGAAGAGTGCAATGGGATCGACGACGATTGCGATGGCACGATCGACAACGGCATTGTGGACGATATGGTCATGGTGCCTGGATCCATGCCAGCCTTCCAGATTGACCGTTACGAAGCGTCGCGTCCGGATGCCACGGACACGTTTGCAGGGCTCAAGGAAGCCCGTCGGTGCGTCAAGCCAAACGTGTTACCATGGACGAAAACCGCGTATGCCGAAGCTGCGGCCGCGTGTGCTGCGAGCGGCGCGCGCCTCTGTACGGACGCGGAAATGACGTTGGCTTGTGCCACGGCCATGATGAATCCGTATCCCTACGGAATGGCCTACCAAGCCAACACGTGCAATGGCCTCGATTACGACGGGGTTGCCGGAGGAAGCGACGATAACGTGCTGCTTCCGACGGGGTCGATGGACTTGCCCATGTGCAAAAATTCCCTGAACATTTTCGATTTGTCCGGAAATGTGGCGGAATGGACGAGTACGACGACGGGCAATACCGGACCGCCTTCGAACCTGCCGATTTACATCGCCAAAGGTGGCTCGTATTTGACTCCGGCCGTGGGTTTGACCTGCCAATTCAATCTGAGCCGCTACGCGTCGACCGCAATCCTTCCCGAACTCGGATTCCGCTGCTGTAAATAGCCCGGCTGCAGCGTACCCAGCACCACTACCACCTCGAATTTGCCCCGTCCGCCACCATTTGCTGAATGGCTTGACGCCTTGCCCCGATTTTTCTAGCATCGGTGGTTCAGGCCTACCCCGCGTTTTGGTCCACCGCGATTCGGTCTGTGCCTGGACTCGGAGAAAAATGAACTTACTCGATGTGAGACGCTTGAGGTTTGGGGCAAAAGGCGCCACCGGCGACCCGAAATCTCGAACTTTGAACTTGGAGCACCAACGATTGCGCCAAGCCTACCGTGCAATCCTCCTCTTTGCGGCTCTGTTTCTGGCCGTGACGAGCTGTGTCGATGGTCAAAAGCCAATCGACGACCTTTCGACAGCCGCCGCCGAGAAAACAGACACTTCCACGAAGGCGCAGATCCCAACGAGCTTACGCATGGCGCATATGCGCCAGGTTCAACAAGACGCACCTGCCGAGTATGCATTTGCGGTTGGTTCGGACAGGACAAACGTTCGAGCGGACAACCTGCAACACAAATTTCGCGCCGAGATCGATGAACGTGCGGGCTTGCACATCGCGCGTAACGAAGCATCGGCCACGTGGAACGCCTTGTTTCAACTCACCGCGATCGGTCGATCCGCCGAGATGCAAGCCGTTCCCAGCGTCTCCGACGCTCCCGAAGTCGAGCATACGAGCGCGCGTTATGTGCGCGGAAAGGACCTCGAAGAATCGTATCTGAATGGTCCTCTGGGCATCGAACAAGGTTTCGTGATAACCCACGCGCCAAGCGCTTCGCAAGACAAACCTCTGTCGCTCGAAGTTCAGGTCCGCGGCTCCGTGCATCCGGAAGACACCGGCAAAGGCTCGGTTGCGCTGCGTGACGACGACGGAAATGTCGTTTTGCAATACAGCGATTTGCTCGCGCACGATGCTCGAGGTCAGGACCTGCGCACGAGCATGCACGTGGAGGGTTCGTCGATTTATCTCGACATTGCCGATCGATCCGCAACGTATCCGATTACGATCGATCCGCTCGTTTGGGTTCCTGACGGCAAAATGGTCACGAAAAGCCCGGGAACCGTTTTCGATCAACTGGGCAATACGATGTCGGTTTCGGGCGACACCGCAATCATCGGCGCGCAAGGAAACGACGAAAAAGCAATTGATGCGGGTGCAGCGTACGTCTTCATTCGCACGATGACGGGTTGGGTGCAACAGCAAAAGCTCGTGCCCTCCGATGGTCAAAATGCCGATCATTTCGGCTGTTCCGTGGCCATTGACGGCGACACCGCCATCGTTGGCGCTTATGGCCAAGACGCCGGTGGAAAAACCGATGCGGGCGCCGCATACGTGTTTGTCCGGACCAATGGCGTTTGGACCGAGCAAAAAAAGGTCGCGGGCCTGAATTCCGACGATTATTTTGGTTATTCGGTCGCTCTTTCCGGCACGACGGCGCTCGTCGGCGCTTATGGTGACGATTCGAAAGGGGCATTGTCTGGCGCGGCCTACGTGCTCGGCCGAGATCAAGGCGGCGCGAACAATTGGGGCTCGGCGGCCAAACTCGCGCCCATGGATGGAGCTGCTCAGGACAATTTCGGGCTGAGCGTCGCCCTCAATGGGAATACGGCGGTCATTGGCGCACGCGGCGATGACGACAAGGGGTCTTTCTCGGGCTCCGTGTACGTGTATTTCCGCATGGGCGGTGCATGGTCATTGCAACAGAAACTCACGGCGAGTGACGGTGGACCGCTCGATTATTTCGGTGCGGCCGTGGCCATTGACGTCGACACGGTCGTCGTTGGGGCGCCATTTGCCAATCCGATGTTTGCGGATGCCGGCGCCGCCTACGTGTTCCTTCGTGCCGGCACGATGTGGACCGAACAGCAAAAGCTCGTTTCGACCGATCCTGGCGTGCAAGAGTATTTCGGGGTGAACGTCGCCGTCAGCGGCAATACGGCGCTCATTGGCTCATGGGGCGACGACTTCATCAATATGGCGATGACGACGATTTCCGATGCCGGAGCCATCTATGTGACGACCCGAACGGCGAACGTTTGGGCCGCACCGCGACGTATCCTCGCAAGTGACGCGACGAGCGGCGATGCTTATGGCACAGCGGTCGCCTTGCAAGGAAGCACGGCCGTCGTGGGTTCGCCAAGCGACGATGACGTCGGGACAAACGCGGGTTCGGCGTATCTGCTCGACAAGGACCAAGGCGGGCTGGACAACTGGGGCGAAGTGACCAAAGTCCGCGCACTCGATGGGCTCGTTAATGAATTCGCTGGTTATTCCGTGGGCGTTTCCGGAACGACGGCCATTGCGGGTGCCTACGGCGCCAATGATCGCGGCAATGAATCCGGCGTGGCGTACGTCTTCGTGAATTCGGGAATGGGTTGGAACGAACAAGCCAAACTCGCGGCGACGGATAGCGCAGCCTCGGATCGTTTTGGTTTTTCCTCGGCGATCAGTGGCAATACGGCCGTCGTTGGTGCGTATTTGCATGATGGCGTCGCAGTCGATGCCGGTGCCGTGTACGTGTTCGTGCGGACGGGCACAACGTGGATGCAGCAAGCGAAAATCACGGCTCCCGATGCTGCTGCGGGCGACAACTTCGGCGTTGCTGTGGCCATCGAAGGCGACACGATGCTCGTCGGTGCCTATGCCGACGACGACAAGGGAACCAATGCGGGTTCGGTGTATGTATTCCTTCGGTCAGGAACGACGTGGGCCCAAGAAGCCAAATTGACGGCGATGGATGGCGTCGCGAACGATAACTTCGGCCGCGCCGTCGCGATTTCTGGCAATACGGCCGTGGTTGGCTCGCCAAACGACGATGATATCGCGACAAACTCCGGCTCGGCGTACGTGTTCCTCCGCAATGGCACCATGTGGACGCAAGAAGCCAAACTCGTCGCGGCCGATCCGGAAGCCTCGGCGGGCCTTGGTTTTTCCGTGGCCATCAATGCCAACACGGCGCTCATTGGCGCGTACCTCGATGACAACGACGCAGTGCCCACGACGACGGATGTCGGTGCTGGGTATGTGTACGTCCGGACAGGCACGACGTGGACGCAGGAAACGAAGCTCATTGCGAGCGATGGTGGGGCCGGCGATCGTTTGGGCAATGCCGTGGCGATTTTTGGCGACATTGCCGTCCTCGGCGCCTTCAACGACGACGATGTGGGCAACAACTCGGGCACTGCGTATGTATACGAGCGTACGGGCACGATGTGGGGCGCACCTACGAAGTTGACTGCCTTCGATGCGGCGGGCGGTGACCAGTTTGCTTTCGCCGTTGCTTACGATGGAACGACGCTCGTTTCCGGCTCGTTAGGCGATGACGATCGCGGTTCGGCATCGGGATCGGCCTACGCCTTTACGTTGCGAAAGACGCTTGGTCTCGGCTGCATGGTCGACACCGAATGCGAATCCGCGCATTGCGTCGATGGCGTTTGCTGCATGAATTCGGCGTGTCCGGATTGTTATTCGTGCGGCATTGCGGGCTCGCTCGGTCAATGCGCCGCGGATGCAACGGCTGCGGGAACGACGTGTGGCGACACGACGATGCAACCTTGCTCCGCACCGGATACCTGCGACGCAATGGGTGTTTGTCAGCCCAATCATTCAGCAGCGAATAGCCCCTGTGGCGATACGATGCCCGCAGCATGCAGCGATCCCGATACGTGCGACGGTGCAGGTACCTGCTTGACCAACGACAAGACTGCTGGAACGGCTTGCAATGATTCGAGCGACACCGAATGCACCAAAGCCGATACGTGCAACAGCGGCGGACAATGCGTCCCCAATGACGAACCCGACGGAAAAACCTGTACGGGCGGTTTGTGCATGGCGGGCATGTGCAGCGGAATGTCCACGTCCTCGAGCAGCAGCAGCAGTAGCAGCAGCACCTCGGGTGCGGGCGGCATGGGCGGCGCAGGCGGCGCGGGCGGCATGGGCATGGGCGAAGGTGGTGCTGGTGGCGGATCGACCACGCCTCCCGTGAGCACCGAGGGGTGCGGCTGCAAAGTCGCGGGCGAAACCTCGGGCAATGGCGGTGGATTCTCCTTGCTGGCGATGCTGGGCATGGTCGCAGCTTCCCTGCATCGTCGCGCGCAACGGCGGAAGAACCTGGCTGCTCCTGCCGCCCTGGTCACCACGTCGATGTTGACGCTCGGCTCGCTGACGGTGGGCTGTGGCGCGGACACGACGGGAACATCTCCCACTGCGGGCACGGGCGGCGCTGGAAACTCTGGCGACGTCAGCAGTTCGAGCGGTATGGCTGGCTCGGGCAACGAAGGTGGAATGATGAACACTGGCGGCGCGGGTGGCGGCGGTGTTTGTCCTCCCGAACGCGAATGCGCCTTTGATTGATGTCAAGTCGGCCAAGATTGCGTCCAGGGAAAGTGCGTCTCTGGATGCCCGCCCATGCAAGCGCGTTGTGGCGAATCGCAGGACCTTTGTTGCGCCGTGGGCCAAGAATGCGTGGAAAACGTCTGCGCTGCTCCTTGTCCCGCGCCGCAAATCCGTTGCGGAGCGGCCCAAGCTTGCTGCGCCATGGGTGAAGTCTGCGCCAGTGACACGTGCGTCGTTCCCGGCAATACGTGCCTCGATTTTGCCGATTGCAACGACAACGAATATTGCGAACCGACCCTCGGCGTGTGTTTGTCGAGCGCAACCCTGCCCGATTGCAAATACCATCCTCCGGTCGGCGCATTCTCGCCCAAGAAGGAATGGACGTATTCGCCCATCACGGCCCCGTACGTCCGCAGTTACGAAACGCAAACCCCGACATCCATTTGCGGCACACCGGGCTCCATGCCTCTCGCATTTCCGAATTCCGACGATTCTTTGGTCGTCGTGAGCCTCGGAAGTCTCGTCGTCCCGTTTTTCGATCGCGACCGTTATGCAATGACAGTCTCGACGAACGGATGGTTGACCTTCGACACCAACTATCGGGGCACTCCGGCATCGGTGAATTCATCGTGGCCGGGCACCACGCCGCAAGACGCGGTCATTGCGCCGTATTGGGATGACCTGAAAAACGTGACCGGCTGCTTCCGTGTGGATCAAACGAACAAACGGGTCGTCGTGGAATGGCACGGAGAAATCGTGGCCAATGGCGAATGGATTCGCATGCAAGCGGCCATCAACGCCAGTGGTCATCCCGATGCAGGTGTCGTCGAATTGAGCTACATCGAGCTTGGCCCGACACAAGACGGCGATTCGGCGACGATCGGGATTTCCGAATCGTCGACTCTACGCGCAGTTCAGCATGGATACAATCGCAATGGTGCCGTTTCGACGAACACGTTGCTTCGGTATCGACACGTGCCGCTTCATAACCGCTTCGATGCGCTCGCGCCGCCCGCCGTGTTCGACCTCGACGGCGACAGCAAGCCCGAAGTCATTTTCCCGGCCTACGACGATTCACCCAATGGTAACTCGAGCGTTCCCAACGACCCAATCTTCGATTTGCAGAGTGGTGTCTTGACGATCCTCAATGGTGAAGACGGGACGATGCAAGCGCGGCCTTTCGAAACGCCAGGATATGACGGGTATCTCGGCGCCGGAGCGGCCCTCAGCGTCGCGGATCTCGACGGTGATGGAGTCGTCGAAATCGTGGGTGTCGGGCGCCTCGAGCCGATGCTCAATTCGCCGCCGTACATCAAGGCGTTTAATCGCGATGGCACCTTGCGCTGGATCTCCAAT
>DAOMZH010000653.1:0-6560 GCA_035437985.1 Polyangium sp. (in: bacteria) | reverse complement strand
GCAACGCAACGGGAGCATCGAGGTTGACGTTGAGCCGATTCCAAAGGGCCAACGTAGCATTCACGTGGACAAACAGCTGACTGGCCACGACTGCGCCCACGACCTCATCCGTTTTCGCCGTACTGACGAGCAACGGGTTGTGCGCGTAGTCGCCCATCATCATGAAATGCGGCGTCAGCTTGCCCGCGACAAACGGCGAGGGGACCGCGAACATCCGATCGCCAGCAGGCGCAGGATCAAAGCGATTCAGTGCGAGCGATGGCTGCTCGGCCCTCAGAGGCGCTGCGATCGCAACAAGGGCCGCGATGACGGCAACTCCCCCCAACGTCGTTCTTTGATTCATTCGTACTTGAAATCTATCGCTATCAAGAAAATCAATGTCGTGTCAACGAATGAGAACAGATTTCGACACCAGCGTCATATTTTGTGCGATGTTTCGTATTTCGTGGGCCGGCAATGTAATTCCCGTACAGGATCGAAAAATCAGGCGTAATTTGTTCAATGGTGCAGCAGGATCCATTCGCTGCCGTCGGTGCCTGTTGACCTGGTGCCGCACGTGTACGAATGCACGTACGCGTCGTCGTGCCCGCGACTTGACAAGGCACGAGTCACAGGAGCATCGTGGAATCGAGGATTGTGTCAAATATCTGGCGCTTCACAACCCCAGCTTCGTCCGCAATTTCGAGACAGTATCTTTCATCTCCGCATCCTCTCGATAACAACACGGATCTTTTCTGCTCGGACACGGCGCTTTCTGCGCAATCAAGAGTTCATCGAGCGCTCGTACGTCACCCTCTTCTACCGCTCGCGCAAAAAAATTGCGTTTGTCAGGACATGCGGCTTTGCGCAAATCGAGCGCCACCCGCAGCGCTGGCGTCGCCCGCGCCATTGCCGCCGGTTGCGAGAGCAGGTCATTGGCCCGCTTCGCCGCCTTTGAACCCCCGCGCGTGCGCAAGACCTGAAACAGAATATCGAGGCCCCCCGAACCCAGTTCGTTTCCCAAAACCTTGAAGACCTGCTCCGACTCGGCAGAATTGCTATCGAATCCAATCCCGGCAACAATCGTCACCACATCACTGCGCATCTCCGAGCCCGTCACCATGTCCGGATCGATTTTAGCCAGGGCAAGCAACGCCTTCGAGGCTTGGACCCAATCTTTCTTCGGTATGGCCTTGCGCATACGTTCGCGCCAACCTGTGGCATCGATACCATCTATCTCGGTCGGAAAAATAACTGGCGGCGCAGTTTGCACCGGAACGGGCGCCACCGATGCCACCAATGGAGCCTTCTTCTTTTCATCATCGGACGAACCGCGCAATACGACGATCAAAATGATGACCAGGACGAGCGCCAATCCGCCGCCACCCAGGAGCAGAACTCGTTTGTCGGGCAAAGCGCTTTTTTTCGCCGGCGTCGCTGCAGCAGGTGCATTCTCGCTTTTGTCCTTGGAAGCTTTGGGTTCGTCCTGTTTGGTTTCCTCGGCTTTTGCTTCGTCTTTTTGGGGCTCGTCGGCTTTTGCTTCCTCCTTTTTCGGTTCGGCAGGGGCAGATTCGGCTACCTTTTTAATGTTTTTTTCCGGGACCGCAGCCGGCGCTGGTTTGATCTCGACCAAAGCCGCATCGATCGCCGCAATCAAATCCTTTGCCGTGGGATATCGATTGGCTGGATTGACTTGCATGAGTTTGGCGACGATCGCTTCCGCTGGCGCGGGCACGTCGACCTCGGGCGCCGTCTCGCGAATGGCTGGCACTCCGCCCGTTCGTAGGCGCTTGAACAGCGCCATTGCATCTTTTTCGTCGAACGGACGTTTGCCCGAGAGCATTTCATACATGACCATTCCGAGGGCATACAAATCCGAACGTGAAGTGACCGCGTCCATTCCCCCGACCGCTTCCGGCGCCATATACGCGAGCGTTCCCATGACCACGCCTTGCCCCGTCAATGCCGGCACGGGCGCGGCATTGCGACTTTCACTCGACAACAAATCGAGATTCACCTTGGCCAGCCCAAAATCGAGCAGTTTGATATGGCCGGTCGTGTCGACGAGAATGTTCCTGGGCTTTACATCGCGGTGCACGATGCTTTTTTCATGGACAGCCGCGAGCGCCGACGCAATCTCGCGCGTTAGCTCGAGCGCGCGACGCGCGGGCATTGGGCCCTTTTTCATCAAATCTTCGAGCGGCGTGCCTTCGACGTATTCGAGCACCAAGAAACAGGACCCATCGGCGAGTTTGCCGAAGTCCACCGCGCCCACGACATTCGGGTGCACTACATGCGCGCCCGCAATGGCTTCGCGCTCGAAACGCAGTACGAGGTCCGGTTGTCGAGCGGCCTGCGGCAAAAGAATCTTGATCGCACATCGGCGACGCAGATGCACTTGCTCGCCGCGATACACGGCCCCCATGCCTCCCGCACCAATGAGCTCGTGCACGACATATCGGTCGGAAATGGTTTGTCCAACAAAGGCTTCGAGGGCCTCGCGCTCGGCAGACTTTGTATCGGCAGATTTGACGTCGGAGGACTTGAGATCGGCGGACCTGAGATCGGCGTCCGAAAGCTTCATGAGCGTCTGCTCGTCATCGCCGCTCAAACCTGGAATTTGCCGCATCGTAAGCGCATCATCCGAGAGTGAGGGGATGGCTGAATTCGTGATCTCCGTCCGCGTTTCTTTCGCCATGGCGGGCACAGTACCGAAAGTCTGGCGCCATGACAATCGAAAGTGCGACAATCGCAGGATCGCCCGCACTGCTGGTTTCGCCGGTGAGAGACGATGAAACGACGGATGTTTGCTTTTGCGTTGCGTCGCGAGAGCAATCAGTCAAGCAAGTTGCTCGGGTGTCAGGTCAGCGAGAAGCTCCGAGCTAATTCCGGCCACGCTACGAAATACCGGTATGAACAAAACGAGAAAGCGCACGATTGGGTCGCCAAAATGGCGTGCCAGGACAACTATCCAGCGTTATGGTTGGATCATCGTGCCGTGAACGAAATCATCGCCATTGAAAGCAACCATTTCGGTCCACCTTGGTCCCACATTCTCATCCTAGGACTGACCGTCATTGTCATCGCGGACCTCGTGTGGTGTATCCGGGAAATACTCGACGCGCGCTGGAACATGCGTTTGGCAAGACGAATCGAGACGTTGAAGTTCAAATTGTACGAGGGGGCGCGGTTCATCGCCGGAACTACCGAATGGGCCATGGGATCAGAGGTGGCCATTCGAGTGACGATTGGTCAAGACGGCAAAGAGATCAAAAAGCGCAATGGTGTTTCGCACAAATGGACCGAGGTCCAACGACACACCGACGTAGCGCCATTTTATGTGCGTACAGCGCATGGGGAACGCGTGCGAGTCGAGCCGCCTAGCGATGTGCTGCTCGTGGATCGCCTCGATCAGGTCGAGTGGTTATTACCGAAATGGCGACGGCGACGGGCGGAACTAACGCCCGGGGAGCGGGTCATCATCGAAGGTCGCTTGGATCGTGGGGTAGATCCAGAGGCCCCCGACGGGAAATTGGGCTGGGTGATGCGAACGGGTCGACGTTATGGAATGCAAGCGTCTACGGAAGGTTTGGCCCGGCGCCATGAACTTCGGGCGCGGGCGTTCACGAGAACAGCCATCATCGTTGGAATCATCGAGGTCATTGCCGCAGCAATGGTCATTCCTTATGGTGCGCGTCTGTTCCTTGGCCGTGACGAACTCGTCCAATACGGGGGAAAACTGGTTTACCAGGTACAGACGAGCAAAGGACATTTCGAGCCCCACCACGCAGCCATCATTTCCTACGATGTGGGCACAGATCATGTGCACAACGAACGGGTGGATGTCGACCTCGAGGAATTCGAGCGCCTACCGGCAGAAAAAGGGCAGATTTGGATTCGCCACGTACCAGGACGACATTGGGCAACCGCGCTGGGTTTGGGCACTTCGGTGAATCGATCGTGGGTGCTCGTTTCAGCGGCCTGCATTGCCCTTGGCACGTATTTCGTGGTGCGCACGCATCGTCGTCGTCGATGGTACGAAGGGCCGATGAATGAAAAAGCCCAAGGACCTTTGCCTGCGCCCACGAATGAACGATTCATTTCGGAATCGGGTAGCGACAAACCCCCGGTCGATTCCGCTCCCCGTGCCGCACGAGCCATGGCCGCGACCTCGGCGTAAATCAAGACGATTTCGGCGAACGAATCAAATCCCTCAACAGCCAATCACGTGAATCTGTTTTCCTTCGTGTTGCACTTCGCGTTGAAAGATTTTGTCTTTCCAATCCATTTTCTTGCGCCGATCGAAAAGCACGAGCCAGCCCTCCGTCAAAGCAAGTTTGTCGAGGTACCGGCATAGTTGCACGATCCCGTCCCCTTCACTCTCCGCGTCGCGTCGCAGTTTTACTTCGATCGCGTAACAATGTCCCGGCCATTGAATCGCCAAATCCAGCGCTCCCCGACCAAGGCCGTATTCCCGTTCGATGCGTCCGCCGCCATTGATGATCCGCTGCAAAAAGGCCATCAACATCAAATGCGGCCCAGATTCCCGATAACCAAACCCCCGCGCCGCCAAATGTCCATCTTTACGCCAAAACGTTTGCCAATCGTTCATCAGTTTGGCCATGTCCAGCTGTCCGTCCGGACGAACATACCACAAGGGCTCGTTCCAGATCTGCATCTGCCGGTCGTAGTTGAGCGCCCGGGGAATTACCTCGCGATAGATCGGGTTGGCAATTTGATATTGGCCTTTTATCCGTCGAATCAATCCTAGGCCCAAGACGTACGCAAAATCGTCGTCCAGCACATCCAGCCCGGTCTGTTTACCGGCGAGCATCGGGTCGATGATGCGTCGCACGCGATCCTCGCGCAGCCGCGCAATCAACGAATCGATGTGCGTGCGCCGTTCCAGAATGATCGTCTCTTTGGCCACCTCCACATGTGCGGCCGTAATGGGAACACTTCGATCCTCGACGTCCCGATCGACGATGATATCGGCCATGGCATTGGTCAGCCAGGGATGCCCTTGGCCCAGTTCATAAATCTTCGCCACGGCTTCCGGCAGAAAGACTTGGCCCGTTTGCGTCGTATGTTGCTGCAACAGTTCGCCCACCTCGGGCTCCGTGAAGGGAACGATGGTCAAACCCTCGGCAGTAATGTTGAATGGCGACGACGTTCCGAGCCACGAAAGAGCACGCCGATCCTCTTCGCGTAACGTATAATCACGCACTTGACGTTGCCCCACGAGCACCACGCTTGCAGGAAACGGTTGTTTCGCTCGCGCCACGTAACCATCGCGAAGTTGGGTCAAAAACGACACCATCGCTTCGCCCACCAAACCATCGGCTTCATCGAACAAGATGACCCAGGACCGAGGATCTTGCGCTGCTACATGCAGAAGATATTGAACGACAGACGTCCTCGGCGTTCGCAATAGGTCCTCGATGTCCGGGCGTGTTATGTCTGGGTGCACATACGCACAGGCCGTGTCGAGTTTCGCCAGCACCACCTTAAATGCCTTTGCAGGATCTGGTTCTTCCCGTGCCGTTTGGAGATCGACCCACAGCGCCCGCCATTGTCCCGTCGCATTAAAGTGCTTCTCGAGCCACAACAGGCTGGTGGTTTTTCCCGTCTGCCTACCCGCGGTGAGGGTGAAAAACTTTTCGTCCTCGATGAGCCGCATCGCGCGCCCGAGCCGACGCTCGGGGGGCAGCATGTAGTGTTTGCCCGGGATACACGGGCCGGCGGTGTTGAACGAGGGGCGCATGCGCGTGACCCTAATCCAGCGGCGCCCCGTTGTCCAGCAAATCGTTACGCGTCCCCGCCCTGGTCTACTCGGTCGCTGCGGCTGGTTTCGACGTTTGTCGCCGCATGGGAAAACGCTTACCATACGTTGCCGCGCGCCACAGCCATTCCAATGGCCCATATTGATATCGCGCGAGCCACCAGCGACTCCAAAACACCTGCACGATGAATATCGTCACCGAAATGCCCAGACCAACCAGCGGTCCGACTTTGCCGAACAACCCAAAACCCCAGCTGTAAAACAGCGTCGTCGCAATCACGGTCTGCGCCAAGTAGTTTGTCAAGGGCATACGACCGGGGGTCGCAAACACCATGAGCGCATTTTTGAAGCCATCGCGCTGAAGCAG
Source organism: Polyangium sp. (in: bacteria) (assembly GCA_035437985.1). GTDB lineage: Bacteria > Myxococcota_A > Polyangia > Polyangiales > Polyangiaceae > Polyangium. The sequence continues at coordinate 432 of DAOMZH010000653.1, read as the reverse complement.
CAGCGCAATCGCTCCAATGTACCCCAAACAAAGCAAAGGCCGGTTGAGATTAAATAGGATGCCGACCGCGACGAAGCGCAACGTCGGCTTCTCGGGCAGGGGAAACGGCGCTGTCGCAATCAAAATGAAGCAAGTCGCCGAGGCGATGATCCCAAACCCTAGACCAAACCACATCATTTTGCGAATTCGCGCGGCATTCGCGGGAACGTCCTCCAGCCATCTTTTACGCCCGAAAATGAGCCCCAAACACATCGTCGTGAGGAAAACGAGGTAATCCCAAATCGCTCCCCACCCCTTCGTGATCACCGCATACCAATCATACATCAAAAACGACCGGGCCTTTACTTGGTCCCAATAGGTTCCTTCGCGAAATGCCCGCATGTGCTCGTGCATGATATCGACCCAAAACTGTTTGGGATGTACCGGCAGTTG
>DAOMZH010000652.1:0-6564 GCA_035437985.1 Polyangium sp. (in: bacteria) | reverse complement strand
GTAGGGCTTTTTCTTCGTTGTTCCCGTAGGCGTCTTGGTTTTGTTCGTCGTGGCCGTGTTCGCTGTTTTGGCTGTCGTAGCCGTCGTCGCTGTTTTGGTTGTCGTGGCCGTCGCCGCTGTCGATGCTGAAGCCTTCGGAGCCTCTTCAACGACGAGGCCATCTGTTGGAGCGGGTACCGGGTTTGGAGCGACAGACGCCACCGCCGGAACGACCGGGGCCGGGTTTGTCGGGACAGGTGCAGCGGTCGTTGTCGTCGTTTCGCGCGTCACCGGTGACGGAGGAAGCGTGGCGGACGTCGACGGCGAGGGGGGGTTCGATCCGGAAAAACCTAACCAAATGAACAGGCCAAGCAGCATCACCCCGCTTGCCGCGGCCACCATGAGCATCACCGGACGCTTGGGTCCTTCGGCCATGAGCCGAGGTACGCTCACGAGATTCAACATGCTCGTCGAACCCGAACTCTCGGATGCTTTGCCGTTGAGATCGAGTTGGCTGCGACGACGATGGTCCGCTTCGTGATCGATTGCCGAACGATGCAGCGCGAGTCCCCGTACGTAGTTACCAACGGCGCGGGGCGTGGCCGGTAAAAACTCGGCAGCTCGCGCCGCATCTTCGAGCGCATCCATGAAGTGCACCGCCGTCGTGAATCGCTCATCGACGCGTTTTTCCAGGGCCTTGAGACAAACCTTGGCCACAGGCTCCGGAATCCCAGGATTCCACTCGCGAGGTGTCGCAGCTTCGCGATCCGTCACCTGGTAAATCATCGCGACATCGGTTTCACCTTGCACGAGACGCTGGCTTGTCAGCATCTCCCACAAAATCACGCCTGCCGCGTACACGTCCGTACGGCGATCGATCGGCAACGACTTCACCTGTTCGGGTGACATGTAGGGCACTTTGCCCTTCACATTCCCCGTACGAGTCGTCGACAAACGCGACTCGGCCCGCGCAATTCCGAAGTCGGTGATCTTCGTGATCCCATCGGTTCCCACGAGCATGTTTTGTGGCGACACGTCGCGATGAACGAGATTCAGGGGACGACCATCTTCGTCGAGCAGTTCGTGCGCGGCGTGCAATCCAGCAAGAATGTCGAGGAAAATGCGCAACGTGATGTCGAGCGGAATCGTCGCGCCTCGCTCAACTTGATACTTCATGATCTGTTGCAGCGACGGACCTTCGACGTACTCGAGGATCAAAGCATGCGATCCATCGGCCTCCGTCATGTCGAGCGTCGCCACGACGTTCGGATGATGAATGCGGGAAGCAAGACGCGCTTCATCAAAGAACATCCGGACAAACTCGACGGATTTCGCGAGGTGCGGCAGCATTTCTTTGATCGCCACCCGTCGCTCGACGCCAGTCGCTGCACGCATGCGCCCGAGGTACACAGTCGCCATGCCGCCAGTCGCGAGCTCGGCGATCTTCTCGTACCTCTTGTCTTCGATGTGCACGGACTTTGCCGGCGGGCGCATGACGGCCATCGCGTAATCAGTGTACTCGACGCGCGCCGACGTCAAAAGCAGCTTACGTAATCATGTCAAAGATCTTCGCGCCCCTCTCCAGCACGAGATGAGATCTGTACTTCAATTCGGAGCGGCTGCTGCTTGTGGAATCGCCATTGACCGCACGCGACTGACGAGATCCGGTTCAGCGACGAGCTTGGAGACATATCCGTCCGCGCCAACACTGGATGCGAGTTCGGCGAGTTGATGATCTGGGCGATTTCCCGTGAGCATGACGCGGGTTTGTCCAAGACCATACGCGTCACGAACCATCTTCACGAGCAGTCCACCATCGAGACGAGGCATGTCGATGTCGACCAGGACGATGTCCGAACCTGTTTCGCGAATGGCGTGCAGACTGCCAAACGGGCCCTGATGAAATCGTGCAGCAAATCCACCACGCTCGAGACAACGGACTGCACGACCGCCAAATGCAGCATCATCGTCAATGATCAACACTCGGTTCATGTCCCACCTGTTTTTACCTGTTGCTGCTGATTGCCCGAATGAAGACGCGATGCGTTGTCAGGGCGTCTGTCTGCGATTCGCAAACGCGAGATTTTGCAAATGTCGGACCAGCCGCGGAGGAACTCGAATCAACGCGAAAATAGCAACTGGCGCGCTGCAACGAGTGCACGCGCGTTGCAAAGACTGAACGTCACGACGTTCGAGCATTTCAATTTTGCGATGACGCACGTCAGAACGTGCCGCGAATACCCACTGCGCCAGGCCCAACGATAGGCATCAGCATTGGAATCTGCGCTTCTTTTTTCGCCCTTAGCGATGGTTTCAAAATGAGCAGCGGAACGCCCACGCCAAATCCGATGACTCCCGCGATGATCCCAGCTGTCGTGGCATAACGGAACGTGTCGTACGTATCGACATCGCCGTGAAATTCCGGCAAACAGCGGCGCTGCGGGCAATTTCTCACGAGGTCGCGTTCATCCGACAGCGCCAGCGATCCGTTGAGAGCGAACGCAATCGTTCCCCCTGCACCCAAACCAAGTCCGATCCAGCCAATCATGCGCAATTTCGGATCTGGAGGAGGTGCTTTCGGCGGCGGCAATTTGGGCAATTCGAGCGTCGCTTTTTCATTTTCTTTGATGACGATGTCGACCTTCTTCTTCACGGTCGTATCGCTGCGACGAACCTCGATCTCATGCACCCCAGGATCAATGGGACGCTTTTGACCCACCAGCGCAGTCGGGATCTGTTCTCCATCGACAAACACCGCCGTGGTCGCGTCCGTCGGACCCGTGATCGCGATCGTCAACGACGGGATCAGGGGCAGCAAATCCTGACGTTCGAGCACCGCATCAGCCTGTGCTTTGCGGAAGGCCGGGGTGATCTGACTCTGCGGAAGTTCAATTCGTGTGACCTCCAAGTATCGTTCGGAGGCCTCGACAAACCGACCAAGTTGCACGAGACAACGTGCCGCACGTAGGCCGAGCGTGGGAGCAGGGACGATCTGTTCGGCGAGGTTGAACTTCTCGAGCGCTTCGGCGAATTGGCCCTTGTCGAAGAGGGCGATGCCTTCTTCACCCAGCTTGCGGGCGGCGCTCTTCGTCGCGAAATCCTGAGCCGAGACGAGGCGCGGGGTGCACACGAGCGTAACGAACAACATGGCCATCGTCACGAGGCGTCGGGTCGTTGCTGAGCAGCGGGATGTGCACATCATTCGTCGCCAAAGTATCGATCGAGTCCATCGAATCAGAAACCAAGGTCGCCGTCGTCCTTTTTCTTGGTGTTGCGTTTGAGGCCTTTTCCTCCGTCGAAGTTGGGTCCGGGAGGGGCACCGCCATCGTCGATCTCGGGCGAGACGGGGGGTCTCACGTCGCCAGAAACGGGTGCAACGGGGGTGATGGTTGGCACGACCGAGCTGCGATTCGGAACCGGTTGTATGGACGAAGCGGCAGGATTGGGGACGGAGTTGTCACGACTGACGACGATCCACACGGCACCAATGATGCCCAAGAGGAAGATGGGAAGCACGGCGAGCGCGACGGTGAGCGCGCGGTTGCCCGTGGTTTGTCGCCCCGTTGGAGCAGCAGCCAAAGCGGCGCTAATCGCCGGTGGATCGAGGATTTCGGTGTCTTTCGTGACGCCGAGCGGCACGGTCGCGGGACCAATAGGACCACTGCGAAGAAGCACTTGGGCCAAGGTTTCGACGAGCTCACGAATCGACTGAAATCGGGCATTCGGATCACGTTGTGCGGCCCGGGCAAACCAGGCATCGAAGCCCACGGGTACCCGTGCGATCTGCGACGGAATCGGTAGCGGGGCCGAACAAATGCGCATGAACAGTTCGCCCAGCGTCGCGCCAGAAAATGCGCGCGCACCCGTGACACACTCGAACGCGATCATCGCGATTTGCCAGAGGTCGGAACGATAATCGAGGGGCCGCCCGAGGACTTGTTCAGGGCTCATGTACGACGGAGTTCCGACGACCGTACCTGCTTGGGTCTTGAGATGTGGATCGGTCGTCCCCTCGTTTGTCTTGGCGATACCGAAGTCGAGAAGCTTGATGACTTCACGTCCGTCTTCGCGGGCAATGAAGACATTTTCCGGCTTGAGATCGCGATGCACGATGCCTTGGGCATGGGCCTTCTCGAGGGCTCGCGCGATCTCGCGAAACAAACGCACCGTGTCGGAAACCGGCAAAACACTGGACTTTTCCAGGCGTTTGGCGAGGCTGATCCCTTCGAGCAACTCCATCACGATGTAGGCGATGGTGCCTTGCGATCCGTGATCGAGTGTCTGCACGATGTTGGCGTGTTTGATACTCGCAGCCGCCCGCGCTTCGTGAAGGAAGCGCGCCAAGGTTTCTTGGGGGTTTGGCGAAGATGCCACATCGACGAGCTTCACCGCGACCATGGAGCCCAAGGACAAGTGTTCGGCACGCCAAACCTGACCCATGCCGCCCGCTCCAATAGGCGAAACGAGCCGGTATTTTCCGGCGATCACCGTTCCAGGTGCCCACGGACTGGGACGGATGCTCGCGGTCTCTGGCGAATGCGAATTCACAAGTGGCACAGACACTCTAAATCAGTCGTCATCCGGGTGAAAGATCCCGGAGCACGAAGGCGCGTTGCTTCATTGATGGCCGCCCCGTCCTGGTGAGCTTCCGACCGCTGCACATCCTGAATTTGCGAAATCTCGAACGGAATGCCCCGGCTCAACGCTTCGCCAAACTGTACGAGTCTCCCCTCGCGCCAACGCTCGTGCTACGGCGACCGTCGTGACTGAACCCGTGGCCTCCTCCCAAGCGTCGAATAGCCACCCGATGGATGAGCTGAACGAGCCTCAGACGCGCGCTGTTGCCCACGTCGATGGGCCCATCGTCGTTTTTGCGGGAGCAGGCAGTGGCAAGACGCGGGTGATCACGTACCGCATCGCGAATCTTCTTGCGTGTCATCACGTACCTCCGTTTCGGATTCTCGCGGTCACGTTCACGAACAAAGCGGCTGGAGAAATGCGTCGGCGCGTCGCTTCACTCGTGGGCGATGAAATAGCTAAGGAGCTGTGGATCGGCACGTTTCACGCCACATGTGCCCGCCTCTTGCGCCGCTTTCACGATGCCGCAGGCCTCGAACGGAACTTCGTCATCTACGACGATTCCGATCAACGCGCAGTCGTCACGCGGGTGCTCAAAGAACTCAACCTCGACGAAAAACGGTACCCACCGCGTCAGGTGCTTTCGCGCATTCACCGCGAAAAACAAGAAGGTCGGGGTCCCGATTCGTTTGAATCCCAAGGATTTTTCGACGACGCGATCATCAAGGTCTACGAGGGGTACGAGAAGTATCTGCGCAAAGCCAATGCCGTCGACTTCGATGACCTCATCTTGCGCGTGCTGCACATCGCGGAAGACGAACGCAGCATGGTCGGAGACGAACTACGCGCGCGTTTTCGCCACGTGCTCGTCGATGAATTTCAAGACGTCAACCAAGTGCAATATCGACTCGTCAAAGCGTTGGCCGCGAGTCGCAACTTATGCGTCGTCGGTGACGATGATCAGAGCATTTATCGCTGGCGCGGAGCAGACGTCCGCATCGTGCGTAATTTCCGTCGTGATTTTCCCGAAACGACCGTCGTCAAACTCGAGCAAAATTATCGTTCCGTGGGCAACGTCGTCGCCACGGCCCTCGGAGTGATCAAACCGGCCAAGGATCGCGAGCCAAAGGAGATTTGGACGGCGCGTGAGCCGGGGGACGCGATCGTTGTCGTCGCGGCACAGAACGAACACGACGAAGCTGCATGGGTCGCCGAGAGGGTCCGGGACCTCGAACGTCACGGCATTGCGCTTGGTGAGATCGCCATTTTTTATCGTGTGCACGCGCAGTCACGCGTGCTCGAAGAGGTTCTTCGCGCCGAACGAATTCCGTATCAAATCATTGGCGGCATGCGTTTTTTCGAGCGTGCCGAGGTCAAGGATTTGTTGTCCTATTTGCGAATCGTCGACAATCCGCGAAGCGATGTGGATCTCGAGCGAATCATCAACGTTCCCGCGCGCAAAATTGGACAAACCACCGTCGACAAACTCACCCAGGTGGCCAATGCGCTCGGGGTTCCGCTTTATGAGGCGATCGTGCCGCTCGTCGAACGGGGAGGTTTGGCGGGGGCAGCCAAAAAAGCGCTTTCAGGATTTCGTCAGATTATCGAAAAATTGCGCGAAAAAGCGGCTACGGCGCCGCCGAGCCAAGTGGCCCGCGAGGCGCTCGACGTGACCGGTTATGCGCGGCTCCTCGACGAAGACGACAGTGCCGAAAGCGACGCGCGAAAACAGAACCTTCAAGAGCTCATTGGCTCCATTTTGGATTACGAAGCAGAAGCTGCGGCAGCAGGGCAAATTGGCAATTTGTCTGGTTACCTCGAACGCGTGACGCTCACGAGCGACATCGATTCGATGGAGGATGCTCCGCGGGTATCGATGATGACGGTGCATGCGGCCAAAGGGCTCGAATTCGATTCGGTATTCATCACGGGCATGGAAGACGAGATTTTTCCGTTCAAGAGCCCGGATCCGCGGCGTAATGAAGACATGGAAGAAGAGCGGCGCTT
>DAOMZH010000651.1:0-6605 GCA_035437985.1 Polyangium sp. (in: bacteria) | reverse complement strand
CATTGCGCCGAGAAAGTGAGCTACAGGCGAGTATGGACACCATTCGCGCGCAACGCGATGAATTACGCGCCTTGTCCACGCCAATTCTCGAGGTTTGGCAGAACGTACTGGCCCTGCCCGTCATCGGGAATCTCGATGAAGCCCGCGCTGCAGACCTGATGCATTCACTGCTCGACGCCATTTCGACGCGAGATTGTCGATTCGCCATTTTGGATTTGACGGGTGTTGCCGGAATCGACGCGTCTTCAGCGACGCATCTCGTGTCGATTCTCCGCGCAATCGCGTTGCTCGGGGCCACGGGAATCGTGACGGGACTACGCCCAATGACTGCAAAAACCATGGTCGACAGTGGAATCGACTTCCCGAGTGTGGCGACCTTTCCCACGCTTCAAGCTGGATTACGCCATTGTCTGAACGAATTGGGACGACGTTCGAGCGCCGCACAAACCCGAGGGAAGAAAAACTAGCCTCAATCCTCTGGTTTTACTGAACCTTCACCGTCACGAATACGTCGCGTTTTTCCACGACACACTGGCTCTCGGAACATACCGAGAAATGGAATGTCCCGCCAACCTTGGCGTCCCCGGGGTTTTGTGGGACGAACGGAATCCGCATGACCGCGCGTGCCGTCGATACACTCAGTCCATCGCCGCGCACCGTGGGTTTCGGGTACGTCACCCCGGACGAACCTGCGGACGTCACGAATTTGTAGGGATAGTCGGCATTGCAATGAAATTCAGCCTTGGGAATGACCACCGCCTCGACGGTCCCTTGTTGTCCCGCTGTATAACGCCCCGACGATTGAATCCACACGCTGAATGCTTGTCCAGCTTGCTTTGGGGATTCGACAGGTGGTGGCGGAGGTGCCTCGGGCGCTGCTGACGTTGCCGCAATGACCGGCGGCGCAATTTCCGATGCAATCGGTGCTGCAGCGCTGGGCGTAGGATTCGCCGCGGCCTCGCTTGGAGCTTGCACTGCGGTGGTGGTCGATTTTGGAGACAATGCAGCGGCAGTCGCCAAAGGCTCCGCGGCGCTCGACGCGGGTTTTACCGGGTCCGCGTGATCGGTCGGAGCTGCTTCGGCGACAGCAGGTTTCGACACCGTATTTTCCGCGGCCTTGTTCGGCGCAACCGCTTCTTTTGTCACGGGTTCCGCTTGCGGCGCAGCATCTTTGCCACATCCCCCCATGACGATTCCGGCGACTGCGAGGCCCAAAACTCCAAGCTGAAACCGTTGCATGCTGAGCATGAACGATGATTTATCCGATCTCGAGGGCGAAGTAAACATCGAAAATACGCGTGAGCGCGCGCTTCCCGGGCGTCCAATGCAGGCGCGAATCCGAGCGCACGTCGCGAGAGATTTTATGATTCGAAGGCGTTTACTTCGTTGGAGGAGCAACGATCATGGTGTTGTGGAAGAGCCATTCGAGCCAGACACCGTTGCGCTTAGTGAACACGCGAGTAAATCGAAAATCGTGGGTGGGAACGGGTTTTCCCGCGCGCGTCGCGTCCGCACGAATGGTGCCCGTGACAATGGCCAGTTCAGGATACAATGCCCATTGCGAGGAAGTAACTTCATAAGCTTGAAACACGAGGACCCCCGACTTGATGTCTTCGAGCAGCGTGTTCTTGTCTTGGTGCATTCCGAAAACGTTGTTGTGCACGTGATCGGGCGCGAGGAGTTTGTCCAACGTCGCAACATCGTTCGTCCGGTACGCAGCGACCAACTTTTCGTGCTCAGCATTCATCTCGGCTTCCGTTGGCGCTTTGGCTTGCGCAACAACGGATGTCTCGGGGCACGGCGCATTCGACGTCGCTGCTGCGCAACCCACCAAAGACGCGCCCATCACCATCATGAAAACAGTTTGTCGCAACGACTTCATTTCAATTTCCTTCGGACGTTTCGTCGGTCTAGGACAGTTTACGAGACGACGCGCTCCCAGACCGGCTCGATCTTTCACATGTTCACGCGCACACGCACCGGATGGAGATCGTTTGGCGCATATCGGCGCGGGTCGTAGCAGAAATAGTGCCACCCGTCACGCATCCTCCAAAAAATTTTGCCGTTTCGCGAATAAGCGGCCTCGATTCATTGACGAACGAACGTACGTCCCTTATGCTCGCGCCTTCCTCGTTCCCTTTCCGCGAGTTCATCATGTCCCTCGTTTCTGCACTCAAAGGCAACGGTCCAAGCGGTTTTGGTTATGGTTCGACTGCCGAACAGGTCACGGAAGGCCTTGATCTTCGGGGTAAAACCATGCTGGTCACCGGATGCAATTCCGGTCTCGGATTGGAAACCGTCCGCGTACTCGCCAAACGCGGCGCACACGTCATTGGTACGGCCCGTACCGTCGCCAAAGCCGAAGAAGCTGGCAAAGGTTTGACCGCGTATACGCCTCTGGCCTGCGAGTTGTCGGAGCCAAGCTCGGTACGCGCCTGCGTAAAATCGGTTTTGAACCTCGACAAACCGATCGATGCAATCATCGCCAACGCGGGGATCATGGCCTTGCCGAAGCTCGAACAAAAATTCGGCTACGAACTACAATTTTTCACCAATCACATTGGGCACTTCATTCTCGTGACGGGACTGCTCGACAAACTTTCGGACACGGCGCGCGTCGTCGTCGTTTCGAGCGGCGCGCACGGTCGTGCGCCCAAAGAAGGAATCGAATTCGACAATCTTTCCGGCGAACGAGGTTACGAGCCGTGGCGTAATTACGGCCAATCGAAATTCGCCAACATCCTTTTTGCGCGCGAATTGGCACGCAAGTTTGCTGGGACGAACAAGACCGCCAACTCGCTGCACCCGGGGGTCATTCAGACCAATCTCGGTCGGCACATGGGTGTCTTGGCTGGTGCAGCTTGGGCAGCCCTCAATCCAATCATGATGAAATCGATTCCCCAAGGTTCAGCGACGCAATGTTATGTTGCGACACACCCTTCCCTCGCCCGTGTGACCGGGGAATACTTCGTCGATTGCAATGTCGGCAAAAGCCGACGCCTCGCCGAGAGCCCCGAGCTCGCCAAAAAGCTGTGGACCGTATCGGAAGAAATCGTGGCGAAAGTTTGAATCAAGCCCGCGCCAAACCGATTGCAATGGTCATATCGACCCACGCCTTCGTTGCTGCCGACACGTCCGTACCGGCGCGCGCGACTTCGAGCCGCGCATAAGTTTCCGCCATACGCCGTAGGCCAATGCCTTGCAGAATCGTCCCCAGCGCGGGAATTCGCCCTCCCAAAACACCCTCGTGGGCCAATGTATCGAGCGCTGATTCGACACGACCCAGCACCGAGTCGAGTGGATCCATTCGCTCCATCGCCGTCACTGGCAAAATCGGAATCGGATGATCCGGCGCCAAATCCGGGATAATGACCCGCCCCTCATCACCGCTCGTCACCACCGCAATGGGCTCGAGTATCTTTCTCGCTCGCGTCCCGCGCAACCAGCCCGATACATATCGAGCCGTCGGCAGCGATTCTGCAAGCGAGGCGATTGCTCCCGGGGCAAACCATTCGTAGGATCGCTCGACGATGATCGCGGCGCCCTCCTCATCTTCGACGAGCCCCGTGAGGGTTTGCCGTCCTGGTGACCACGACAAACCTGATACTCCATTCGGCGTCGCCAGAACGCGCAGCGCCTCTGTTCTGGCCCGCGGACGCAAAAACCACGGCGGACGATCCTGTTCGTTACGCAGCAATGTCGTTGGGCTTAAAAAACCATAGGGTTCCGGAATATCAATCCATTGCCCTTTTTGCGGGAGCACTTGTGTGTCTCGTCCCCGACGAATCTCAATGGTTCGTCGGGCCAATCGAGTGAGATGTCGGGAAACCACTTGTCCGGACGCCAGAACATGCAGCGGCGTATTCGCCACGGCGGTCATCATGCCAATGTCTGTATTTCCCGGGATCGGCAAAATCCACGAAACGACCGTCGCACCATCCCAAAAAAGCACCTCCAAAGACCGCGCCGAACCAACCGCGAAGATTCGCGCTCCGAGCGACAAAAGGCGCACTCTGTCCAGCGGTACCTGCAACGGTTCACCCACGCCCAGCAATGCTGTTGGCTCGCGCCCCTGCTGCGCCGCACGAATGCGGGCAAACCCTTCCAACAGCAAGTTCCTCACGCGACTCGCGTCATGCAACGCCGAACGCCCATCCCAAGCAGAACGCTGCAGTTCCAAGTCTTCAATCACCCCGTCCAGCCACGGACAATCTTGCACCGCAACGCGAGCTTCGGCCCGTGCTTGTTCGAGGCTCCGGGCATTGGACAAACCCTTTTCCAGTAGTCGTCCCAAATAAGTCGTCATACTCGACAATGCAACGGCTGGCGCGACTCGTCGCGGCGGCGGCCCCAAACGCACTTGAATCGCCACCCGCTCGCGATCGGCGACGGACAAACGCTGAAATGCCCGAACTGCCAATGGAATGTGCACGCACTTGTCCACGTCGCAATCGCATTTCGCGTGCGCCAAATCTGCTCCTGCCAAAAATCTCACCGTGCAGCCAGGAAAGCGAGCCATTGGAGGACGCATCCCCAGCTCGATATCCACGCCTGCACTTTCGGCCTCGTTCACGAATGATTGCCGATTGCCGACCCATTCAGCGAGTTCGTCGATCGTCATCGCCCATGGCGGACGCAATTCGGTCCCCGATCCAGCCACATACACGAGCACCGCCGCAATTCGATGGCGACAAACCATTTTTGCATTGCAGCTGCATGGCGTGTCCTTCAACGTTTTTCCCGGCACGAGCTTCGTGGTCACGTTTTCTTTGACAAACGCCGCGACGACCGTGCCATCAGGTTCTTCGCGCACGCTTGGACCGTCCCCAGCTTCGATTTCACGCTGCGCCCGTTTGACCAGGCCCATGTTCGCGAGCGCCGCCAAAGCGTCCGGAGTGAGCGTCGCCAGATCCGACCTCATTGCCGCATTTTCTCCACAATCCAGCCAACGAGCTTGCTAGGGGTCGTCGCCGCCACATGCGCGCCTGCCTCCGCGACCGCTTGGGCGACGCCGTGATCAAATGCTCCTTGGACCTGATCGTCCAAGGACGCCGCGCCAAACATGATTACGCCCTCGCCCACCAACGCCCGCGTTTCCCGCGCAAGCGCACCCGGGTCGTCCTCGAAATCCGTAATCCACAATAAAATGGTCCGATGGGGAATTTCAATCAATTGCGAAGCGTATTGCAACGCTTTGGCCCCATCCGTACCCCCGCCGAGCTGCACGCGAAAGAGAAGTTCGACTGGATCGTCGACAAACTGAGTCAAATCCACGACTTCCGTATCATACACGACGAGGTGCGTTGTCGTCGCCGGCAATTTCCACAAGACCGAAGCAACAACCGCCGCATGAATGATGTTTCGCGCCATGGAACCCGATTGATCCACGACGATGATCACTTGATGTCGCGGGCCAAACCTACGCACTCGCGCAAAAAATTCAGGTTTTTCAATGATCAGACGCCGATTTTCACGATCATAATGCTGAAGGTTTTTCCGAATGGTCCGCAAGGCATCCAGATTTTTGGCAATGCGAAAACGTGATCTTCGATGTCGAAACGGCGTAGCTCCGAGCCGATGTTCCATTTCGTCGCATAATTTCTTCTTCAGCTCCTCGACGACCCGGTCCACCAGCGCGCGGGCAGCATCGAGCACTCGGGCATCCATACGCGACTTGCAACGCAAAATTGCTTCCGCCAGTGATAACGAAGGCGTCACATTCGCCAATGCTTCCGGACGCGTCACGACCTCGAGAATGCCATATCGTTGCAATGCATCGGATTCGAGGCGTTCAATGGCTTCTTGCGGGAATAGATTGTGGATGGCATTGATCCAATCAGGAACATCCATTGCATGCCCCGGTCCTCGACCGGGCCCCGCACCTCGGGCCACCGAACGACGCGCATCCCCCTCTGCTTCACGGTCATAAAGCCACGACAACGCGTCGTCCATCTCGCCAGCCGCTTCATTGGCTGACCCAGACGAACCCAGGCCTTCATCTCCGGCTTTGCCGAGAATCAATCGCCAGCGGGTTTCTGCGTCGTAGGTCGTCATTCGAGCACCCCGAGCTCCAAGCCCCAGGCGAAAACTCGCGAATCGAGCGCCAAACCTGCAGCCAATTGGTCGGCCGGTACCTCGCCAATCCACGAGGAATCGGGCCGTTTGCCCCAGCGGGCGGCGAGCAACGTACCGATCCGCGCCCGTTCTGCCGGAGGAAACCACGAAAACGCTAGGCGTAGAGCCGGCAGTTGGATGAGGAAGACATCGTCGCCGAGTGCAGCAATGACTGCGTCGATCGCCCCAATGAGTTTGTCATCACGCAACGCAGGTCCCCGAGCCAATGCAAATAGACCAGCCAAGAAGTCCCCAATGCGGCCTTCCGATGATGCTTGCAGCGCGTGATCGATTGCCGCTTCAATCACCACACTCTCTGCATCCAAATACCATAATGTACCAAGCGCCGCGCCGCGCAACATTGCCGGTGTTTCGCGATCGGAAATGCGCCGGTGCAAAGCCGAATATACGTCGTCAATTTCGATCTCCAATGCCGCACCATGGCGCAATACTTCCGCCAATACCCGCAGCGCCGACAAATCCCCCTGCAG
>DAOMZH010000650.1:3662-6606 GCA_035437985.1 Polyangium sp. (in: bacteria) | reverse complement strand
GACGGGATCCCAACTGCAAGCAGCCCACGTGCAAATCGAGACGTTGTCATGCAAGCATGACAACACGACGCGTCCCACTGCGTCAACTCGTTTTCACCAAGTCGGTGGTCGCGGGAATGTTTGGTAAATTCTTGCAGGTCCGCCAAAAAGAACGACTTGCGCGACCTGGCGCTTGCGCGACGCGATGGGGCGGCGTAAAACCGCATCGATGCACCCGGTTTTTGCGGATCCCAAGACCGACGTCGTGTTCAAGCGGATTTTCGGCGCCGAATCACGCAAGCCATTGCTCATCGCGTTGCTCAACGACCTCTTGGAACTCCGAGGCGCAGCTCGAATCCGGAGCGTCGAGCACTTGTCCCTGGAGCAGCATGTTACCTTACCCAAGAGCAAGCTCTCGCTCGTCGACGTGAAGTGCAAGACCGCGTCGGGTCGGCGATTCGTGGTCGAGATGCAGGTTTTCCCCGTGGAAGGCTTTGAAAAACGCGTCGTCTACAACGCCAGCAAAGCCTATGTTCTTCAGCTTCGGGACGCCCAAGAATACCCTGCGCTTTGTGACGTTGTCGGCGTGACGATTTGCGACTTCAAGTTGTGGCCCAAAAAAAGCGCCGACGGAGCCTACAAGGTCCCGATGCTCAGCCGGTGGAGGATGCAGGAGCAACAGAGCGGTCTGAAGGGATTGGGACAGATACAATTTGCTTTTTTGGAGCTACCGAAATACCGAGCTGGCAAGAATCCCGAGACGCTCGTCGACAAGTGGGCCTACTTCTTTCGCGAGGCCGAGAATCTGGACGTGATTCCGCCAGCGTTATCGGAGGGTGCGTTTCGGCAGGCGCTCGAGATAGCGCGGAAATCGACGTTCACGAACCAAGAGTGGGAGGAATACGAGCGATCCCGGATGGCCGAACAAGACGAGCGAGGCGCGATTTCGTTGGCCCGCAAAGAGGGGGCGCTGGAGATCGCCGCACAGGCGGTGCTGTCGGTGCTTCGAATTCGCGGCATCGACGTGCCTGCTGCGGTGCGTGAGCGGATCCTCGCTGAAAAGCAAATTGCCACGCTGGAGAAGTGGCACGAGCGGGCCATTACCGCGTCGTCAATCGGTGACGTCATGGCTGTGCGGTGTTGAGAACTCGAGTCGTTTTTTCGTTTGTCGCAGCAGCCTGTTCAACACGCTCCTAGTACAGCGTTCCAGAAGTTTGTGACCACCAGGCGTCGCCGAAGCCCACGGCGGGTTAAAACCCGCCGCTACACATGACGAAGTTACTCGCGCTACCGCGCTCGAACTGCCGCGATCCATTGCGGATCAACATTGAGATTTGGCGTCGAAATCGCAGGGGAAACCACCTCTCGCAAAACACGAACAAGGACAGTCCGGAACGGCAGTGGAGGACTTGGCCGTGTATAGCGTTGGGTTTTAACCCAACGCTATGTTTCGCATAGACAAACGGTCACGGACTTGCGGAACGCTGTACTTAGCCAAAGTGTTTCCACGACACGTTTTCTTGTTTATCATCGGGTCATGCGTTCTTCGCAGACGGCCGATAATGACAAAACGCTCGACAACGAGTTCACCAGGGGCCGCGACACGGGCGCACTTTCAGGTGCGCCGGAACCTGGTCTAGTCCTCACCTTTTCCGACGGTGCGCCAGCAACTGACGTGATCCCTCTCGAACGCGGCTCGATCGTCATTGGTCGTGGCGAAGTAGGCGGCGTGATGCTTCACGACAAACGCATGTCCCGACACCATGCTCGGATCTCGTTCGATGGACAGATCTGGTACATCGAAGACTTGAAGAGCCACAACGGTAGCGCAGCCGATGGCGAGGAAATCCCCAGTGCGACGACGAAAACCGCACGAAAAGTCGCCCGTGCAGGACGCTCGCTTTTTCTCCTCGTGCCCGACGTTCGCCCCTTCCGCGCGGGCGTCGTGCGCTCGCCCGAGGCAGTCATCGGCCCAACCTTGCAGCGCAGCCTCGTCACCATCATGCGCGCTGCGCGTTCCGACCGAGTCCTACTCATCAATGGCGAAAGCGGTTCCGGCAAAGAGCTGGCAGCTCGCTCCTATCACAACGGCGGGCCAGCACCTGCCGGACCGTTTGTCGCGGTGAATGCCGCCACCCTCAAGCCCGAACTCTCCGAAGCCATGCTTTTCGGCGCTCGCAAGGGGTTTTACTCAGGTGCCCCGGGTGGCCCCGGGTTCATTCAGGCCGCACACGGCGGAACCCTCTTTCTCGACGAAATCGCCGAACTCGATGCCTCCGTACAAGCCAAGCTTCTCCGTGTGCTCGAGAAACGTGAAGTCACGCCCCTGGGAAAGACCAAATCGGAGTTTGTAGACTTTCGTTTCTGTTCGGCAACCCACGCGGACCTTCGAGCGATGGTGGCCAGCGGCAAGATGCGCGCGGATCTCTATTTCCGTATCGCCACGCAATCGGTAACCCTCCCGCCGCTGCGTGAGCGGCTCGAGGAAATCCCGTGGCTCATCGAGCGGGCGGTAAAGGAAACCGAAAGCTCGTTGGGAGCCCTCGGGGTCCATGTCTTGTTTGTCGAGGCGTGTTTGCTTCGCGTTTGGCCGGGCAATGTTCGTGAGCTCATGGCGGAGGTCAGGAATGCGGCACAATTGGCCGTGGACGATGGCGGCGTATTGCTTGCGCACCACCTCAATCCCCGAGCTGGAACGGCAGACGCATTGCAAGTCGGCAGCGAGCCACCACCAGTCACCCCAGAAGAGCGCCCACGGGCTGCAAAAGCTCCCCGGACCGCAAAGGCGCCTCGAGTTGCGAACGCGCCGCGTGCACCATCGAACAAGCCTTCCGACGAAGCAATTGCCGAGGCGCTAAAGGCGACCCAAGGCAATCGGGCCCAGGCCGCACGTCTTTTGGGCATGCATAGGACGCAACTTTACCGAAGGCTGGAGGCGCGAGGGGACAGTGGCGAGGGGGGGTGA
>DAOMZH010000650.1:0-3562 GCA_035437985.1 Polyangium sp. (in: bacteria) | reverse complement strand
GACGCAACTTTACCGAAGGCTGGAGGCGCGAGGGGACAGTGGCGAGGGGGGGTGAGAACCGCCCAGGGAGCGCATCGAGGGCGCTCCCGATTGGCTTGATCTCTTACTTATCAGCCTTGCCAGCTTCGCACTTCTTCGCGCCGGCGGCACCTTTGCACTTGGCATGCGCGCCCTTGCACTCGAATTCGTATTCGCAAGCTGCGCCAGGTTCGACCATGCCCGAAATCGCTTCCTCACAGACTTTCGTCTGCGAGTCCAAATCGCCCTTGAACTCTTTCTCGAATTCGCCCATTTCCGAGAGTTTGGGTTCGCCCGTGAGCTTGACTTCAGTGTTGCAGGCCGCGAGGGGTTTTTCGAGCGCAGCGAGGCACGCGGCGCCTTTTTCCGCATCGTATTGAACGGTTTTTCCTACTTTGGCCTGAATGATTTCCGGGGTCATTCCGGCAACTTGGAGAACGACGCCCCCGATCGTCTCGCATTCGGCCTTGTTCGGGAATGCGCGCTTCTCCGTTTTCATCGCGTCGCCGATTCCTTGCAGCTTCTTGCCAAGGTCGGGTTTGTCCATCGTCCCCAATCCGGCGATCATCATGCCCATCGTCGAGGTGACGACTTTGAATTTCTCATTTTTGCACTGATCAATCCACGAGCAGGTCGTTGGGGCGAGTTTCGCGAGGAAATCGGTCACCGGAACGCCCTTCGGTTTCTCAGGCGCTGCTGCAGGAGCCTCGGCTGGCTTGGTGGCCACGGCGGTCTTCGCTGCTTCTGGACTAACCGAAGCCTTGGGGCTTGCCGTTTGCTCGGTCTTGTTCTCACATGCCGCCAGCATCCCGGCGATCGAGGTGGCAACCAACAAGTGCTTCACGTTCCATTTCATGATTCGATATCTCTTTCTCGCGTATCGAACAGGCCCAATGAATCGATTCAGGATTTCAGCCCCCGGAGATCGAAGCATTTTTGATGGGCCGGTTCGTCATTGTTGACAGTGCGGAGCCCAAACGCCCCCCACGCGGAGGGCCACGTACTGAAGCAGGGTTGGGAAGTCAAGTTTTTTTCACGAAGCACAGAACATCGACGTTCTTGATACAGCGTTTCGCGAATTCGTGACCATCTGTCTCTGTGTGTGAAACTTCGGGCACGATGGGTGACAACCATAGAGACCCCAAATTCGAATTTGTTGGCTCTCTCGACTGTGATACCTTGAGCCATGCGCCAAATCTCTAAGCTTTCAGCCTTGGTTTCGCTGCTCTGTTCATCGATGTCGATTGGATGTGGAGCGGACCCTGTTTCCGCCCCTGACCCAACCCCGCCCAACTTCAAATACACCGAAGTTCAACCCGAGCATCCTGTGCCCGCGGTCGTCGATGAAAAATTGCGTGCCGCTCTCCAGGTCATATCGACGACCTCTACAACGGCGATGTCCGCACCACGGGTTCGTTTGGCCAAAGAATCGCTGGCCCGTATTCAAGACGGGCTCGTGCGTATGGATACCTTGCAAGACGCAATCCCCGAAGACTTGTATCACATGTGCCGCGATTACATGCTCGACGCGTGTATGATGCCTTTGGCCGATCCTTCGACATTTCAAGCGGATCAAGCCACAATTGATTTTCTTTTCAAAAACCTTGCCGGGTACATGTGGGGCGATCGCATTTACTTGACGGTCGACGAAACGACGGATCCTGCAGTGCTTGCCGCGACGCTCGTCCATGAATCGAATCACGTCTTGAATCGGTCGGAATGCAGCTACTACACGGACCTCGTATCGCAGACCGTGGACGACACAAAAGCGTTCCTCGAAGAATACCGCGCGTTTGCGACGGAATACGTATTTCAAAACGATACGGCGGCGCAGGATCCGAAGGCCATCGAGATGTACGCCTCCAAGGTGCTCGTGGATCTAGGATATGGTTTTACCACGACCATCACCGACATCACGGGCACGGATCCGCCGGAGAGCGTCGTGATCTCGCTCCTGGCCGACGATGGGAAATATGGGTGGTTTTTCCCGGAGATGGTCCGATTTCCGGCAGCGTTTGGGGTTTGTCCATGAACAAAAAAGCGCTGATCTCCATTTGTGTATTGATTGCCAGTTGTTCGGAAGCACCGGACACGCCTCGAGGTTCGACATCGGCCACGAGCGGCAGTGGCGGGGCAGCAGGCGCTGGCGAAGGCGGGGCAGCCGGCAATGGCGGCAATGGCGGCGATGGAGCAGCAGGTGCTGGTGGTGCTGGTGGCGCGCCGGAAGCCACGGGCCCGATTCGTTATCCGCCGGGCTTACGACATTCGCCGCTCGCCAAGACCGTCGTGGAAAAGGGAAAAGCCATTTTGGCGTCGGGAACGGGACGACAAGACGTTTTTGCCAAAATCGGCGACTCGAACACCGTCAATACCGGTTTTCTGAACGGTTTGTCCGGCAATGACGTGCAGCTGGACTCGCATACGGCCCTGCAACCAACCATCGATTATTTCAAGCAAAAACTCGTGGATGGCACGAAAACCTCCTTTAATCGCCCGACCCTCGCCGCCAAGGTCGGCTGGTCATCGGGCGATTTGCTCACCGGATCGCCCAATCCCATTGACGACGAACTCGCCGCGATTACACCCGCGTTTGCCGTCGTGATGCTCGGGACGAACGATACCTATGTGCAAGGCATCGAGCCATTTGGAAACAACATGTTGCGGATTGTCGATTTGCTCGTGTCAAAAGGTGTCGTGCCCTTGCTAACGACGATTCCCCAACGTGCCGATACCGTCGATGCCGAAAAGATGGTGCCCGAAATGAATGCCCTCGTGCGGGCGGTCGCGCAAGCTCGCCAAGTTCCCATGCTCGATTTGTTCGGCGCCCTCGAACCCATTCCTGGACACGGTCTGGTCAGCGATGGAATTCATTTGCAAACCTATTCGAACTCGAGTGGTTCGCATTCGTGCTGGTTCGACGCCAATGGTTTGACCGAGGGCATGAACCAGCGAAATTTGATTACGCTCGAAGCGCTCGACCGGAGCCGCCGGTTTTTCATTGAGAACGAAGTGCCCGAAAACCGGCCTGCAGACATCGTGGGTGAAGGTACCTGGGCCAGTCCGTATGAAATCGACGCTTTGCCTTTCGTCGATGATCGCAATACCCAAGGCACGACGACATCCGAGGTCGACAAGTATTCATGTTCGATGGCGAATGAAGGCGGGCCGGAAATCGTGTATCGCTTGAAGCTGGAAACGCCAAAGAATTTGCGTATTCGGGTGGTCGATGACGCCGCGACCGATATCGACGTGCATTTCCTCTCCGATCCAGGCGGAGCGAATACGTGCCTAACGCGGAGTGACAAAGTGCTCGACGTGACGGCCGGACCGGGTACGTATTGGATTTCCGCGGATACCTATGTGGATGCGGCCGGTACTACGTTGACGGGACCTTATTTGCTCACGGTGCTCGAGATGTAACATTTGAGGCCCGACGGAACGCTGAAAGTGCATGAGCGGCCTATTTTGGCAATTCCTACGGAGTCTGTAACCTGTTAAGGTCGCTAGGATGAGCACCGATTTTGTCTACCAAGTGGGCATTGCC
>DAOMZH010000649.1:0-6616 GCA_035437985.1 Polyangium sp. (in: bacteria) | reverse complement strand
ACTCGCCCGCGCGGGACACGAGGTGTTCGCCCCGGATTTGCGCGGCTACGGAGACAGCGGTCGAGTTGGCGCCGGCGGCTACTATCACTTTCCCGACTACGTCTGCGATGTCGCTGCACTCGTCGAACGACTCGATCGTCAGCGCCTCACGCTCGTCGGTCATTCGATGGGCGGGACTGTTTCGGTGCTTTATGCCGGAACCGTGACGAATCGTCTCGAGCGTCTCGTATTGATGGAAGGTTTGGGAACGCTCGATGCTGGAGCGACTGCAGCGGTCACACGCATGCGTGCATGGCTCGATGATCTGCGGCGCCTCGAATCGTGGCGACGTCCGCTGGCGACCTTCGAAGAAGGCGTGGAGCGCTTGGCACGAATGCATCCATCGATTCCCCGCGAGGCGATCGAACTTCGAACGCGACAACTAACGCGCATGGATGCATCGGGGCAGTTGCAATGGGCCTACGATCCGCTTCATCGCACAACGTCACCCACGCCGTTTTCAATCGAGGCGTTCAAAAACTTTTTACGCAACATCAAGATCCCGACGCTTTATGTGAGCGGTGGAAACATGGGTTGGCGCTTGCCTGATGAAAGCGAGCGACTCGCGTGCATCGCCAACGTCACGCATGTCGACATCGCCGAAGCAGGGCACATGATGCATTGGAAGGCCCCAGAAGCCGTTGCAGATTGCCTACTTCGATTCCTCGCATCGTGAGAACATTGGCGACGTTTGCTTGGGGCGCGAAACGAGCGCTCGTAGGAGATCCTTCACGTGGCAGAAATCACGCGTAAAGAGTTGGTCCTGGCGCTCATTGCTGCCGGAGACAACCCGCGGCTCATGGGTGTCGACTTATCGGGGCTCGATCTTTCAGGCCTGGCGCTGCACCGCGCTAACCTCGCCCGAGCCGACCTGAGCGGGGCCAACTTGATCATGGCCAATCTGTTTCAGGCGAACCTCAAAGGGGCAAACCTCAAGGGGGCAAACCTCACGCGCGCCGACCTCGAAGGTGCCTACCTCGCAGAGGCCAATCTCACCGGTGCCATCCTGGTCGATGCGATCCTGACGGATGCGAATCTGACGGACGCGAGTCTTCAAGGATGCGATCTGACTCGTGCCGTACTCGACGGCGTCAAAGGCATGCGCACTTGATTTGAATCGCTCACGGGAGGACGTGCGCGAACGTCAGCATTCGTGCATGCTCGACATCATGAACCGACACAAATCCTTACCTTCCTGGCTTCCTCTCTCTTCACTGACCTTGCTCGTGTGCGTAGCGCTCTCGAGCGGGATCGCGAGCTGCGGCTCGGACCAAGCGTGCTTCTACTTCACGCAGGTCGAGTACGACCTCGACAATCGATGTCCTTCTGAACAAGAAGCGCTGACGTTTTTCCAAGGCAACACGTGTTCGAGTCCGGTTGTTTCCGTCGACAGCGCTGGAGAATTCGACGGCAAGACGTGTTGTTATGATGTTACGGAATCGAACGATTTCTTCAGCTGTGGCGTCGAACCGAGCCCACCATTCGTCGACGGCACGAGTGGCTTTGCCGTGTCCGTATCGAGCGGGGGCGGGTTTGGCGGAGCGGGTGGGTTTGGCGGATCAGGTGGAACGGGTGCAACAGGAGGAGGCGGTGCGTGCGTAGGGTGCGCCGAGTTCCTCACCAACGACATGCCTCCCATGTTGTGTTCCAACTCGGTCCCCATTTACGAGGCGTACTCGGACTGCATGTGCCTCGGTGCTTGCAAGACGGCGTGTGAAGTCACGTGCAAGACCGCGCAAAAAGATCCGGCTTGCGAGAGTTGCCTGCTGGACAAGACAAATGGCTGCGGCAACCAGCATGATGCTTGTGCGGCCGACCCCACGCCGTAGCTTCAGTTCGTCTTCCCAAACCACATGTAAAAACGCTCGGCATCGCGATCTGCATGCCGAGCGTTTTCGTTTCAGGTGTCTGTACTGGGCAAACTCAGAACTTGATGTTCGTCGGGACGGGCGCTGGTGGCGGAGTCTTGGTCGTCGTTCCCAACGAAGGTGAGATCGTGCGTGACGACGATGTACCCGCGGCAGAAGTACCAGCCGTCGTTCCAGCCGGAGGCGTAGCGGTCGAGGGCAAACGTCCCCAAAGCGACGAAGTCGGCGTAGGCGTGGGTGCGGCCTGCTCGATCTCGAGAGGTTCGTCGGCGGATTCTGCTGGAGCGGCGCTCGTCGAAGCACTCGGTGCCGCAGCGGCCGAAGCAGGGGGCGGCAGTGGCGCAGCGGAGACGGTGGGAAGCGCAGACGCTGCTGGCGTTGGGTTTGTCGCGACGAGTCCGAGCTGTGCGCGCATGACAAACACCCCAACAGCACCGATCAAAAGCACGGCAAGCGCCGTGATCGCCGCGACTGCACCACTCGACATACGGCGCCCGTTGTTTACGGGAACCGAGATTGGCGCGGCTGCACTCATGCTGGCGCTCACGGCGGACGTGGGTGCATGCGGCTGCGACGGGTGATGACCCGCCTGCTGCTGATGTTGTTGTTGCTGCTGCGCGTATTGCTGCTGCTGCGCCGCCTGTTGTTGCTGCTGCGCGTATTGCTGCTGCTGCGCCGCTTGTTGTTGCTGCTGCGCGTATTGCTGTTGCGCCTGGGCAGACGGCTGCGGAGCCGACGGCGGCATACTTGGAGTACCAAGCAAATGTCGGGCAGCGCTGTGCTCGAAGGCATGAGCCCGGATGGCGTCTTGCAGCGCCACCAGGTCGTTGAGCATGTCTTCGGCCTTCTGATAACGCTCTTGCGGCCGACGCTTGCAGCCCCGCATGACGACGGCGGCCATCCCTTGCGCGATGCGATCGTTGCGTCCGCTATCAACAGGCTGCGCGTCAGTCATCAGTTTGGCTCGGGCGAGTTCCGTATCTTGCGCATCGCCAAAAATGTGTCGTCCAGCAATGGCGCGATAAAGCATCGCGCCGACGGCATAAAGATCGGAGGCGGCCGTGACGTCACGCGAATTCAAAATCTGCTCGGGCGCCATGTACTCCAACGTGCCAAGCGCCATGTCCGCGCGTGTGAGGTTTGTCTGTTCCAACTCCTCACCCGATCCGGATTCGATGCGGCCCATGCCGAAATCGACGACGATTCCGCGCATTTTGCCGTTCGGCTGCGGCTCCATGATGATATTGCCGGGCTTCATATCGCGATGGATGATGTGTGCCCGGTGCAAATCACAGAGCGCCCCCGCAACGTCACAACCGAGATCGACCGCCTCTTCGATCGACAGCCGGCGTTGATGGAGAATCTTCGAAAGCGGAACACCTTCGATGTACTCCATGACGAGTACGAGACCGACCTGTGGATCTTCGATGAAGTCCACGACACGAGCGACGTGATCGCTGCGAATACGTCCCAAAAGGTTCGCCTCACGTCGAAACCTTGCGACGACCTCGCGATCATACGCAGCAGCCGCAAGCAACGTTTTGATCGCCACTTTCATGCCGATCGCCAGGTGCTCGCCCTGCCACACCTCACCCATGCCGCCCGCACCGACCCGTGCGTCGATCCGATACCGACCCGCAATGATTGAGCCCGGAATCAAATCCATTCTTTGGCCATCGTAACGGAATCGCTGGGCGAGCGGTTAAAAGATGCGCCGTCGACACCAACGAAATCGCGCAACGATCTCCGCCACGATCTTGAACGTGTCATCGATTACTTTCCCGCAATCTGCGTGGAACGCGCACAATTCCGAATTCGTCGTTCAGCGCGCAAGCAAGCATGCGCCGACCGCGCATGACCCCATCTCTGGACGAATGATTCCAAATGATTGCAGTGCATCCTGCGTTCTATCTGCGGGTGTTAGACGTGATGCTGGTGACGCAGGCAGCAGCGCGTAATCGCCACGCGCTGGGTCGACGAAAATTCGGGTCATGGGAATCGAAATCGACTGTTTGTCTTGGCCGCTTTCGCGCTTCCAAGTATCGAGAGATTTCATCTGCTCCACGACCAGGGCGCGATCGAAAACATTCCGATTGCTGGTGACGAGGACAGCATCGGCGGAGGTGGTCAAATCGAGCCCAGCGCGGCGGCGGTCCACATGCTGCAGAATGTTGTTGAATATGGTATTGGTGCCTCGACTCGCGCGTAGTTGCAGGGCATTTCGAGATCCGTGGGGCATGACCACGGTATTGTGGGTAATGACGAGGCCTCGCGGACCGAAACGGCCATCTCCGTCATCTTTGGAATTGTCGACGATTCCATCTTCATCGCCGAATGCAGCGATCCCGGTTCCGGAATTGTCGAACAAGACATTGTCTTGCAGAACGGAATCCCATACGCCATCCAAATTGATTGCCGCTCCTCCGCGACGTCGACCATTGGCAATGGCCCCGGAACCATTGCGATAAATCCAATTCCCCTGAATCAGTGCGTCCGAGACGATTCCATCGACCTGCCCCAAATACAAACTCCGACCGCTCCGGTCCATTTCCGGCTTCTCACCATAATCCCCATTGAGATGAATTCCGCAACCGTCGTTATCGTGAAGGATATTGAAGCGAATGATGGGTCGATCGCCACTGTTGGACAAATAGATGCCATGCTCTCGACGGCTACGAATGATTTCATTGTATTCCACGACCACGTCGTCGCTAAAGGAACTAAAAATGCCCCAACGACCATTATCCGCGAATCGACCATGACGAATCGTCACGTGATCCCCGTACAAAACGGCCACAGCGGCCCGGGGTGCTTCGTTCGAGGACAAACCATCCAGAATCACGTGCTGCGAGTCGCGCACGACAATCGTATCGCGACAACGCTTCTTTGTGCAGTTTGGTCGAGAACGAACCAGGGCGTGGCTCCCCGTGGCAAAAATCGTAATGGGGCGCGAGATCTCTCCGCGTAATCCATTTACCTCGAAACTCGCGTATTCCCCGTCGGCCACCAAGAGCAGATCTCCAGGAGCAGTGGCCAATTCAATTGCCCGGCGAATTTCCCGACAAGGTCGAATTTCGGTGCAATCGTGCGTGTCGTCACCGCGTGGAGAAACGGCAAATCGCCTACCTGTCGTGCGCGGAATGGAACGCACCATTGCCGGACCAATCATTCCCGTTGCGCGCATGTGCGCTTCGGAAACGGATGCATTTGTGTCCTCCTCGGAAGACGCAGCAAAACGAGCACAAGAAATAATGCCCGATAGTGCCCAAAGAAGAGGCAATCGCCAGCAGCCGTCCATAAACCCTCCCAATGCATTCCGAGTCTGATGCTCGTTATCGTCAGCACATGCACGAGTCATCCCATGCAGTGGGTAACGCCCCAAACATGTTCGCGCGACGTCGCCCGAAGACACGAAAGGTTCGGAGGGTCAAGTCTGTTCGGTCGTTATGAAAAGGGCCTGATTCGTGCGTCCCTACGGTCGCTGACGAATGATTTCGCGTGGATGGTTGACAGGTCCCCGAGGGCAGTGCTACGTGCCGAACTGTTGCAATTCTCGGCCTATCCTTACAGGGGTAATTCCAAGACAAACGGACTCGGCGCATCGCAGTTCGCGAGGACGAACCATTGCGTCAAACAACTTCGTTCCGGGAGAAAAAAACGTGGCCGGTGAGAAATCGCGTCTTCATTACGATTGCACCAAATGCATCGCCTTCTGCTGCTCGATTTACGAGCGGGTCGAAGTGACCGAGGCGGATATCAAGCGGCTCGCCACGCATTTTGGAATTTCCGTCGAACAAGCCACGCGGCAACACACGAAAATCATGGATGGGTCCCGCGTCCTCAAACGCAACAAGGACCCTCTTTTCGGAAAATCGTGCAAGTTTCTCCATCCAGAAACCCGCGGCTGCACCATTTACGAGGCCCGTCCCAAGACGTGTCGTGAATACCCCGGCCGCACGCGCTGCGCCTATTACGATACCCTGCGATTCGAACGCACCATCCAAGACGATCCCACCATCATTCCCATCGTGCGCCTCGTCTTCCGTCCTCCTTCTTCTTCCTAAAGCATCTGCCGCACTGCGGCACATTGTCTGACTGCGGCGGACCGCCATCGACCGCTCGTTACGTAATTGAATTCGCATCTTGGGCTTTGCTGTCGAGCCCGCGCGTTCCCCTTGCGAATTGGACCAGCCTGTCCGTAGTCTGGAGAAATGGCGCTACTTGAACTCTCTTTCGAATCGGGCGAATCCAGCCTCGAAGTCCGTCACTTCTCGGTTCACGAGGGCTTATCCACTCCATTCTGCGCCACGATCGTTGCACGTTCCAAACGCGAGGACGTCGATCTCGAATCCCTCGTTGGCAAAGCGGGAGCTTTCGCGGCCACGGGCAATTTGCAGGTTCCGCGAGCCTGGACGGGTGTTGTTTCGCACGCTGAACAAATCGACGTAGAGCCTCCGACATCTGCTTCTCCGAACAGTTTGTCGACGTACCTGCTGCGAATCGTGCCGACTTTGTGGCTGCTCACGCAACGCCGCGGCAACCGCATCTTTCAAAAGATGACCATCCCCAAGATCGTCGAAAAAGTCCTGGGTGAATATGGAATCAAGCCGCAATTGAAGCTGACCGAGCCGCACCCGGAACACGAATATCGCGTTCAATACAACGAAACCGACTTTGATTTCGTGAGCCGCTTGCTCGAAGAAGAAGGT
>DAOMZH010000648.1:0-6617 GCA_035437985.1 Polyangium sp. (in: bacteria) | reverse complement strand
GTCGCCATGCGAAGGGCGTGGCGGGCGGTGGTGGCGGCGATGGTCTGAAGCCGTGTTGCGATGCGCTGGCACAAAATGCGAACTCGGCGCCGCCGGATCAAAAAGGCAGCTTGCTCGCGGCGGCGGCGACGTGCCGATCGCTCCTCAGCAATCCCCAAGGTCGTGCGTTGCTTGGTCAGGTGCGAGCAGCGCTCGCGGCCGCGCAGGTCCCCTCGAGCTGCAAGTAGTCCCCCGCGAACCCCCCTACCACGGCATGACGTACATGCCGCCAACGCACATTTGCACCGGGAATTTTTGGCCGGTGGCGGTCGTGTTTTCGAGCGAGCATTCGATGCGAATCGTTTGCCCTTGCTCGATGACCAAGGTCGTTTTGTCGTACAGCGTGGGTTTGGGCTCGACCCAGGTTGTCGTTTCGTAAAGAGTTTGTCCGGTCTCGACGATGGACATCCGAAAGTGTTTTCCGCCCTCGTGCATATGCGACGAAGCTGCGAGAATGCGATATCGTGATGTCATGGGTTCGTCGTCGTAACTCACGTCGACCGTTTGATGGGCCGGAATGGTCAAACCATATTCGGATTTGGGCAATACCGTCCGAAATTGCAGCGCAATATCGATTTTCGAGCCCCGCGAAAAGGACATGGATGCACAGGTGTCCACAGGTTTCGTGCCGGGATTCAAAAAATGAGCATCGAAGACGAGTTGCGCGCCGGCAGGAACGAGTAGTCCCACTTGGACCGGACTGGAAGGAAAAACTACGGGAACGCCGTCGGTTTCATATGAAACACCACCAAGCAATTGAAATGGATATCCGGCACTCGAGTCCATGATTTCAGCTTCTGAACAAGGGCCCAATCCATCGGGTTCCATGGACGAGGGACGCACGAGCAGCAAGGCATGATGTCCCGCGGGACCGAGCGTACCCACGAATTGCGTGATGGCCAAAGGCTCGGAGGTCGTGTAGCGACGGCAATACGATACGTCTTGTCCTGGTTCAATTTGGGCAAACGCGGTCAAACGGAGCGTATCGCTGTCCAAGTCTTCGGGACACGGGACAACCATTGGCGCGTCAACGCCCGCGTCGCCGCTAGCGTTGCCCGAGATATCGTTTTCGCTCGTTGGAGCACATCCGGCAAAACAAAGCGTGATGACGGCGGGGAAAAGAAGGGAATCAAGCGCGCGACGGTAGGTCATGCGCGCAAGGTACTTGGATTCGAGGTGTGGGCCAAGGGTGAATGCGTCGTCGCAGCTGATGAAGAATTGCTAGCACTTTCCTCTTGAGGTGTGGCAGCTGATGGTGATACGGTGGATATTTCGCCGCCGTCTGTTCAATTTCGCTGGGAGAAGTACGTATGCGATCATCACACGCGCTAGAGGGCGTCTTTTTTTGTTGTTTAACGCTTGCAGTACCGTTACGCGCGTGGGGCGCGCCCGACATTCCTTTGGTGGATCCTACTCCAGCGCAGGTCGGGCAAATGGCGCAAGTGCGCGACGATGTGATTGGGCAGCTGACGGCGATGGCTCCGCCAGCTGCCGAGGTAACAGATGCGATTGCCGGCTACGATGCTGCTAATATTGTTGTCAATGGTATCCAAATTAGCGGAACGGTACCGGCCGATTTGACGGACTTTGGCACCAAAATGCTGACGCTCGCGCGTGATTGGCGGATAAATGGTAATACGGACAGTTTGGCGAAAGCCAGCAACGGCTTGTGGCTAGCGATTGCCAACGACAAGGCTTGGACAGGTTATTACACTCGGGAACTCAATAATGCTG
This sequence comes from Polyangium sp. (in: bacteria), assembly GCA_035437985.1. Classification (GTDB taxonomy): domain Bacteria; phylum Myxococcota_A; class Polyangia; order Polyangiales; family Polyangiaceae; genus Polyangium. Next base: position 4,844 of record DAOMZH010000648.1, on the reverse strand, counting down.
TCGTGCTTTTGTGCAACGATGCCGAGGGGCCGGCTGGAGATGCCGTGCGCATGTTTGTCCAGTCGTATTTCGATCACCTATGGCAATTTGATCCAACCAAGGGCGGAGAAGACACGGATTTCATCTATACGGGTATGATTTCGCTCCTTGGAATGGCGGCCCATTGCGGCGACGACGCACATCGTTTTCAGCAAATGCGACTCGTCAAAGATTACTTGCAACGCGCACTCGCATTCACCCCAGGGACGTCGGACTTCATCAAAGTCGATGGTTCGACATTTCACCATTGGACGCACTATCCGGCGTATATGTATGCGTTGCGGATCCTGCTGCGTGACTACCTCATGCGGGTACATGGAACCGAATTTCAAATTGACGCGCAAGCGTACGGGCACCTTCGTGATACCGCCATCGCATACTCGCTGTACAGCACGGGATACATGTCGAATGGCCTTTGCGGACGGCATCCGTTCGAATTCACGAACCCTTTCGAGGCCCAAGATTATTACGACATGGCTAGCTCGCTGGGTGATGAAATTCTCGGCAATGGCGTGGATCTCCAGATAGCCAAACTGCACAACTGGTTCTGGCCTGATCAAGCTGCGGATTTGAAAACCTACGGTGCCGAGGAACCAGTTGGTTTCTGGCAATTCAATTACGGCGCTTTCGGAGTTTATCGAGGAGGGCGTGGTGGATCTTTCGTGACCCTCAAGGGATTCAATTCCATGGCTTGGGGTACCGAAATCTATCTTGGTGAAAATCGATTTGGTCGTTATCAGAGTTATGGAACGCTCGATGTGGCGTATCCCGGCGATGGAAACGCGAACGGTTATGTTGCCGAGGGCTGGGATTGGAATGTGCCCCCAGGAACGACCACGATTCATCTTCCATGGGCGAGTTTGGCGGCAATCGATGATGGGCAATCGGAAACGACATTGTCACGCTTTGCCGGAGCCCTCAGTTTTCCACGTAATCCTGAAGGGATTTTTGGGATCGAAGGGGAAATGGGGATATTTGCGATGGACTTCCAGCAGCAAAAAAACTCCATTGCTCACGATTCGTCATTTCGGTTCAAGAAATCGACCATTGCATTCGATGGAATGCTTCTCGCGCTGGGGTCGAACATCCATAGCGATGACCAGACCCATCCGACGCGGACAAACCTATTTCAGCGCCACGTGGACCTCCCCACCACCGCCGACAAACCATCGCTCATCATTGACGGTAAGGCCGATCCCGGATTCCCATATGATCATTCGTTCAAGGATGGAGATGCCCATTGGCTGCTCGATTCTCGAATGACTGGTTACTACTTTCCACCAGGCAACGATGCCCTTCAAGTGCTAGGTCGTTCTCAAACCACGCCGACCGAAATAAATGATGGTTCCATGAGCACCGGTGATTTCGGCGTAGGATGGATCGACCATGGAATTGGCCCCGTTGATGCGGACTACGAATTTATTGTCGTTCCGGCAGCTACGTCGACGGAAATGGACGCGCTTGCGTCGAAACCACTGCCATACAAGATTCATGACCGCGATAGTGCAAGCCATGTGGTCGAGTTTCTCAGCACCAAAACATGGGCCTATGCGGTTTTCGAGTCCGAATCGCAATGGGCGGAAGGGCCTGTAGCTTCTGCATCCGAGCCGTGTTTGATAGTTGCGCGAGCCACGGCGACGGGTCTGTCCCTTTCGATGGCGAATCCAAATCTCAACATTGGATATCGCTCGCTCGTTGCGGCACCGGTTGCGCCTATCATCATTGGCCTTCGCGGCGATTGGTTACCACCCGAGTTGCCTCCGAACGTGCACCTTGGGCCGCAAAATCCCGAACGACCCGATGATTTGATCTTGACCTTCGATACCCTGGACGGATTACCCATCGATATCGAACTCTCGAGCAAAATCAATGAGAATGGTGAAGGAGCGTCCGATTGCGGCTGCCGAGTGGTTGGTGATTCTGATACTTCCGGTGAATTGGCCCTGGTATTCACGATGATCGGAGTTGTCGCTCGTCGACGACGAATGCGGCAGCGCATTGGCAGATGACGAGCGTTGGACCCGACAAACTTGTTCAAGGCATCATCACGGTATCTTTGCTCGCCCGCAAGCGCAAGACCACGTGATGCCCGCCTTTGGCCGACGTGAACGTTCCGGCAATCCATACATCGCCTTTCGTCGACCACACACTGGAAAAATCCCATTTCGGCCCAGCTTCGCGCCAATGCCCCGTTGGAGGCGGCACTTTTTCCCATTGGGCGGCGGGAGCTCGTTTCCAGATTTCCCGCTCCGTGACAAACCATAATGTCCCGTCGTCGGCAGCGGCAATGCTTCGTCCTGCACCATCCACCGCTTTGGGCAGCTCTTCGCTGACGGCCGTTTGTCCGTCGAATCGATACAGGTGCGCCGCTCCATCGCGCGCATTCGCCAATGCCCACACGCTCTGGTCCGCTTGCGTAACCAAGTCCCGATGCTCAATTTGTGCAGGTGCGTCTGGAAAAACATGCACGACTCCGTGCACGCCAATGTCCACCACTGGCGCTTCTCCGGCATCGGTGACTCCCGCATCGACCAATTCCGGGCTCGGCGCGTCTGGCTCGACTGCGGCCGCGGACGCTGCGGCCGTCGGAACAGCTGCCGAAGCACTCGGCAATGGCCCAGGCGGCGTAGGCGCAGGTCCCGCGGACGCACTCGCGGCGGCGTTCGCGCTCGCAACAGGCCAATGCACGAGCACGTATTTACGCGCGCCTCCGCTCGCTTTGCAATGACCCGCCGCAAAAACATCCCCGGAGGCCCACGTCGTGAGACCTTCGACCTTAATCGATTTCTCGCATGTTTCGTCCCCCAATTTTGCGCTCGGCCAATCTGCCTCGGGTTTGTCGCGATGCGGCTCGACAACGCGAATCTTGAGTTTGCCCGAGGAGGTGCTCATCGAAAGCACGCGATTGTTCGACCATGAAGCGAGCAGTGGTTTCCAATCGTCGGTCCACTTCTTCCACGTTTTTTTGCGATTATCGAGGCGAAACAGCGGATTTTTCGGCGAGTTTTTGCCTTCGGCTGGGACCTCGAACCAAAGCCACACAGATCCGGGAAGTTTGCCCTGGAACCGCAATGGTTTTCCCTCTTGGGGCAAACCGTCGAACATCGAGGCCAGCGTGATTTCGGCGCCAGCGACTTGCGTTGCAACATGGGTGTGCTGTTCGTCCGCGACCACGATGCCTCCCGTCATCCCTGAAAAAACGAGAGGTTTGGCGGATTCGAGGACCACCGAAAAAGGGCTTGGCGGAGCATTGTGAATTTCGGCCTCGGGACCAGAAGCGGTTGGTGATGCTGACGGACTTGGCGTCGCGTCCTGAGACTTGTTGCCGCAAGCGGTAGTCAACGAGGCGACGAGCAACGTGAGGGGGACGAAGCAGTGTGGCGAGCGCATGATGGGGCAGTTTGTCAGAGGTGAAGGGGAAAATGCAAGATGTTCGACGACTTTTTTGCCGCATCAACCCAATTTTGGGGTTCGGCGTGGGGATCGCGTACACGGCGCGGCAGGTGCCAACCCAGCGAAGAGTCGGCGCATACGTGGCGAGCGACGTCATTGCGACGTGATCCGATTGGGTGGTTTGACCGATGTGCGTCCAGTCAAACTCGTTCGAGGATTGTGGCAATGCCTTGACCGCCGCCAATACACATCGTCACGAGCGCCGTTTGCTTGTTCGTACGTTCGAGTTCGTCGATTGCGGTGCCCAAGAGCATCGAGCCCGTCGCGCCGAGCGGGTGACCCAAAGCAATGGCTCCGCCGTTGACGTTCACGCGATCAGGATCGATATCGAGCTGCCGAATCGTTTGCAGAACGACCGCGGCGAATGCCTCGTTGATTTCCCAAAGATCGATATCTTTGGCCGTCATTCCTGCAATACGCAGCGCTTTTTCGCTCGCCGGAGCAGGTGCCGTGAGCATGATGACGGGCTCGCTGCCAATCGTCGTGAGGGCCCGAATTTTTGCCCGCGGACGAATTCCGTTTTGCTTGACATACCGTTCCGACGCCAAAACCACCAAACCTGCACCATCGGCCAAACCACTCGAATTGCCAGCCGTATGTACGTGCCGCAGCTCTTTCACGTCGGGATATGCTCGCAATGCGTATTCGTCGAACGTTTGTCCTTGCGGACCAACGGGCGTTGCTCCGAGTTTCACGAAGGACGGCGCGAGCGCTGCAAGTCCTTCGATTGTCGTATCCCCACGAACCGATTCATCCTGTTCGAGGAGCGTTTTTCCTGTACGCGGATCAATGACCGGCACGATCGATTTGTTGAATCGTCCTTCTGCTACGGCCTGCGCCGCCAATTTTTGTGAACGAAGCGCGAATGCATCGACGTCTTCCCGGGAAAAACCCTCGCGCGAAGCAATCAAGTCCGCGCTGATTCCTTGCGGAACTTGAAAGATACGTTCGCGTAGCAATTCATTGAGCCCGTCCTGCATTCCACCATCGGATCCCATCGGCACCCGCGACATACTCTCCACGCCGCCCGTCACCACGAGATCCATGGCTCCGGACGCGACACCCATTGCGCCGAAATTCGCTGCTTGCACTCCGGAGCCGCAAAATCGATTTACCGACGTCCCCGTGACCTCCAACGGAAAACCCGCCGCAAGCACCGCATTACGGGCCAGATTCGCGCCTTGTTCATTCACCTGTGAAACGACCCCGATGATTACGTCGTCGATGTGTTGCGGATTGATTGCCGTTCTTCGCACCGCCGCTCGTAGCAATTGCGCCACCAATTCTTGCGGATGCACACCCGACAAACCACCCTTGCCAGCTTTCCCTCGTCCCCGAGGCGTTCGTAAAAC
>DAOMZH010000647.1:0-6628 GCA_035437985.1 Polyangium sp. (in: bacteria) | reverse complement strand
CCCCATCGAAAACAAAGCCTCGCGTAGCGCGCTTGTTAGCGCGCGAAGCGAGGGTTGTAATCACCGGGCTTGTTCCCAAGTCGTTCGCGTAGCGCGCTTGTTAGCGCGCGAAGCGAGCGTAGAAATCACCGGGCCGGGTATCAGGGAGGGGTCGGGGAGGGGCCGCTCACGCCACGCGTTCGGCTTCCCACTTGAGGATATTGCAGTAACCCCACGAGCTGTAGATGCCGCAGGTGATTATCGTCAAGATGACCGCCAGCAAGTACGTCCCAAAAAAACCACCAGGGTCTTTGCGGAATTGGAACGGCCGTCCATCGAGTCGCGTGTTTTCCCACATGAACGCGAAGAGGTCGTTCACGAACCACGGCCCGTACACAAAGCAAAGGCTGGTCAGGATGCTGCCCAGAATATAGGTCCCGAGCAACGAAGCGGGATCGCCATGGAACGTGAGCCGATGCGGCTGCCCATTAACGAGCACCTTGCTATCGACGAATTCCGTGGTTCGAACGATCGCCCATGGCGTGTAAATGCCGCAGGTGATGGCCGTGAGAATCGAATTGATGATGATCAACTTCGCCAGCTCTTGCGGCGTACCCGTGTATTGGCACTGCTGGCCGTCAATCGTCATCGACTCATAATAGAAGCCGTAGAACTTGTTCGAGTAGACAACGGCGGAACCGAGCATCACGACGGTTAATGCAAGACCTCCAACCACGGCCAGTAATGCGCCGATAACGCCACCCGTTCCAGCTGCGCGGTCGATTGCTGAACCTGCAAAAACCATGACGAGCAGCAGGAGGTAACCCACAAAAACCGGCGCTGCTCGATAAAGCAACACAAGCCCGAACAACTTGCCGCCATCTCCATTAAAGGCGACGCGTTGCCCGCCGCCCATTCCACCACCCGGCGCAGCATAGCCACCCCCAGGCGGTGCATAAGCACCCATACCCGGAGCGCCACCTGGGCCGCCCATTCCTGCGCCACCCGGAGGCGGTCCCCAACCGCCACCGCCTGGAGGTGCGCCACCTGGAGGCGCTCCGCCCGGAGGAGGACCGTATCCCCCACCACCCGGAGGCGCTCCGCCCGGAGGAGGACCGTATCCCCCACCACCCGGAGGTGCTCCGCCTGGAGGAGGACCGTATCCCCCACCACCCGGAGGCGCTCCGCCTGGAGGACCCCATCCACCACCACCTGCCGGGGGTGCTCCACCTTGAGGCGGCCCCCAACCACCCCCACCACCACTCGGCGGGTATCCCCCGCCACCACCATAACCGCCTGGGTTCATGTGCACCGTTCCTGTTGCCGAGAGAAACGCGAGGTTACCCTGGTCGGGGAGAGCCTGTAAAGATCTCATGCCCTCCCCGACGCATCGCGTGCAACAGCGCGTCGAACAGCGCGTCGATCAGTGCGTAGTTGCTGCTGTCGCCCCTGGGGTCTCCGTTTCCAGCGACAACTCCGCCACGCCGTCTTGAAAACTGATCCGAGCCAGCATCAGTTTTTCCTGAAGCGCCACCAAATCGATGGTCGACTTGGACAAACGGTCGCTCACCTCCTGCATTTTCTTCTCCAGGCTCTGCATCAAAGGCCCGCCGCTCTTCACCAGCTTCAGCGTCACGATCTGCGCATGCAGTTCATCCATGCGCCCTCGATACTCGTTCATCTGATCGCGAACCGTCGAGATCCGTTGCTCGAGGTTGCCCATGTCTTTTTGTAGTTCGAGCAGTTTCGTCACGGATTCTTTGAGTTTGCCCGTGACCGCCGCTGTCGACAGATACGCCCGGACCATCTCCATTCCGACCGAGGAACGAATGTCCGTGCTCTTGAAGACCGGCGTCTCTTCTTCGATGTCTACGTCGACTTTCGTCCCGGGCGCTACCTCGATCTTGAACAAATACGCTTCGCCCATGCGCTCTTGCGCCGTCGGCGCTTTCGTCAGTTTGTACCCCGTCGCCACCGTGTGCTTGATGTAAACCGTCGCCTTGTCTTGCAAGCGGTTTGTCAGGGACAGAGTCTTCTTTCGCGTGTGTTTGACCTCGGTCGAAAACACGCCACGCTGCACCGTGATGATCCGCGCGATCGCGTCTCGCTGATCATCTTTGCGCTCCACCACGATTTGCCGATCGAGCGCGAATGGTACGAACGCAAAAGATTTCGCCGGAATCGGATCGCTCATCCCTTCGCCGATGAACCCATCTTCACCAAACACGGCCACCGGCCCACTCTCGAGCACCGAGTTCGTCGGGTTTTTCAAACGCACCGTGCGGAATGGATAGGTCGCATTTCCGCGGGCACTTTCGGGATCGTAAAGATAGACAAACCCGCCTTCCGTCTCTGTGCTCAGAATCGACACCATCGCCGACGTTTCTTTCGGAACCGTCATCGACGTTTGCGACTCGAAATAGGATCGCCCGATCGGATCGTTTCCTTCGGGTTCCTTGGGTTTGTCGGCGGGGGCTTGGCCTTGTCCAGCTGGCGGTGCATCGGGTGCTTCCACGATGCTCACGCCACCGTTACGTCCCACTTGGGCACCGTTACCCACGGCTACGACTTGCGCCGGATCCAAACCTGAACGGATGAGTTTTTCCCGGGCACGATTGGCTCGCTCGAGCGACGCGCTGTACTTGTCGCCATCCCGCGCGTCCGCCCAACCTTCCACCACCACTTGCTTGCGCGTGCCGCGATATTGCGACGCCAAACGCTCGAGTCCGCTGTCGTCTTTGTTCCGAGCTTGTTGTTGCGGCATTGGCGGCTCACGCGCTGGCGTGCTCGGCGCTGCTGCACCTCGTCCCACGCCACCAAATCCACCAAATGTCGATCCAGTCGCGACATTGCCGGCTTTTGGCTTCGAGACCGTAGCCCGTTTGTCGAACTGGGCCTCTTCGCGATCCTCGTCCCTCGTGTTTGCCGCGGCCAAACGAGTGTCATCCAATTCGGCCACCACGCGTTTGCCCCCGGCGGGTCCAGGAACTCCGGCAAAGGACGAACCACCCATCGGCGGCGCTTGGGCAAACAGATCATTCGATTGCAACGTCTCGCGCTGCACCATCCGAATCGAGCGTAAATCGAAGCGGAAGGACATCGCCGAGCTCGAACCGACCCCGAGTTTGACCTTGTGCCAATCTTCGCCCGACGTGTTGTCGACGATCGCCCAACCTTCGAGTTTCATCTTGGCGTCTTTGCCGAGCGAAATGCGGTAACTCGGTTTCCACGAAGGTGCTTCGGTCACGTAGGAAAGGAGAAGCTTGTGGGGCTTGGGGCCTTGCAGCTGGATCTCCATGCTCACCATGCCGTTCATCGCGTTCGCGACATTTTGTGATTGTTGGTTCTGCAACTGTTCATTTCCGACAAACGCAGATCCATGCGTTGGATAGGCGATGGGAGCGGGTTTGCCCGTGGTCGTGTCGGTGACCGTGAGCGACTTGAGAAAGTCGTCGATCTTGTCACCCGGAACGCTGAGGCGCAGCGAGTCACCATTGATCTCGGCGTAACGCTCGAAGTACGCCACACCGTTGCGATACACCACGACACGTCCAAGCGTCGTGTCGCTCCGGACAAACGAGGTCGTACGACCGCAACCAAAGAGACAAACAAATGAGAGAGGCAGGAGAATCTTCTTCATGCAGAGACCTCGTTCATGCAGGGCGAGAGAGCGAGAAGGCGCTTGGCGCTGGGCGGTCGCGTTGGACGTACGACACGGCGTAGCGATCTACGCCTTTCGAAAGTGCCCACCACTTTTGATCGGACCACCCAGACCATGTGTCGAGCAACGCCCGAGATCGGCCAGTCCTTACACTGGGCCAGATCGTCGCTTGGGCAACGATACTCACGAATTCAGTTTTACATGCCCAAAAGACGCGAATGAACCTTTCACGTTCCAACGCGACGGCGCACGTCGTCCAACAAGTCGAGCCCCCGTTCCACGACACGCACCCCAGCATACTTCATGAGACCGGTCGCGAACATCCGTCGATCCTCCCAAAGCGGCGCTTGCCCAATCACCCACGGAAGTCCCAAGACTTCCTCGCCAACCGCCGGGGGATATCGGTGCACATCGTAAAACCGCGCGATGAGTCCCCGACGAACCCACCCCGGATCGAACATCTTTACCAGTTCATCATCCACCGATGCAGCTCCGAGATTTTTTAATATGGACACCATCACGAACATCACGGAGCGCAAGTGGAATAAGTCTGCACGGCGGACCAGTTCGAGTTTGTCGAGGCCACTACGCAACAAAAGCTCCATGTCTTGCAGTGCCAGTTCGTGGCGATACTCGTGCGTGGACGCATGTAGCGCCACGAGAAGCGTGTGGTCTTCACGTCCGGGCACGGACAAACCATCGAGGCCTGGGGCAGGTGAGGCTCGTTGGAGAAGTTCCGCAAAGGGAATCGGCCGGCGCACCATCTTGTCGAGCGAGGCATGCACTTCGACGGTGAAGGTCATGGACCCAACTCGCGCTTGGACGAGTCGTTCTCCGAACATTGCGGTGCTCAGGGGTCGTGACGAATCATGGGCAACGAGCCATCCGCGTCGGGCGAGTGCGTCCACGACCGGCAATTGATCTTTTTCGTCGACGAGCATATCGATATCGGACATGCGCCTGGCTGCAGCGTCGGGATACACGGTCAGGGCCAATGCGGCGCCTTTGACGAGCAGGGCAGTAAGTTTTTCCTGGCGCAACGATTCCGCAATTTGTCCGAGCACGTGCCGGCGCAGGAGTGCATCCGCGTGGGCGCCTGGGGCAATCTCGGGCCGCGTTTGGCGATCCCGAAGCAATTGCAGGGTTTCAGGGGGCAGGGGGATCGTCGTCGTCTTCATCGCCCTCGAGAATGCCCCGTACGGAGAGACGAACGGCCTCGAATGGTTCAGCAGCAATACGTTCGGTCCCACTTGCCGATTGCACAACGACATAACCCTGGTCGCTCCAGCGATGCACCTGCAGCGTTTCGCTTATGGGATCGATTATCCAATAATGCGGGACTTGGCAGCGGTGGTACGTGCGCATTTTTAGGACGACGTCGTTTTTCGCATTGGAGGGGGAAAGGATTTCGCAAACCCAATCCGGACGCAGAGATACGGGGAATTCATTGGGAATTTCGGGCATGCGTTCGCGTCGCCATCCAGCCAGGTCGGGCCGATAGATTTCGTGCTTGTCGAATTGCACTTCGGTTTCCATGACGAACCACCAGCCGCCTGGAAAACGACCTCCGGGCCGGCGATTGTAAGGTCGGCCTAAACGTCCTACGAGACCGCCTTGCGATCGACCATGCCGGAAACTCGGCATCGCCTTACGAACGAGTTCACCGCAGATGATCTCGTGAAACCGTTCGTTTTCGGGGATGGCGAGCAGGTCTTCGAGCGTGGCGGGGATGTGCATGAACGCGGCCGACATGAGGTGAGGATACTCGATGATGGCGCGGATGCCCAAACGAAAAAGCGCGTAGGGGGATTCATTTCGTTCGCGTCGAGCAGGCTGACTGAGCAGTGAAAAGAGAATACTGCGCCAAACTTATTGAAGATGCCAACTCGCCCAACGATGATATGCGTCAATCACGAAACACGTCGTCCGCCGCTTTTGCGCCAATCGCCTGTTCGAACCAGGCATCCAGCGTGTTCGGATCGGCACACGAACCAACGAGCGCCTCTTGACTTGCCGACAAGGCAATACCCTTCGCCGCAAGCAGCTTCAACAACGCATCCCGTTTCCCCTTCAATTCGCCCTGTTCGACCCCCTGCTTCAAGCCTTGCTTCAAGCCTTCTTCCACACCCTCGCGTCTCGCGACCGTGAGTGCGCCGCGGGCGTCTTGCTCGGCCATTTTCATTCTGTCGTAGGCGTCCCATTCGGATGGCGTAAACGTGGCGCGCCTGGCGACGTCGAATGCATCGAGAAAGGGTTTTTCAGCAAGTGCAGGAGGCACGACGTCGAGGTTTTTGGCCTCTAAAAAGAAATAAGCCCATTTTTCGACGAGTGTTCGCGGATTGTCACCGGCTGTGTATTTTGGCAATTCGAGGAACGAGTATTGAACTTGCGACAAACCGGTCACTCCGCTTGCTTGCTCTTGCATTCGCCACCGGCTGAGCATGGGGACCTTGAAGTTTCCGAGCTCGTTTTTTTCGGTCCACAAGTTGAAATTGCAGATGGTGATACCCACGACGTCGCAAAGCGCTGGGTATTCGTCGCCATTGCGCAATTGCATGACATAGGCTTTGCTGGCATTGTAGACGACGCGTTTTTCAAAACCTTCGATTTTGAGGATCTGCATTTCCACGACGAACCTTCGTCCAAGGGCATCGGTGCACTTGACGTCGACGATGGACATTTTGAGTTCTGGAATGTCGACGTGCTGATCGCTGGGGACGTGTTGCAGATCCACGACGAGGTGGTCGCCTTCGAGCTCCAAGAGATGATTGATCAACGCAATCAAGAGGTGTTTTCGGGACTCGACGCCAAAGATGCGCTTGAAGACGAAGTCGGTCTTGGGGTCGGCGAAAACGGCGTACATGAGTGATGTTTACGCTGAGTCGTGCGGGCGTGCAAGAGGTGCGTGAATCTCTTTTAATGCTCCAGCTTGCTCGTTCGATGCTTGAACCGCAAACGTGCTGGTAGCATCGAGCAAAAGTGGCGGGC
>DAOMZH010000646.1:0-6651 GCA_035437985.1 Polyangium sp. (in: bacteria) | reverse complement strand
CGCCCTGATTCGCTTATTCGTTCAACCGCACAGATCTCAATTCTGCACTTGTTCGTTTCGTTCCTTGTCCACAAACGTCCAGCCCACCGAAGTACCAGCCAGGCACGGCCGGAATATGCGCCTCGCCGCCACTCGTTCACTCAATGCCAGTAAGTATCAAGCACGCAGTTCATCCATAAACGGACTGCACGCTTTGCACCTTGCATGATGCTCCCACGCAAACCTTGCATGTGCTCTGACGAACATAGGGCCCTCGACGAGCTTGATTGCGCAATAAAAATCGCATGGCACGACGCTTGATTGTCCACGCGCGCGTACGACCACCTGTTTGAACTCAAAAGACCAGGTTCCCATGCTGCCAAAACCTTGGCGCTCGCGTATAGGTCAATCCAATCGCCACCTTCCGCTGTGCAAAACCATTGCCCTCTGGCTTGTGCTCGCATCTATCGCCATTGTCGCAGCTTGCGAAGGCCCCGCAGGTCCTGCCGGCGAACAGGGTCCACCTGGCGAGGGTTTGCCCGGTATGCCCGGTGATCCCGGACAAACAGGTGACGCAGGTGCCGAAGGTCTGCCAGGCACACCGGGACGCAATGCCGACTTGACGGGACCCGGCGTAAAACTCACCATTCTCGATACGCAAATCAACGCCGCGGGCGTCGCGACCACTACATTTCGCCTTACGGACGAAAATGGTTTGGCGCTCGATCGCGACGGAATTTACACAGAAGCACCCATTTCCGTTCGGTTTGTCTTGGCGTGGCTCGACGAAGACGCGAGCGGCGAACCGTTGCAATATACAGCATACACGACGAAGCCCCAATCGAGCCCGATCACGGGACAAACCGTCGATCAGGCAGCAGCGGACGAAGGGGGCACGTTCGAGGAAGTCGATTTCACGACCGGGACGTATCGCTACACCTTCAATACCCAAATAATCCCCAAAGATCGCACCAAAACCCATACGGTCGGTGCGTGGGCGATCCGAACATTGGATGACATCACGTATTCCGCCCTAGCCCTTTACGATTTCTTGCCAGCGGGTGGCATACCCACGACCAAGCGCGAAATTGTGCAAACCGAGCATTGCAACGCGTGCCATGATCCCATGGAGGCCCATGACGACGCGCGACGCGACGTGCAGCTTTGCATTTTATGTCATTCGCAACAATCGGTGGATCCGGACACGAACAACACCGTCGACTTCCCTGTCATGATTCACAAAATTCATCGCGGAAAAACCTTGCCCAGCGTCGTAGCGGGCATCCCTTATCAAATCATTGGGGATCATGGGTCCGTGCACGATTATTCGACCGTCGGCTTCCCCCAGCCTCTCGAGCATTGCGAAGGCTGCCATAGCGGCGCCCGCGGCGATCGGTGGAAAACCAAACCATCCATGATTGGGTGCGGCTCGTGTCACGATCTCGTTTCGTTCGTCGATCCGCCTCCGCCCGGAAAAACGCTCCACGCTGGAGGCCCGTATCCCGATAATTCGAAGTGTCAAGTATGTCATCCACCCGCAGGAGGACTCGCGGGCATTGCCACAAAGCACGCAATCCCGTATTTGGATCCGGCGAATCCACAGCTCGCGATGACCATCGTTCGAGTCGAAAACACCGGCGCCGGACAAACTCCAGAAGTCGTTTTTAATGTCACCCAAAATGGCCTTCCGTTAAATGTTTTGACCACGCCGCTCACGCGCCTGAATGTGACGATCGCGGGCCCCACGAACGATTACGCCATATATTGGCAACACACGATTCAAGGCTCGGGAGCAACAGGCTCGCTCAGCGCCGATGGCCCCAACTTTCGCTACAAGTTTCCTGCAGCAATGCCGATGACCGCCAACGGAACGTACGCCTTTGGTTTGGAAGGATATGTGCAACCAGGGGGATCCACGGGGCCTCGATTCGCAGCGCCAAACCCGATTGTTTTTGCCGCCGTCACCGACCCGATGCCCGAACCCCGACGAACCATCGTCAGCCAAGAGCAATGCAACCATTGTCATTTGCAATTGTCGGCGCATGGAGGTCAGCGCATCGAAGTGCAATATTGTGCGTTTTGCCATCAACCCAATAACGTCAATGACGATCGGGTCGAACGATTTGAAAACAAGACTGTCGTGGCTCAATCGGTGGATCTTGCCGTCATGGTGCATCGCATACACATGGGCAATGCCTTGACGGAACCGTATGCGCTCGGAGGTAATCCCACGCCAACCCGCACCAATCCCGCCGGAACAACCATTGATTTTGGCGAAGTGCGCTATCCAGGCGATCGAAATGCCTGCTGGACCTGTCACGCCGGTCCCACGTACCAATTGCCATTGAAATCGAATTTGCTTCCGAAAAAGACGCAAACGCTCACGTGTACTGAAGAACCGACCGCAGATGCGGACGATTATTGCGACACGCGGGTCGTTCAGTCCGAGAAAATCATTCCTCCAGAGACGGCAGTTTGCACCGGTTGTCACGACGCACCATACGTGGTAGCGCACGCCGAAACGATGACAAGCCCGAGTGGTATCGAAGCGTGCGCCACGTGCCATGGTCCTGGCGCAGAATTCGACGTTCAAAAAGTTCACGCTCCGAAGCCTTGATGAAAAAAGCATGCCCCGAGCCGTTTGTCTTTACCTACTCGTGATTTGTCTCGCCGGATGCGAAATTCGTCGCGATCGTCCGGCAGGCGAAGGCATACACGAAGAGGGATGGGCGAATATGCTCGATGGGGGAAAACATGCCGAATGGCTCCGCGAGTCCAATTATCCCATTGAAGATTGCCAAGTTTGTCATGGCACCGATGGCCAGAAAAGTCCCGTGCAGTTGGGCTGCGATGGGCGGGGTTGTCATGAAAAAGGCGTTTCATTTTGCGGCACGTGCCACGGCAGCAAGCTGGGCCCTCGACCAACGACCGGTGCGCACGACAAACACCCCGCCTATTGCCAAGAATGCCATGTCGTTCCTCAAAGCCTACGCGATGCTGGTCATTTGAATGCAGCCGTCGACGTCGTATTCTCGGGTTTGGCTTTGCAAAACAACGCAACGCCAACTTGGAACATTACATTAAAAACCTGTTCGAGCACGTATTGTCACGTGGGTCAAACCGTGAACTGGGAACCAGCGACTGCGGCAACCACCCCCTGCGATTTCTGTCATGGCAACCCGCCGGAAACCCACATTCGTTTCGAGCGTGTTGCTTCGGCCTCGACCTCTTGTGTCAATTGCCATCCCGCAGCCGACTCGCCGAGCCACGTAAATGGTTCCATCGAGACAAACGACTTGACGTGCGCGGCTTGTCATGGGACCGGCCCCCTTGGTGCACCTCCCACGGATCTCGAAGGCTCCACGAGTGCTACCTCGCGCGGCGTCGGCGCGCATCGCCGCCATTTGGAGGAAACCCTCGCCGACCGCATGGGTAAAGTCGTCCGCTGCTCGGTTTGTCATACAGTACCGACTCATTTCGCCAACGTAGGGCATATCGACACGACGATTCCTGCCGATGTCGATTTGATCCTGGGGCAATACGACCCGATCGCGAAACGCTGTTCGACATCGTGTCATTTTAATGTTTTTCCTGGTCCAATCTGGACGGATGATAGTGGCGCAGCGCGTGCGTGCGACGCGTGTCACGGATATCCGCCCGCGCTCACGCGCAAAGGCACGCCGCACACGCCCTCGTCAGCTTGTTTGTCGTGCCACACTTTTTCAGCTCCAACACACGTTGACGGCGTGGTGGATCTACTTCCATGAATCGACGTCTCGGCGCCTTTTTCTGCGTGATGTATATCTATTTTTTCTCGGCAGAGGCCCGGGGACAAACCTATCGATTACGCGCCGATGCTTATGCTGCTGCCAGCAATGTCCCCACGGGGTTTATTTTTTTGCAAGGTGAAACCCGCAAGCCTTCCGTATTCGATTCCGAAGCTGCCGTTTGGGTCGGTTCTGGACAAACCCAAGGCGATGTCGTCGTCATGGCCTTGCGGGCCCGTGATCCATTGGGACGCGGAGAACTACGCATTGGACGAATGATGGTATCCATGGGCGCAATTCGTCCCGTACATCTCGACGGCGCAGACGTTATCGTTCGGGCCCCCTGGGGGAGCAGTATCGAACTTTTCGGTGGATTGCCAGTTTCATACGGAGCTGCTCCGCGTGACTATACCTGGACCATTGGCGGACGTGCCGCGCAACGCATTGGCTCCACTGCCACCGTGGGTTTGTCGTACTTGCAATCGCGCTTGGAAGGAAAAACGGCGTTCGAAGAAATCGGCGTCGACGGCGCAGTTACATTGGGGCGTATCTTCGACGGCGCCGTGACGACGAGTTTTGATCTTTTGCGGATTGGCATTTCCGACGCGCGTTTCTCGCTCGCTACCCGATTGAGCACACTACGCATCGAACTCTTCGCGGTACGTCGCTCACCTTCGCGCCTTTTGCCGGCCACATCTCTTTTTTCGGCCTTGGGCGACGTGCCTTCGGATCGTTCTGGCACGTCCCTGTTTTGGCGCGCTGCTCCTCGACTCGATGTCCGCGGTGAAGGCGTATTGGAATCGCTTGGTGGCGCGTTTGGCGGGCAATTCTTCTTGCGGGCGAATTTACGTTTGGACGATCGCGGAGACGGTGTATTGGGCCTCGAAATGCGCCGCCAAGGTGCCCCGACTTCCGCATGGACCGGAATTCGCGGAACAGCACGTTTGCCACTGAATGCGTATATTTTTGCGTCCACCGAATTGGAACTGGTTTGGCCAGATGACCCACGCGACCGTGGCAACGTGTGGCCC
The DNA here is from genome assembly GCA_035437985.1 of Polyangium sp. (in: bacteria). Lineage (GTDB taxonomy): Bacteria > Myxococcota_A > Polyangia > Polyangiales > Polyangiaceae > Polyangium. Next base: position 1,874 of record DAOMZH010000646.1, on the reverse strand, counting down.
TGGGGTCTCGTGGCTTTACGTTATGCCCCATGTCCATTTTGGGAATTATCCGGAGCGCTCGAAGCCAATGCCTCGCCGACGAAAGCAGCGTCGCTTCAGGCTCTCGTTCGTCTTGCACACACGTGGAGCGGCCCATGAAGTCCAAAACGGCTTCGCTCCTGCTTTGCACGAGTCTACTTTTTACGGCGGCATGCGCCTCCATTTTGGGCATACGCCCCCCAGGGCGACGACCATTCGAACATCGCGCACACGTCCTCGAAGGAATTCATTGCAGCCGCTGCCACGGAGGTGCTGCATCTGCTGGCGAAGAAGGTCCCCTGCATTTACCGTCTACGCAAGATTGCCTCGATTGTCATAAAAAACCTCACGACGACCATGAATGCAGTGGCTGTCATGGTTTGCCCCAAGCGCGTCATGGCGCCGAAATGGCTCGGCTACATCTGCGTTTCGAACACCGAACCCACGTCCCTCGCGCTCCAGGCAATTGCGTGCGGTGTCACGTCGATATTGCCAGCGGCGCGGACATCCTCCGTCCCCGTATGGCCACCTGCGGCAGCTGTCACGAGCACGAAAAAGATCTCGCCCAAGATCGTTGCGATCCCTGCCACGTCAATCTGCGTGACGAAGGCGTTCGTCCAGACGATCACCTCATTCATGCTGGCAACTTCGTACGTGAGCATGGAGTGCGCGCGGCAGCGCAGCGGCAATTGTGCATGAATTGTCATTCCGAACGTTCTTGTTTGGTTTGTCATGGGGTAACGACAGCTTTGCTTCCCGAGCGGCTTTATTTTGATGATCCAACGCGACTCGGAGTTCATCGGGCAGGGTTTGTCGCCAGACACGGAGACGAAGCACGCGCCGATCCTGGTCTATGTTCGACCTGTCATTCCCCTCGCGTGTGCAGCACGTGCCATACGCGCGAAGGTATTGCCGCGAAAAACGGGCGAACGAATCCGCACCCCGCTGGATGGCTTGGTTTACCTGGGAGCCGCAATGATCACGGACCAGCGGCATTGCGGGAACCTGACGTTTGCGCGAGTTGTCATGGCGGCGCAGGAGAATCATTGTGCATTGGTTGTCACAAGGTCGGGGGCATTGGCGGAAATCCGCATGCCTCCGGCTTTCGCAGCAACAAGCGCAAGACCATCGACGAACCTTGCCGTCGTTGTCACGAGGGTGCCTTATGAAGAGCGCGCATGCTCGAACCTGGCAATACCTTCTGATAGGCTCGATCCTCATTGCTGGCGGGTGTGGCTTGACAAACGATATGCCCGACGCTGGCCCAGCAGCGAATACCTCCGAAAAAGACTCGACAGCCGATACCCCGCATCTCGGCCCGGGTTCGATTCGCTGCAGTCGTTGTCATTCCGACGAAACTCGTCAAGATGTCCGCTGGAAGGAAATCGCGAAAAAGGTGGGACACGACATCGACACCTCGCTCGCGTCGCGGACCACGTGCACTTGTTGTCACATTGGTGAAGTCAAAGGGTTTGGCGAGCCAATCGATCGTCAATGCGTCGAATGCCACGACGAAATTCACGTCACCATCACCGGCATGGGGCGTTTGCATTGCCTCAGTTGCCATGATCCGTCGAGTGTCGGTGGGGCATTGATTCGCGAAAGCGCTTGGGAATGTCAAAAGTGTCACGGACAAACCCAAGGAAAGCGGCAAGCCATCGATGTGCACAGCGCGGAAGATTGCACGAATTGCCATCACCCCCATGAAGAACCCTGGACGCTCCCCCGCAATTGCACGGATTGCCACATCGCGAATGAAACGCACCATGGAGAAAATGAGGGCGCTTCTCCATGCAATGTTATGTGGAACTGTCCGACGAAGGAAGCAGGACAGGAACACTTTGACAGGTGGTACA
>DAOMZH010000645.1:3096-6658 GCA_035437985.1 Polyangium sp. (in: bacteria) | reverse complement strand
TCATTACCGATTCCGTCACCGATACCTGTGCCGATACCGTCGTTCCCTATTCCCCCGTCCGGACCTGGTTTGCCCGGACCGACCCAAGCAGGCACACAGGACCCCGGTGTCTATTTGCAAGCGCAAGCGCTGCTTGCATTGTGGGCGCGGCAAAATCCAAGCGTGTGCATTCCTTCGGATTATGGGGCGAATCCGACGGATTTTACGGGCACCTCGACCCCGCGCACGACAATGGCGCTCGCGTCCTTTCAAGCGTGGTGGAATCGCTCGCGTTCGTCGAGTCCATTGCGGGCCGATGGAGTGCTCGATGAAGGGACATATCGTGCGCTCTATAGCGTGACCGCGGCGCAAATTCCGTCGTCGATTCCCGCGCCAAACCCGCAACCCGCGCCAAACCCATTGCCACAAATTCCGCCGTGGCTCTCGGGAATGCTCGGGGGTGGAGCTCCGCCGGCGACGCCTACGCCGCAATCGCCACCGGCGCAGCTGCCACAACTGCCGCAGCTGCCACCGTGGATCATTCAGACGACGAGCACGCAGAACCTGCCGCCGTGGGCCGTGCCGAGCTTTCCGAGCTTGCCATCGGCTCCGGCGCCACAACCAACGCCACAACCGACGCCAGAGCCCGAGCCTGACGAGGGATCCGCGATTCCGCTCATGGCGATGCTCGGGGCGGGATTCTTTCTGACTTGATGGAGGCGGGACGAAAATGGTGTATTGGAAGCATTTTACAACCGGACCGACGCAAACCTCCATTGCCGCGCTGAACTCGGCGCGTAATGGGGCGTTTGCCACGCTCTCGGCGGAAACCCGCGCCGCTCATATGCGCGCATTGCTCGCGTTGTCATTGCAAGCCGCGACGTTCTCCGATGCTCCGGGCCCGCTCGGGGTCTTGTCACCGGCGACGTACGGCAATGATGGCACAAGAAATGCCGCAGGAGCGGCCATTGCCCGCACGGCGATGTCGCTCATTCCGACGCTGTCCGGATCGGTCAGTGCCAACGTTCTGACCTGGGATGGGACTCCGGCGTTTTTCGGGGATCCACCTCCGACGGATACCTCCGCATTGCCTGCTCTCGCGGTCGTGGCCATTGCGTGCGCAGCATCGGCCGCAGCGGCGTATATTGCGACGATTATCACGCAAGCGCAACACGGAATCGCTTTCGAGGAAGAAAAGACGAAACGACTTTTGAATGCACATGCGGCCAGCGTCGACACGATTGCGAAGCATATCGAGCGCGAAAAAATCATGGGCAAACTGCTGGCCTTCGAGCCGGAAGAGCGGACGGTATTGCAGAGCCTCGAAGACACGCAGCGCGAAATCGCAAAGGAGAAAAACGTTCCGTTGCAAACGCCATTCGATGGTGCACGGGAGTTTGCGCAAGCAGTTGCAGAAACGACAAAGAAAATTGGGCAATCGACCGCGGATACCATTTCGTCGATCGCACCCATTGCGGTCGTGGGTGGCCTTCTGTGGTTGGCGAACAAATAGGAGGTAGAAATCATGTCACAAGCAGCAATGGCACATGAATTTGTTGCAGTACCGCGTGATGTTCTGGAGCGACTCCAGGCACAAGCAGCACTGAGCATTCGGGTCAATCAAGCTCGCGACCTTGTGGTTACCGAGGCGAAAGCAGCGCCGTCCACCGCTAAATCGATGATTGCACCGATCGGCGTCGGAGCAATTATCGCATTGGTCGCCACCATGGACAGCGTCAAAACGAGCGAAACATTAAAAAAGAATTGGTGGATCTTGCCTTTGGCGCTGCTCGCAGTGGGCTACATCTTTCGCCGGAGAGAGTCGCCTCTTGCGAATGCCATTTTGGGTGCAGGTGCAGTCCTGTTTGTCCAGGCATATCAGAATCGACCCAAGGAAGAGAAAACTGCGTCCACGCCGCCCAAGACTGATACGGCAGGTCCAACCAATTCGGCAGTCCCGACGATGCACCCAATCGATGATCGGACTGCATGGATCCAAAGTGGTGGGCAATGGGTGCGCGTACAGCTTGGGGCTCCGGTTCGTCCGGCGCTTCCGGCGCAAGCTGAAGCAGCGGGCCCACAGGTCAACGATCCTGCTGTCGCGCTTGCCGCGGCAGCGTTTGCCGCGTGAAAAACGTTTGAAGAAATGGAGAAGTAGCCATGACGAACCAATTCGAAGCCACTCAACAAATGGATTCACTTCTTGCCGAACTCGACGCGCGCGGCGAAACGGCGCTTCCCGTCGACGAATTCGACGATGAAACGTCGGGCCCTGAAGACGAGGATGAACAAGAAACCGCCGCGGCCGAGCTAGAGGCGGAAGAGGGCGACACGGGTGATTTGCAAGCGCTCGCGAATCGTGGAAAACGGACGCTGACGCTCGCCGAAGTGAAGGCATTGCAAGCTCGTGCTCGCGCACGGGGCAAGAAACTCGGCAAGGTGACCGTAAAGCAGCAAATCAAAAAGACCCAGCCCACACGGCCGCAGTTGCCGAAGAATATGGTTTTACCTGGCGAAGGTATGCGGACGCTCGTTCGTCGGTGGGAACAACGGAATGAACCGTTTATCATGAATCAGGCTGGAAACTACTATTACGCCGCCGAGATGCGTTGCAAATGCGAAGGTGACGACTCTCGGGCCTGGTTGCGCATTCCGAAAGGCGAATACGTGTTTTTCGAGAAGGCCATCGACGACGAATGCACGTACCTCGGCAACAATGGGAAAATCACGACCGACATCACGAACTTTCAACGTCCCTCGAAAAACAGCTCGTACGGGCAAGAGTTCTTGATTCAGACGATTTCCATGTCCGAGGCAAACCTGCGCGTTCGTTATGACGAACGTGCCTTGAGTTCTGTCCCTGGTATCGCCGCAGCGAACAGCGTCATTACGGGGAATGCGTGGATTTGGGATGATGCAGGGCTGTTTTTGCCGAAAGAAATCTTCCACGATTTCAGCGGCGAAAATCTCCTTTATCGGGCCGTTCGTCGGTCGGGCGTGCTGCATTTCCGGTGGGACAAACGCGCCGTGGGTGGCAATGGCACTCAGCGGAACGTGCTTGTCGATCACCTCCGGAACATCCCGGACGTGCGCGTGCGGTCGTTGGCGCGGACCTCGGGCGGCGCGCCGGTGTTGCCTGTGCCGGATGGCTACATCTTTTGCGATGATCCGGATCGGAGTGAAGACGGGGCATTTTCGGCGGCAATCATTCTGCATTCCGACGTAATTTTCCCGATCAAGCCGGTCGATTTCGGGATTACTACACCGGTCAAACCGATTGAAGTGGGCCTTTACGTTCAGCTCAACCTGAATGGAATCGGCTTCCAGCACGCGCGGCGGGGACAAACGCGTAGCTGACGGTATCGAATCGAGCGAGGGGCGCGGTCGATTCGCGTCCCTCGCTGGGGTTTGGGGCGAAGGGCGCCGAAGGCGGCCCAAAGCCCCAATTGTTCAACCGGAGGTTGGCCATGCAAATCACGAGTTCAGGCGTTCTCATCGATAGCGAAGCAAAAGAAAACGTCGTTCGAGTCGATGCAGGTCTTCCGTCGACGCATTGTGTGTTGATTGTCGAGCCCGAGGCATT
>DAOMZH010000645.1:0-2996 GCA_035437985.1 Polyangium sp. (in: bacteria) | reverse complement strand
TCGATGCAGGTCTTCCGTCGACGCATTGTGTGTTGATTGTCGAGCCCGAGGCATTGCAAATCGACAATCCAGCGCCATTTTGGCGTATATCCGTCGACGTCACCCTTCGCGATCCCGCGCTGGGCCTCGAGCCGCTCGTGGCGACATTGCCCACCGCCATCATGGGACCGATCATGCATCGCCGACAAGTTGCCGCGATAGCGCGTTACCCTGGGTTTGTCTCGGAATGGACGTGGCGCTTCGAATCGGACGCAGGGCGCGCTCGGGCTCTCGTTTGGCTGCATCCGGGCGAGTCGATCCGTGACCATTGCGGAATTATCGTTTTACCTTCGGTTCTAGCTGCTTTGGGGACAAAACCATGATGCGCACGACTTTGCTCGAATTGTGGCGTTCGATCTCCGGTCGAGAATCCATTTCGATCGGTGCGTTGCAAGCGGTGTCCGCGCTTTTGGGTGCGGGGTCGATCGATGATGCGCGAGCGTTGCTGTTCGAGCTTTATCGGCGACCATTGACGTCCGCCGCATTGGAAACGGGGAACGCTCGGGCCATCGTCGAAGCGCTTGCGTGGGAAAATGCTGTCGGTCCCGCGGCCGAGGAGCTTGTTTTGCTCGCGGCGCTCGATGCCAAGCAATGGAACGAGCCGTCACGTGTGACGATCAACGATACGACGCTCGAGGAACCAGCGCCGACGAAGGTGCTGACGGTCGAAGGATGGTTGCGCCTCGAAGAGGAGTATTTGCCACGAGTCGTGACCGGGGAAAATGGCCACGGGCCTTCGGAAGCATTAAAAGCGCAATCGATTGCCGCGCGCACGTATTTGCTTCGAGCGATGCGCGATCATAGGACGCTGGGTCGAACGGTGCCGATCGACAATTCGCAGAAATTCCAGGTTTTTGCGAAATCGGCGTTCAAAACGTGTATTTCCGCGGTCGAGGCGACACGAGGTATGGTCGGTCGTTATCAAGGGCGGCTCATCGTGGCGAATTATGTCGCGGGGGCTCTTTGGACGAACGGTGCACCAGGAGCAGACGCGACGAAAACAGAGCGGTTTGTCACGTACAACGAGGGCAAGTCGGGCAAATTCGTCACGCCGACGAAGCTTGCGGACACGAAGCGTCCGGACAATCGAGGGTGCATGGGCCAAAACTGCGCGAATTGGCTAGCGGGTCGAGGCATTAAATACCCCGCGATTTTACGGCATTTTTATGGCGCTGACCTCGAACTCGACAAGTCGAAGGTTGTTGTCGAGGTAGGTCAAGCCAAACCAGATTCCGGGGCGTTGCCAGGTATCGCAATCGCGGCAACGCTGGCGTCCATGTTTTTGCGATAATGAAAGCGAGGTGTACCATGGGAAAAACAAAAATGGACCTGAAGCAAGAACCAATGCCGTGGGGACGGGGGCAAATGAGTTTGCGTGCGCCCGAACTGGTTGCGGGACGAGAAAAGAGCTTGCGGGAAATGATTTATGATGCGGTTGGGGCAGGACGATTGCGTCGTTATCAAGCAGCTGTGGGCATTACAGCGGCAGCCATTGTGCCCGAGGGCGAAGCGTACACGTTATGGGATAAGGGCGTGTATGCGCACATGTATGGTTTGCCCGTGGGCGTGAAGGATCACGGGACTTGGCGTCATCCCGCCGGCACGGCATGGCCTCCCGAAATCGCGGGGTTGCTCGATTCGGCGCCGTTTGTCGGGAAGCCGGGAGGGTAAACCATGACGCTTCGCCTTGTGCAACGCGGAATCGGAGCGACACGCCCGCTCGTGGCGACGTTTCTCGCGTGGGCGGGAATGGATGCAAAGATTCGCGCTGCATTCGGTCCGGCGCCGTGCATCGTGGCCGACGACAGCGCGAAGGGGACTGAAACGCTCGCGGAAATCATGGAGTTTGCCCATAAGAGCGCGGGCGTTTCGCACGTGTCGAGGCTCGCGCTCATTGGATACAGTGCGGGATGCCAACGCGTGCGAAAGCTTCGAATCGACGGGGCGAACGCGGACGCGTATTTGTTATCAGACGGGACGCATGCGTCTTGGCCGCCGCAAGAATGGCAAATTGCCTGGCTTCGGGACCTCGCGACGGAGGCGAGAAAAGGCAAGGTGCTCGTCGTCGCGTCGCATACGTGGCAAACGTATACGGAAAAACTCAAGCCACCGCAGACTCCGTACGCGTCGACGGTGACGGTGCTTCGACAGGCGACGGGCTTTCCGCTCGAGCGCGGCGGGCCTCCCGAGGCCCCGGTGGTTTCACACGATGGCCAGCTCTGGGTGTATTCGTATGCAACGAAGGAGGCCGATATGGTCGCGCACAGCTACCAGGCGATGGTCGTCCAGCCGAAGCTCGCCGCGCAGCACCTCGCGCCGTGGTTGCTGAACGGGCCGCAGATGTCGCCAACGCCGACGAAGGAGCCGACGAGAGCGCCGTCGAGCTCGGGGGGCATCGACGAGGGGCTCGTGCTGGGCGGGTTGGTGATGTTGGCGAGGAAGTTGATTGGATGAGAAGCGCCAATTTATTTGAGGGGAAAAACCGACGATGCCGAGCGAGCTATTTGATGGTACGTTTATCGAACAATAGGTTATGCGCGCAAACCTTGCATGTCGGGTGCAACAAAATCGTCCATTTCCTCTATATGCGTGTCAACGACTTACAACTACAATAGTTCAACGCCGTGTCCTGTGGCACGCGAGTTGCAAATACCAGTCTAAATGCGATTCTTCAATACTTCGACAATTTTCACGCTCGTGACATCGGCGGCATTGCTTTGGAGCACTGACAGTCCCGCTCGTGCCCCCATTGCCAATCATTTGTTGTTGGCGTTGGGGCGTGGATATGACTACGTGAAGGAAGAGCCCCTTCAAGACTGCTTACGCCCCACGACTTCCGTAAGTGTCGGAGGCACAACGACCGAATATTCGATTGAGAAAATCAATTCCTACGCCGAACTTTCAAAGGCGATGGACATCAGTGCCAAGGCAACGCTCTCGTTGTTGTCAGGCGCTGG
>DAOMZH010000644.1:0-6661 GCA_035437985.1 Polyangium sp. (in: bacteria) | reverse complement strand
AGAAGAGCGACCGAAGAAGCGCGAGGCCGCTGCCGAAGAAGAGCGACCGAAGAAGAAAAAGAAGAAGAAGGTCCTCGGCGAAAAAACGAGCGTTGAAAAAACGGTCGTCGAGCCCAAGCCTGCAAAGGCGGCAGCCGAAGTTGATGCTCCGGTAAAGACCAAGCTCAAGCTCAAGAAGAAAAAGAAGAAGTCCGAAGCAGCTCGAGAGGTCGAGGCGGCGGAAACGCCCAAGAAGAAGGTCGAGGAGAAGGCCAAGCCGAAAGAGACGCCGGCCGACAAACCTCGCGAAAAGCTCGTCAAGAAGACTTCGGAAGGCAAAGAAAAACCCACGGGCACCGTCTCGGAAAAGACGAAGGTCCACACGGGGGAGAAGCCAGCGAAGGTCGAGCCTAAAGGCGAACCGAAAGCTGAATCGAAGTCCGAGCCGAAGGCTGAAACAAAGCTCGAGACGAAGAAGAAAAAGAAAAAGAAGCTCATCGGCAAGCCGGAAGAGAAAGACGAGTCTGTCAAGACAAAGTCGGCCGAGGGCGAAAAAGTCGTCAGCAGCGAGAAGGTCAAGACCAAGGGCGAGAAGAAGTCGGTCAAGTCCGACAAACCGGCCGCCGAAGGAAAACCTCGCACCAAAGAAGACAAGGCGAAAGCCGAACCGAAAGTCACGGCAGTACGTGAGCCTGCGCCGCGCGTGGCGCCGATTCCTCTGCCGCTGCTCGCGCCAATTCGTAAACCGACGATTGAAGAACGCTCGGAAGTCATCGAGAAGCGTTTGGAATCCCAAACGGAGGAGTTCCGGCGGGCTTATACGGATCGCTTCGACATGTCGTGGATCTTCCACGACAGTGCGCTCGAAGGTGTGGTGTACACGTTCGAGGAGTTGCGTTCAGGGCTCGGAAGTATGGCGTCGCATTACGCGGATACGGGCATGCAGCCGACGTACGACGACATTCGCAAGCACAAGGAAGCCATCGACTTCGTGCGTGACTACGCGAAGAAGAAGCTACCAATCACGATCGACGTCATTCGCAAGATCTATTTGATCCTGCATCCCGAAGAGGGCGACGTGAAGACCGTGAAGTACCGCAAGGACATTCCGCAACATCGGCTCTACTTCCACGAATACGCGCCTCCGGACAAAATCCCGTACAAGGTGCGGCAAATCGTGGACTGGTTAAACGATCCCGAGACGCGAAAGACGCGTAATGCTCTGCGGATCGCGGCGCGCGCGCACTACGACCTTTTGCGAGTGTATCCATTCCAAAGCGATAGCGGCAAGGTCGCTCGATTGTTCATGAACTTGCTGCTCATGCGTTCGGGTTTGCCCCCGTCAATCATCCATTCCACCGAGCGGCAGCGTTATTACGAAGCGCTGAAGGGACAAGCCACGACGGTTTTGCAAATGGTGCAGGAAGCCGTGGAAAACGCCCTTTCCAGTGTCGAAAAATTGCTCGACGAATACGAAACGCGCAAACGAGCCTTCGTAAGCTGAGGTTTGCCCCGTAGGCGGGCAAGCCAAACCTTTCCCCAAAAAGCAGATTCGTACGAGACGAACGGGGTTCGTCGCGGTAGTATCGAACCACGTTCCATGGTTACGAACACCCACCACGACAAAGCTCTTGCGATCTACGATCGTCTCGACAAGTTTTACCCCGACGCGCATTGCGAGCTCGACTATGTCGATCCGTTTCAATTGCTCGTGGCCGTCGTGCTCAGTGCGCAAACGACGGATGTGCTCGTCAATCAGGTCACGCCGAGTCTTTTTGCGCGTTGGCCGGATGCGCAGTCGTTGTCGAAAGCGACGGTGGACGATGTCGCGCAGGTGCTTCGCCAGCGGCTTGGGATGTACAACCAGAAGGCGAAGCACATCGTGGGGCTGGCCAAGAAGCTGATGGAGAAGCATGGCGGCAAGGTGCCGCGGACGCTCGAGGAATTGGTGACGCTTTCGGGAGTGGGACGAAAGACGGCCAATGTGGTGCTCGGGGTGGCGTTCGGCATTCCGTCGGGGGTGGTGGTCGACACGCACGTGCAGCGTTTGTCCCAGAGATTGGGTTTTACCGCCCAAACGAAACCGGAGACGATTGAAAAAGATTTGATTGGACTGTTTCCGAAGGATCATTGGGTTGCGTTGGCGCATCTATTGATTTTTCACGGGCGCCGGGTTTGTTTTGCCCAACGACCTGCATGCGCTGCATGTGGAATCAATGATTTGTGTCCCAATGCATTTCGAGCGGAAAGAGTAGGGCGCAAGCCGCCGCGAAAACGAAAGCTGCCGGTCGTTCAGGTCGACGCCACTCCGAAGACAACGCGAAAACGAGCTGCCAGCCCGAAAAAGGCGGCGGCGCCGAAAAAAGCAAAAGCAGCCAAAAAGGCGCCTGCAAAAAAAACGACCGTGCGAAAATCGACGACGAAAAAACCGGCAACGGCCAAATCTGGAATGCTCGAGGCGTGATTTCGCTTGCGAATTCAGGGCGAGTGGGAACGAGTTAACGCGCCGAGTAATCGCTTGACGCCGCGCGCAGATACGTTGAAACTGCGGGGATGACGAACAGGACCGATGCTGCAGTAGAGCATTTCGATGTATTGGTCGTGGGTGCAGGCATCTCGGGAATTGCGGCGGGTTATTACCTGCAAACGCAATTGCCCAATAAGCGTTATGCGATTTTGGAGGGTAGGGCGGCCATCGGCGGCACGTGGGATTTGTTTCGTTATCCGGGGATCCGCTCCGATTCGGACATGTTTACGCTCGGGTATTCATTTCGACCTTGGCAAGGAAAGAAGTCGATTGCCGAGGGGGTGTCGATTCGCGATTATGTGCAGGATACGGCGCGCGAATTTGGAATTGATGAGAAAATCCGATTTCATCAGCATGTCGAGTCGGCGAAGTGGTCGACCAAGGATGCTACCTGGACGGTAGATGTCGTGGTTGGTCCGGACAAGGAGAAAAAGCGCTATACCTGCAACTTTCTCTATATGTGCGCAGGGTATTATCGCTACGACGAAGGGTACACGCCGGTTTTTCCGGGGCGCGAGTCATTTCCGGGGCCGGTGGTTCATCCGCAACATTGGCCCGAGGATTTGGATTATCAGGACAAACGGGTGGTGGTGATTGGTAGCGGAGCGACGGCGATGACGCTCGTGCCAGCAATGGCCGAGAAAGCGGAACACGTCACGATGCTGCAGCGATCGCCGACGTATGTATTGTCATTGCCGTCCGAGGATCGCGTTGCGAACAAGCTGCGGCAGTATTTGCCGAAAAAGACGGCAGGATCCATTGCCCGGTGGAAACAAGCGACGTTTGCAATGGCATTTTATCAATTGTGCCGACGATCTCCGGAGATGGGGCGCAAGCTTTTGCGCAAGGGGCTCGAAATGGGTTTGCCCGCGGATTTCGATATCGATACGCATTTCAATCCGACGTACGCGCCGTGGGATCAACGTTTGTGTGTCGTGCCGGATTCGGATCTTTTCCGCTCGATTCGCCGGGGAAAAGTGTCGGTGGTGACGGATCGAATCAAAACATTTACGCCCCGAGGCATATCGCTGGAATCTGGAAAGGAGTTGCCCGCGGATATCATCGTGACGGCAACCGGGCTGCAACTATTGGCGTGCGGAGGCATCGAAATCCAGGTGGACGGCAAGTCGGTCGAATTGCCGAAAGCCTTCATTTACAAGGGTCTGATGCTCAGTGACGTCCCGAACTTCGCGATGTGCGCGGGATATGTGAATGCGTCGTGGACCCTACGCGCGGAACTGTCGACGAATTATGTATGTCGGTTGTTACAACACATGGATCGTCGTGGGTATCGGCAATGCGTGGCGCATGCGAACGAGAACTCGATGGATACGCGACCGCTACTCGATTTGAGCGCTGGGTACGTGCAGCGATACGTAGACCTCTTCCCCAAGCAGGGAACGAAAACGCCGTGGTATTTCCCGCAAAACTACTTCCTCGATTCGATATTGATGCGCCTCGGAAAAGTAGACGATGGCGTGATGCAATTTTCGGCTGGATAACGCGACGTCGCGATTCTCGGTGATGAGGCGCGGTGCGTAGCTACCGCAATTCGACGCCGCCCGTTCTCATACGCCACCAGAAGATTCGCGCCTGGGTGAATCCACCGCCACCGCAAATTCGGCGCAACCAATCAGTTCATCACACTTGGCGCGTTTCAACAAGAGGGACCAAGGTCCAATCGCACGATTTTTCCGTTCAGTACATCTTCCGTCCGCAACGGGCTCGCAAGGCTTTTGGTCCGAGCCTTTACCCTGACGAAAGAACGGAAACGAACGATGTCCACCTCGATTTTCAAGACAGCCCTTTACGCAGTTTTGCCTCTCTTCGGCTTGGCTGGCGTGACGGTTGGTTGTGCCTCCACGACCGATGAGCACGCCGATGAGCACGTTGGCGCGGCGGAGCAAGCATTGACTCCGGAGCAATGCAATTATTTCTCGGTCAATGGCAAGGTGCAGATTTGTCACCGCACGGCGTCGACGACGAAGCCGTACACGATTCTGAAGATCAGCGAACAAGCGTGTGTGAATGCGCACGCCGTGCACGCGGGCGATTACGTCGCAGTGAACGATCCGAATTGCCAAGGAACCGGCTGTTTGCCCGCGAACGCGCCTTGTGATCCGACGGTGCCGTGTTGTGATGGTTTCTCGTGTACGAACGGCACGTGTACGCCGAACGTTTCCGACCATTGCGACCCGAGCCCCTGCCAAAATGGCGGCTCGTGCGTGAACAATCCGAGCGGCTACACGTGTGCATGCCCAGCGGGTTACACTGGGACAAACTGCGAAACGGAAATCGACGAATGCGCGTCGAGCCCCTGTCAAAACGGCGGAAACTGCCTCGATGGAATCAACGCGTACGTGTGCGAATGCGCGCCGGGGTACGAGGGGACGAACTGCGAAAACAACATCGACGAATGCGCGTCGGGCCCCTGCGTCAACGGACAATGCACCGATCAGGTCAACGGTTATACGTGCTCGTGCGATCCGGGCTATGATGGAGTCAATTGCGAGAACAACATCGATGATTGCGCGACGAACCCGTGCCAAAACGGCGGCACCTGCGTCGATGGCGTGAACCAATACACGTGTTCGTGCCCCATTGGGTGGATTGGCACCTCCTGCGAAACCGAAGCTGTGTTTGCCCCGCCTGTAAAGGTTGCAACGGGGACCAATGCCTTCCAACGAATCGCCGACTTCAACAACGATGGCCACCTCGACGTGTTGAGTCAAGGTCTCCCAAGCTCTGCACCGCTTATCATGTCCCTGGGCAATGGCGACGGGACATTCCAAGCCGGCCAGCCCCTGTTCTGGACCGCGCCAGTTGTCGCCAACTACACGATCGGGGACTTTAATGGAGATGCCAACATCGACTTCGTTGTGAACTCGAACGCACAAACGGGTGTGCCAGGTCCAACTGGCTTTACTACCTGGAGGTACGTTCTTGGGCTCGGCAACGGCGACGGTACCTTCCAGTACCAAGATTTTGCTTTGCAGTACCCCCGCGACAACACGAACGTTGACTCCCTCATCTCCGGCGACTGGAACGGCGATGGCCACCTCGATCTGGCGGGTTACCTCAACGCCGTTCCTGGATTCCCTGCGAGCGTGATCTTGAATCTCGGGAACGGCGACGGCAGCTTCCAGTACGATGTCATCACTTTCTCCCTACCCGTCGGTAGCGTCTTCAGTGCCATCAAGGCCGCAGATTTTAACGGCGACGGACACTTGGATCTCGCCTCTGCCAGCCCCCAATTGGGGACGTACGTATCCCTCGGCAATGGCGACGGCACCTTCCTGTCCCCGCAGAGCTACAGCGTCGCTGGTGAATTTGTAATCAATGTTGCGGTCGGTGACGTCAACAACGACGGCGCGCAGGATCTGGTGCCCATCACCTCGCTCAATGGCCGGTCCATCCGCCCGCTCTTGAACAATGGCGACGGCACGTTCCAGATCGGCTCGGCGACCCAGTTCCTCGGCGTCGCGAACGTGGTTGTGGGTGACTGGGACGGCGACGGACATTCCGACGTTGCGGGCGCTGCGCCGAACGTGGGCGTGGTGCGCGTGCGGCTTGGCAATGGTGACGGCACCTTCCAGGCGGACGGCATCTACACCGGCTTTACCGCTCACCCCAACGGGCCACGCTCGATCGCGGCGCATGACTTCGACGAGAACGGCAGCCTCGACCTTTTGGTCGCGAGCCCCCTGAATGGCCTCAACTTCATGCGCAACCTGAATGCCGCAATCGATCCCTGCAACCCGAACCCCTGCCAAAATGGCGGCACCTGCAACAATGACGGCAATGGTGGCTATACGTGCACCTGCTCGTCCCTTGCGTGGTCCGGGCCAAACTGCGCCACGAGCGATTGCCCCTGCGTGGACTCTGCAGATTGGAGCCAGCAGGCCATCAATGGAATCTCCATGTGCATCTTCTGGGATAATGCGGATGGCAAGGAGATCTTCATCTCGACGCCATACGGCCAGTCCGCAGATATTGCCGATGTGCCTGCGATTGGCAGCTTTTGCGCTGATTCGACCACAATGACTCCGGTGACGGAAGCGCAAGCGGCCTCTTGTCGCGCACTCCTCCTCGAACGTGAAGCGGCCGGGTCAAACCTCTGCGCTCCGTGTTTGGATATGCCAACGGCCACGTGTA
>DAOMZH010000643.1:0-6663 GCA_035437985.1 Polyangium sp. (in: bacteria) | reverse complement strand
AGCAGCGCGGGTCCGCAAGCCACGAAAGCGGGCAAAGCGGGCAAAGGCAGCTTGTTTCGCTTTGGCAAAGACGGGGTGGCCGAAGAGCTTCTCAGCGATGGCGAAACGCATTTCGTGTCGTTGAGCATCGACGAAGCGGGCACGCCGTTCGTCGGGACAGGCGCGGAAGGACGCGTGTACACGGTCGATGACGCGCACACGACGAGCCTCGTCGCCGATACCGATGAACGCCAAGTTGGAGCGCTGGTCGTCGCGGGCAAACGCAAGTTCATCGCGACAACCGATCCGGCTGTGTTCCACGAAATCAAAGGCACCGGTGGTGGTGATGCGGTGTGGACGAGCAAAGTGCTCGACGCTGGTCTACGCGCGAGCTTCGGACGACTGAACTGGCGTGGGGAAGGATCCCTCGAACTGTCCACGCGCAGTGGCAACACTTCGGCGCCCGATACTTCATGGAGCGCGTGGTCACCTGGGCTTGCACAACCGGGTGACGTGCAAAGTCCTCCCGGGCGGTACGTGCAAATTCGCGCGCGTTGGAATCGCGATCCCAAAGCATCACTCCGCGAGCTCACGATGTATTTCGTGACGGACAACGCGCGACCAGTCGTCATGTCCATCGAAGCGACTGCCAAAGGCAGCAAGTTCTCGGCACGGAGCGGCATTCCAGCTTCTGGCGGCGAAGCACCCAAGCCCACGACCGGCGTCAAACTTTCGTGGCGCGTCGATAATCCCGACTCCGACGACCTTCGATACCGCGTTTGGTATCGTCTGGAAGGACAAACCACGTGGCGCAGTGCGCACAAACCCACGGACAAGGTCACGCGAACCGAACTCGATTGGGACACCACGGGTTTGCCCGAGGGCGTGTATCGCATTCGCGTCGAAGCGAGCGACGAGATGGCCAATCCGCCCGAGCGGGTCCAGCGTCATGGTCTCGAATCAGGAGCTGTGCTCGTCGATAACACTCCGCCCGTTTACAAGTCCCTCTCGATGCAAGGTCGCAAGGTCAAAGGTGAAGTGAGCGATGGATTAGGACCGATCAGCCGCATCGAAGTTGCTGTTGCCGGCACGGATGAATGGCGACCGATTTTTCCGAGCGACGGCATTTTCGACGAAGCAACGGAAACCTTCGACGTAGACGTTTCTTCGATCGTACCCGCTGGCACACAACTCGTCGTCGTGCGGTCCTATGACACGGCAGGCAATGTCGTGACGCGCGACGTCGACGCCCGCTGATCCCCTGTTTGTACATCGGGGGCTTCGAGTCGCCCAAGGCTCCCTGCGCCCCGAACCCCTCCCAAGCCATGCCACTTCGCCCATCGCTGCGACAGCAGTGTCATGGCCGAGGTGGCTTGGGTTCACGTGCAACACTCGAATTCATCACGCGTCATGCATGTGCGCGCGCCGTGATGCCCCTACGTCACAGTGGTACACTGCATGCACTATCCGCGAGTATTGCATATGCCTTCATTCAATCGTTTTTCGCAGATGCTTCTTGGTTTTTCCCTTCTGGCGATGGGCTCCATCGTTGGCGAAGCATGCAGTGCCGAAATGAGTGCCGGCCTCGCTACGCTCGAAGATGATCGCACCAAGGAGGACAATTCTTCGACCAGTGGAGGCACGACGACAGGCACCGGTGCTGGGGTCCTTCTGCCTCCGGTGGTGGATCAAACGGGGGCCACTTCCTTTGGCAACCAGTGCGGCGGCAACTGCATGACCGGCGACAAGTCCATCTCGTGTACAACGCCCACCAACCCGGACAATCCTCCGAGCACTTCGTGTCAGATCACTGCGACTGCAGATGGACCTGTGGCCGAGTGTCGAGTCCCAGGTACGTCGCAAGATGGCGATCCGTGTGAGAGTGCGGCGGATTGTGCCGCGACGCTCGGTTGTGTGCGCATGGACTCGAACGTTGCGGTGTGTCGACCGTATTGCTGTGGCGACATCGAAGCGTGTGCCGAGGGCACGTACTGCACGCTTGGAGCGATGGCCGAAGACAACCTTCATCCAACACCGATTCAGATCCCGGTGTGCATTCCAGCCATCGACTGCACGTTGCTCGATGACACCGTTTGTCCTGACGGACGCACGTGCACGCTCGTACGTGCCGATGGAACGACGAGTTGCGTGGAGCCTGGCAGCGGCAAGGAAGGTGGTGGATGTCCTTGCGCTGCTGGTCATGTGTGCGTCTTGTCGAGCAATACGTGTCGTGCACTTTGTCGTGTCGGCGGGAGCGACTGCCCGAGCGACATGCTTTGCCAAGGTGGAAGCGCTGGCTTCCCCGATGGCATTGGTCTCTGTGTGAAGTAGTTCGAAGAAAAACGCTTCGTTCGTTCACGATGCTGGATCTCATGCCATCGTAGGCCCGTGGTACGCATCGCGCTCTTCCTCCTCTTCTTCACGATTTTCGTCGGCGGCACGCATCTTTATCTGTGGCAACGGATGCTGCGTGCGCCGCAACTGAGCGCTCGTTTGCAGCGCATCGGGACCATCGTTCTCGTCACGATGGGCGGAGCCATGCCGCTCGCGATGTTTCTCGTGCAGATCCTTCCGCGCTCGGTAGGCGCCGTGCTCTCGTTTGTCGTGTACTCATGGATGGGGTTTGCCGCGTTGCTCGTCGCTTGTTTGTTCGCAACCGAGATTCCGCGCTTGCTCGTCGTGCTCGGGACACGTTTGCGGACAGGAAAAACCATCGACGAAGCTCGCCGAACATTCCTGTCGCGATTGATCGCCGGGGTCGCGGGACTGGTCACGTTGGGTTTGTCAGGGGCAGGTGTGGCCGAAGCCCTCGGCGCCGTAGCACTCAAGAAGGTGCAGATTTCTCTGGGCAAACTGCCCAAGGCTCTCTCGGGAATGCGGATCGTTCAGCTCACGGATGTGCACATCGGGCCCATGATTGGACGTGAATGGCTCGAAGGCATCGTGGCCCGCGTGAATGCACTCGAACCGGATCTCATCGTGATCACAGGAGACCTCGTCGACGGATCCGTTGCGGCTCTGCGGGATCACGTCGCCCCCATCGGCGATCTAAAGTCCAAACTCGGCGTGTACTTCGTGACGGGCAACCATGAGTATTACTCGGGAGCCTCGTCGTGGATCGAGCATCTCGGAACGTTGGGTGTGCGGGTTTTGCGAAACGAACACGTGACGATCGGCGAAGGGGCAGCGAGTTTCGATCTCGCAGGCGTTGACGATCACACGGGAGGTCAGTTCTTGGCAGGCCATGGAGCGGATGTGGCCAAAGCATTGGCTGGTCGAGATCCGAATCGGGAATGCATCCTCTTGGCGCATCAACCGAAAGAAGTGCTCGAAGCGGCAAAGCTTGGGGTGGGACTTCAGATCAGTGGACACACGCATGGCGGTCAGGTTTTTCCAGCCACACTCCTCGTGCGCTTGCAACAACCGTTCACGGCAGGTCTCGATCGTCTTGGCGATACGCAGATCTACGTGAGCCGAGGGACGGGATATTGGGGTCCACCGATGCGCGTGGCCGCTCCTGCGGAGATCACGCTTCTCGAGCTCACGTCGGGGATGGTTTGAGCTGCAACGATTAGGGTCGGGAGCGTCGAAGCAGACTGAAGATGCGGGCGCTGAGTTCAGGCGCGTGAAACGGCTTGACCATGTAGTCGTCGGCGCCGCTCGCAAAAGCATGGACCATGTCCTGCGAGGATGCGTTGGCGGTGAGAAACAGGACGGGCAAGGTGGATTGTTTGTCCCGACGAATCAGGCGACAAAGTTCGATGCCGCTCATCTTGGGTAAATTCCAATCGAGCACGAGCAGATCGAAGGAGCTTTGTTGAATTGCAAGAAGGGCGTCTTCGGCGCTTTCTTTGGCGGTGACCACGAGTCCGACGGCGGCGAGCATCGCGCTGACGACGGCGCGAATGTCGGGATCGTCGTCGACGATCAGGATGCGCGCGCCGCGACCTGCGCGTGGAGGCCAAGACGTGGGTTTGGGTGTGGCGACTTCATCGTCGGATTCGGCGGCATCGAAAGAAAGTAGGGCAACGGGCGGTTCGTCGCGGACGACGGAGCCGGCAAAGTCGGCCAAACGTCGATAGTCGCGCGGTTCGAACACGAGGCGTGCACCATCGGGGTCAACGGTGGCGCGAGCTGCAGCCGAGGTGGCTTTGTGTCGCGGTCCCACGTCGAGAATGGCCAAAACCCACTCGCCATCTTCGACGACTTCTTCTGGAGGCAAGTCGAGTTCGAGCTCGCAATCCCCCACGGAAGTAACGCGACGTTCGAACTGCCGCGGGTCGGAAAACCGAAAGCAGACGCTGCGCACGCATACACGCTACACCCCGGGCTAGCGCCCCGCAAAGGGTCCGACTAAGCTCGCGCCGCGATGGTTCCCCTGCGATGGTCTCCCCTTCTTGCCGTGCTTTTGGCATGCGGGTGCAATGGTTCGTCCGACAAGGCTCAAGCGAATCCCGCATCGTCCACGACTGCAGCGGCAGCTCCTTCTGCCGCTCCGATCGTGTCGATTCCTGGCGTGGAAACCGGCCCAATGACGGCACGTGAGCAACGCGAGTGGTCGGAGCAAGTACAGACGTTGTTGGCACCGTGCCCGGAAACGCCGGTGAGCATCGGGCAGTGCATCCAGGAAAAACGTGCATGCAAGACGTGTGTGCCCGCAGCGCTCTATTTGCTCGATGCCGTCCGTGCAGGAAAGAGCAAGCAGGACCGCGAAAAAGCCTACAACATGCGCTTCGATCCGAAGAAGGTCCGCACGATCGACATCGATGGTTGCCCTGAACTCGGACCGCCGGATGCTCCCGTCACCATCGTCGAATGGGCGGACTTCGAATGTCCTGCGTGCAAAGCGTTTTACCCGCTGCTCGATGGGCTCGTGAAACGGTTCCCCGGCCAAGTTCGGCTCGTTTACAAAAACTATCCCCTGTCGATTCATCCTCACGGCGAAATCGCCGCTCGCGCTGGAGTTGCCGCTGCTCGTCAAGGCAAGTTCTGGGAAATGCATCATGTGCTCTTCGACAACCAAGAGCGCCTCGAGCAATCGGACTTGGAGGGCTACGCGAAGCAACTCAAGCTCGACGTGGGCAAGTTCAAATCCGAGATGGGTTCGGACGATACGGTCGCGCGCATCACCCGGGACAAACGCGCGGCCGATGAAGTGAACCTCGATTCGACACCCACGGTGTTCATCAACGGTCGCGAGGTGGACACGCAGCTGCTCGACGATCCTGTGGGTGATCTCGTGAAGTGGGTGAAGTTGGATTTGGAATTGGCTGGTGTGACCCCAGCGCCTCCGCCGCCGATGCCCGCAACGAGTGCGTCTGCAGATGCGCCCCCTCCGCCAAGTGCTTCGGCATCAGCGGGACCATCGCCGAGTGCTTCGGCCGTGCCGAGTGCGGGACCGACGAAGAAATGAAAGTAGCTGATCCTTGTGGTTGTTTTCCTTCGGGAAGGCATTACCCGGGCATTGCGCATTTGCTCAAGGTGCGCGCGGTGGGTGTTGCGTCGGAGCTCGACGCGGGCATGTCATGGGTCGATCAGCCGATTGCGTTTTTGGATGTCGAGACGACGGGGCGGAATTCAGCGACCGATCGTCTTGTGGAAGTTGCGGTCGTGATTGGTCGTGGTGGCGATGTCGAGGCGCGGCATAGTTGGCTCATTCATCCCGGACGAACCATTCCTGCGGAAGCGACGGCGGTGCATGGCATCAAGGACGAGGACGTAGCGGGAAAACCTCCCTTTGCGGCGGTGGCCCGAGAAATTCTGGATACGTTGGCGGGGGCGATTCCGGCGGCGTACAATGCGGTATTCGATCGGGGTTTTTTGCTGGCGGAACTCGAACGCGCGCAAGTTTTTCCTGAAGATCCGCCTCCAGCTATGCGGCGTGAAGTGGATTGGATTGATCCATTGGCCTTTGCTCGCGAACTTTACAAACACGAAGACAGCCGGGCATTATCGGACATGGCTGCGCTTTTGGGCATTCAGCTGGTGAATGCGCATCGGGCGACGGACGACGCGGAAGCGGCATTGCGGGTGCTTTATGCCTTGGCCAAAGATTCGCGCGTGCCCAAGGCATATGGGAGTTTCATTCAGGAGCAGCGGCGGCTTTTGCGTATTCAGGACGAGGCCCGTTCGCGTTGGCGGCGTCCGAGCTAAAAAACGGGTTTGTCGCCTTCGTGGGAGGCATTCATGGCCGAACCAGACAAGAAAAGGCGACTGCCGATATTGCAAAACAAGGCGCCTGCGGCTGACGAGGAAGAAGCGGAGCCTCGGCCGCCGTGGCATTGGTCGGGCATTGGGGTGGTGGTGACGTTTTTGGTGTGGCTCCCGATTGCTGCGGCGATTGCGGCATTGACGAGACGATTGACGGAGAATGGGGAAACGCCGACATTGGGACTCGGTATTTTGGTTGTCGCACTGCACCTCTTGGGATTTTGGTCGGCAACGTTTGTCGGGGGATTTTTCATTGGAAGGTTTGGCGGGGAAGCGGGTCCGAAAGAGGGGGCGGTGAGTGGGTTTGTCACGGCGGCATTTGCAGTGGCATTGGCGGCAGCAGCGCCGGGACAAACGATTGGAATCTTGATTTGGGGGCTATTGCTGGGAATTGTTGGGGGTACGGGGTCATCGGGACCTGGCCGAAGGAGCCGGAGCCGCCCTTGCGGACCTTCTCCATCAGCTTGGGCAACA
>DAOMZH010000642.1:0-6683 GCA_035437985.1 Polyangium sp. (in: bacteria) | reverse complement strand
CGTGCCCCGCGCATAGATCTACTTTGGTCGATACTTCCGGCATGGTCCTACCTCACCGTTGGGACATGGTCTGAGAATAGAGCATTCGGTAACGATTGGAAATCGAAAATCGTCGAGTCGAGGTTCGTCTTTCTTTGCTCACGGAAAACGGACTCCTTAGTGCAGGGTTCCAGAAGTCTGTGACCATCACATCACTCGCAGCTCCGCGGCGGGTTAAAACCCGCTGCACCACATAACCCAACGCGAGGTTTCGTATAGACAAACGGTCCCGGACTTGCGGAGCGCTACTCAGCGTTTGGGTTTGGCTGGGCTAGGCTCCTGCGTCCCGAGAATACGCGCTAAAGCCACGACGCGCAGCGCGAGTGGATGCGATTCGTACATGTCTTGTTGCGACAAGGCTTCCACCACCATGCGCACGTTGAATTGCCGAAATAATGGCAAGCGTTTGGCAAGTTTGGCGGGGATATACGTGGGAATGCCCTGACCTTCGGTCGCGCCGAAAAGTGAACGAATCCACTCGTCATCCAAGAGTTCGCGTTTTTGATAGTGACGCTGATTCAGAAGCGTTCGCTCCGTGTGCGAAACCAAATAATCGGGCGGCAGAAGTCGATTCGCGTGCGTCCACGCGTCACGTACCCGAACGGTAAAACTCTGGACCACCTCCGGCGCACCTTCGAGCGGCATCTTCAACACTTCCTCCACGGTATCGAGCACCTCTTTCAGTTTCTTGTCGCTCGATGCCAGCGGCGCAGCCGTGCGTGACGTCAGCTTGAGCGTTTCAATTTCATCGAGGGGAAAACTCAAGGCCCCCGTGAGTAAATACAACTGCGCAT
This sequence comes from Polyangium sp. (in: bacteria), assembly GCA_035437985.1. Taxonomy (GTDB): domain Bacteria; phylum Myxococcota_A; class Polyangia; order Polyangiales; family Polyangiaceae; genus Polyangium. The sequence continues at coordinate 5,850 of DAOMZH010000642.1, read as the reverse complement.
CATGGTCATCATCCCCGGTTTGTCCGGGCGTGATATTCTGGACGCGTACTGGCTCGGCGCGCGAAAGCACCGCGAAAACATCGGCCTTTTGAGCGTCTTCGATTTGTTCGGGCGAAGGAGGCGGTGGTGGTGGTTGACCCCGCTGAGGAGCGGGCGCTTTCGGTGGCGGCCGAAACAAGGGCGCCCAGTCCTTGTGCTTGCGCATGCGCCCGAGGTACGAATTTTCATACCAAATCAACTCGATGGATTCGCTCAGAGCTTTGGATGGTTTGTCGGGGCCGAGTTTGTCTGGGGTGGGTTTGTCGCCTTGGCGATTCGTCTGCGGATCTGCGGCCGCGTTCGATGCCGCCAGCACTCCCTCGTACGTTGCGGCTGACATCGATTTGGTTTGAGCTTCACCCAGGGCGACAGGTCGTGGTGAATCCACGATCCGCGGCGGTGCGGGGCTGTCACCGAATGCGGGAGCTGGTGCTTGACGCGCAAGTTCGGACGCTCCGGCCAAACCCCCGACTGCGGCAGGTGCAGCCGCGTGCTGCAACATGCTCACGGGCAATGGTTTGGCCGGTTCTGCAAACGGCGTCGCTACGGGCACGATTGGGGCCGCTGTTGGAGGTGCTGGCGGCGCACCCAGTGCCATTGGTGGGGTTCCAAATCCGCCTGCCAATCCGGTGCGAGCGACCGTTGGGTTTGACCCAGAAAAACCCGGGGCCGGTGGGGGAGCCATGGGCGGTCCAGGTGGGGGCCCGAAGGGCATGACCGGTTTGGGTCCGACCAATGCTGCGGTCTTGATCGCCTGCGTCGCTTCGCTGCCGCCGTGAGCCGATGCAAATGGCGTGGCTTTCGTCGTCCTGCCAAGCAAAGCATCCACGTTGTAAACGGCCGTGCTGGAATCTTCGTCGTCGCTTGGTGCGCGAGGGCTCGCCGGCGCGGCTTTCGCAGCTCCGGCATGAAATGGTGTGACCGGACGAATGGCCCTAAATGCTGCCGCATCCAGCTCCGTCGTCGTGTCGGGATCATACGCTTCCGTATTCTTTTCGCCGGTTGCTCGCGGTTCCGTATCGAGTTTGGCCTGGACCTCGGTCCACGAAATGGTTTCTCCAGGCGCTTGCAAAACGACGAAGACCGTTCCGGGTTGGTCGAAAGATGCCACATTGATTTGACCACGAAAAACCAACGTACACAATCCCCGATCCGTATCGATCCACAAAGTATCCGCGCGTAGGGGAATCGCCGTACCTGCGTTTCCCGGAGCGTTCACGAATGCTCGGGGCATGTGCCCCGGTAAACTCGTCACCAACCGTGGATGTTCAGGTTGCAAATTTTCGAGCACGATACGTTCGTCTGGGCGTAACGATTCGAGCTGCTGATCTCGGGGCGCCGTTTGGAAGTACAACGGATCGAAATCACTCCCCAAAACATGTTGATGGAGGTGCTGCTCCGAAAAAATTCCGGCTCGGGGTCCGAGTCTGTCCCGACGTACCGACCATTGTCCGGACAATGGTCCAAAACCGACAGGTGGAATCGGTTGCGATCCATCCGTGAAAAAACCCGCAGGAACGAATTGTGGTAGGTTTTGATTGCCAAACCGAGGATCCAAGCTGCCGCTCATTCCGACGGGGTTCCACGTATCCGCGCCGCCCGCTGCTCGTTCGTACCGCAAAGGCATATTGATCCAGCTCATGCCTTCGCGGACACTACCGTCGCGATTCAGCGTGCGTTGACAATGCACATCTACCGCCTTGTCGATTTCGCCGATGATCAAACGCACTTGCATCAAACGCACTGGTCTTCGTTGCGGCGAATACGCGCTGCCCACGACCAACACCTCGGCGCGCTGCTTGAATGGCACCAAATCATTGGGCCGCTCGACGCTTTGGGTTGGGTCGTCTTGGTAATACATTTCTCCTTGCTGCAATGGCTCCTGTTCAGCCGCCATCGTTGACGTGGTTGGCGCAAGCCGATAGGTGATTTTACAGACGATGGCGAGGGCAGCTTGTCCCTCTCGAGGTCGAAATGGCAATAACGTGCAAGGAATCGAGCAAAGGGAACGAAGATCCATAACCGTGAGCCCCGCAGCGGGATCGTCAAAAGACGGATCCCGATTTCCGAGCATAAGAAGAGGGGCCGTGGATTGTCAAGCAACCCGTGATAACAAATGCGTGCGTCCTGAGCGATGCGTAAAGCACCCAGTGGATCAATCGATCCATCCAACGCCCGCGCATTCGATCCAAACTGGCTCGACTGATCCAACCCTGGAGTCGGGTCGTGCTCGGCAGAAAATCCGCGTAATGTGGTTATTTCTCCGCAATTTAAAGGGAAACCACCCCTTGGCACGAATCCTGATGATACCCCAAACATCAACGAAACGAAGCTAAGCCTTCACGAGGGAATGAGTCATGAACACGCGTCTTTTGGCAGGAATCATTGCAGTCACCACGTCGGCTCTTTTGGCCATCGGTTGCGGTTCGACGGCCGAGATCACGGAATCCGAAGAAGTTTGGGCGCCTGGCAATGATCTGACGGAATCCGAACCGGTTCTCGGCGCCGAATACCTCGAAAGCGAAGCGCCTTATTTCGAGCGCAAAGTCGAGACCGAGCTCATGGAGAGCGAAGGCCCGTGGTGATGCTTCGTTGCGCTCACGGCTTGTACGGCGTTTCGTAGCCGTCGAGCCGCACGCGGTGCACCTCGAAGAATTGACGTAATGCCGCAAGTGCCGGTAGCGAGCGTGCGCGGTCGGTGTCGAAAATGTTGCGCAACTCCCGCGGATCCTGAGCCAAGTCGAAGACTTCGACGACTTTTCGCCGCGGATCGTCGATAACCTTCAAATCCCCCAAATAAAGCGCTCGACGTAGGCGGCCCTCGGCAAGAATGGGTCGGTCGAGACGAACGTCACGTCCGGCGAGCAAAGGAACCAAACTTTGCCCCATGAACGTCGCCGGCGTGTCGGCTCCAAAGATATCCAAAATCGTCGGACCAAGGTCCAAAATGCTCACCTGCTGATCGACGTGCCGCGCCTGAACACGGGGGCCATACACGAGCAGCGGGACACGAAGCAATTCTTCGTAAAGGGTTTTCGTGTGTTTGGTCGTGCCATGTTCCCCGAAAGCTTCGCCATGATCGCTGGAGAAGATCAAAATGCCTCGCCCAGAAAAACGCGTTTCCAACAAGTTGACCAGTTTTCCAAGGGATTCATCAGCCACGCCGATTTCCCTCAAGTAGCGTTGCTTTGCTGAGCCTTGTTTTCCTCCGCGGTCGTACGGTGAATGCGGTTCCGTCAGGTGCACGTACGCGAAAAGCGGCTCATTTCCGACGTGCTTCAAACGTTCCAGCAAAGGTTCGATCACGTCTTTGGCCTCGGCGTGCTCTCGGCCTTTGGTCACGATTTTTTCTTCGGTAAACCCACGAATCACACCATATTCATTTGACAAAAACGTGATGCTGCAAAACGTCACCGTGGGAATACCGCGGGCCGCCAATAGTTCAGGAAAACGCACGGTGTGATCCTGAGCGGGATACGTGAAACGTAGTGAACCATCGCCATGAGCATGCCATTCGAGTTGCGAGAAATAACGCCCGGAAAACAAGGCACTCAAGGCAACCGCGGTTTGACTGCCCGCGGAAGTCGTCTGGGTGAAATACGCGCCTTCGCGCTTTAATCGGGCGATCGTCGGAAAAACTTCATCGTTTTTCTCGCGCGCAATGGCGTCGGCCCGGGTCGCGTCAATCGTCACGAGCACGACCACGGGCGGTTGACCGTCGAAAAGTGACGGCACAGTGGGCCGTATAGGGGGTAATCCTTCGCGAGGATGAAAATACCGTGAAGTCACGACTGCCTGGGGCAGAGTGGCTTTGGTATTCCCCGGAACTGACCAGATTGTCGCGGCAAACGTCCAAGGGGCAATGGATCCCGGTTCGCGAAACATTTCAGCGCGCACGGTGGCGTTTGGCGGGGCGAACAAACCAAAAAGAGCCAAACCCAAGCCCACTCCCATGGCCACCGTTTGCGCACGTCGGCCCATGGCCAAAGCGAGTTTTTGCAAGTCGTGGCCGAGCGGCATGCTGATCAACGAAGCCGACGACCACACGAGGGCTCCGTGCGCCCCCGCGTAATCATCGCGCAGGAAAAAATGCTGGCCAATCAGCACCGCTACTCCCACGAGCAGGGTCAAAACGCGCAAAACGACATGGCGACAGGCCCACCAGCCCACGAGAAATGCCGTAGGAATGGAAAAGCCTAGGCCCAATGTACCCAAAACGAACAACAAATCGTGAAATCGCCCGCCAAATCGGGACAATGCCGTTCGATCGACCTCGTATCCGAGGAGCCGGTTCATGATGACCCCCGTGAGCGCGGCATACAAGACAAACCCAAAGATTCGCCATATTGAGCGGATACGTGGTGTCCAGCGGTCTTGTTCGATAACCAGGACTGCCGTGCTCACGAGCAATCCGGCAATCAAGCCCAATGCGAGTGTTTCGACGGCATCGAAAACATGGTGTTGTAATCGAATCCAGATTCCCGTCATGGGTCGAGGCAATAAAATGGCCACGAGCACGCTATGCGTGCAGGCGACGAGCGCAAAACTCGAGCAAGTGCCAAACGCCGCGCGTTTCCCGGGCGACCATGAGGGTGCAATATGCTGTTCGGTCATGTGGTTGGTATCGGAGTCTGAAGTTTGCACGTCATTTGAGGAACAAGGCGGCCAAGGTTTGCCCCGTTGGTATCTCTGAAAGGGCGGGCGCGGTCAATCATAAAAATAAGCTGCCCCATTTTCTCGTCATGTGGTAAGTCGTGGATGACGACCCATGGTGACCGAAATCCTTACAAACGAGGCCGAGAATATCAACTTCCGTCCGCTCGAGCCGGGCGACCTCGAAATGCTTCATCGCTGGTACCAGGCGCCGCATGTCCGACCTTGGTTTGGCGGCGGAAGGACGTTCGAGTCGATCGTGGAAGAGTATTCGGATTACTTCGACGCGGACCAACCCATTCATGTGTACATCGTCGAATACGACGGGCGCCCCATCGGAATGCTCGATTGGCAACGTATGGGTGACTTCCCAGAATTTCAACGTACTTACGAAGAAAATGATCCCGACAGCATCAATTGCGACATTCTCATCGGTGAAGTGGATGTGGTGCACCGGGGTCTCGGGGTGACGATACTTCGTGAATTCCTACGCCGCATCGTTTTTGTCGATCAACGCCTCACGTCGTGCGTCATTGATCCCGTGCCCGAGAATGCCATTGCGATCCGCATGTACGAGAAAGCGGGCTTTAGGTTTGTCCGGGCGTTACCCGAAGATGGGGAAGGTAATGCTGTATATTTGATGGAGTTATCCCGAGACCAACTCTGGAAGCCACTGCCGCCGAGCCCGGAATTCTACATTCGCCCCGCTCGCGTGAATGAGGTTTCCGTGGCTGTGGACATCGATGATGATGCATGCGTACTCTATGCCAATGCAGGTTTGACCATGGAGCTCGACGACGAGCACCCGTTTGTCCGGGCGGAAGTCGCGCGCTGGGCCGAGGCTGCGCAGCAGCAACGTATGCTTTTGGCCTGCTCGGCGGCGGGAGAGCCGGTAGGGTTTGCCGTTTTGAACTTTATCGACGGCAAGCCGCACTTGGACCAACTCTCGGTTCGTCGCGGCTGGATGAAACGGGGCATTGGTCGGGCGCTCGTCGATCGAGCCAAAGCGTGGAGCGTTCGTCCTGGCGAACTATGGCTCACAACGTATGGCGCACGTGTTCCCTGGAACGCGCCGTGGTATGCGCGGATGGGTTTTACCCAAATCGCAGAGGAAAACCTCGGGGCCGAGATGAAAGCGTGCATTCGTGAAGAGAGAAA
>DAOMZH010000641.1:0-6694 GCA_035437985.1 Polyangium sp. (in: bacteria) | reverse complement strand
GGCTGCGGCACCCGTAGCCGATGCATTTTGTGGGTTTTACGTTGCGGGGGCCGATCAAAAGCTCTTCAACAATGCGACGATGGTCGTGCTCATGCGGGAAGGCACGCGCACGGTGCTGTCGATGCAAAACAATTACCAAGGGCCGCCCGAGAACTTTGCCATGGTCGTTCCCGTGCCCGTCGTTTTGCAAAAAGAAAACGTCAAGACGCTCCCCATGGAGATTTTTGACAAAGTCGACAAACTCGCCTCGCCCCGGCTGGTCGAATATTGGGAGCAGGATCCGTGTGCGCCGCCCATTCAACAATTGCCCCGATCCGTGGTGATGGGGGCTGTTCCGAGCGACGCAATGGATGACCTGGCCGAAGGCGGCACAGGAGTGAAAATCGAGGCGCAATTCAAGGTTGGCGAGTACGAAGTCGTCGTTTTGAGTGCCCGCGATTCATTGGGGTTGGACACCTGGCTCCGCCAAGAAAAATACAAGATTCCCGACGGATCGGAACCCTTGCTGCGGCCCTATGTACAAGGTGGGAGCAAGTTTTTCGTGGCGAAAGTCGATGCGAAAAAAGTAAGCTTTCAAAATGGAATGGCCCAGCTCTCGCCATTGCGTTTTCATTACGACAGCGAAACGTTTGCCCTCCCCGTGCGTTTGGGTCTCGTGAATTCGTCCGGTACGCAGGACCTCATCGTGCATATTCTGGCGCGTGGACAACGTTATGAAACGGCGAATTACCCGAATATCGCCATTCCCACGAACCTGGATGTCAAAGATCAAGTCCGCAAAAATTTTGGCGCATTTTATGCCGCACTTTTCGACCGCACAGTCGAACGACACCCGCGAGCCGTGATCACCGAATACGCTTGGGACGCCAATACTTGCGATCCCTGTCCCGGACCAGCTCTGGATGGCGACGATTTCCGGACCCTCGGCGAAGATGTCATCAATGAAATGCAAGTCGCTGGCTCGCCCGAGGTCGGGGCAGCAGTTGCGGGAGGGCAACCCATAACGCAACCTTCGTGGTCGCCATCGAGTGGGTATGTGATCACGCGATTGCACGTGCGTTATGGCAAAGACGGTTTGGGGGAGGATCTGGTTTTTCGCACTGCACCACCCATCGTCGGGGGCCGAGAATTCTTGAATGAAGGGAAAACCATCGAGACGGGCGCCGTCAAGAGCGACATCAACAACTTTCAAGCTCGTTATGCCATTCGACATCCCTGGACGGGACCGATTACCTGCGACAAACCACAACGCGGAATTTGGGGTGCTGCTCCGGGAAGTTATGGCAAACCACCAGCTGCAGCGGCCCAAAATCTAGCTTTTGCCGCCCGAGAAGGGGTGAGCTTGGGGGACATGGTCGCTCGTGACGATAACGAGACGAAAATCGATGGTGCGCCGCTCGTCCAGGCACCGCCCATGTTTCGAGCTGCCCCAGGTTCACCAGGGTTTGGCGTGTCGCCACGAGCAGGAGGATGTGCCGGGTGTCGCGTCGGCGATGCCGAAGAGGGAATGGTTCCAGTTGGAGCAACCATTGCAACCGCAATCGGAGCCGTGATTGCCCGCTTGATGCGCAGGAAAAACCAATCGCTTTCCAAGGATTGAACAGAACGTTTTTGTTTGTTCTGCGTGCGCTTGCCAAAAAATCGCCCGACCCGTTTTACCTGGCCATACAACGGAACAAGGCGCTGAGGGTCTTTTACCAGATCCAGATCTCGTTGTAATCCCCGTTCGACCACGACCAGACCTGCGCCGCAAGCGGCAAATTAAGGGGGGGCAGCCACCCCTTGTCATTCGGAGTGTCGTCCCAGGGGACATTGAGGTTCATGTCGAAGTTTCGCACCGGCCGGACCACGCGATATCCAGTCAGCTCAGTGCCGGCGTCAGGGATCGTGACCACGCTGAAGAGCGAGCTGCGATCGAGCGTCGTCGTGGTCGTGCAGTGGCCCTTGTCGTTCGGCGCGCTCAGCAGACGTCCGCTCGCAGCATGGATGAACACGCAAGTACCGCCGTTATTGTAGTTGCCCGTGGCGAACACGACACGCCACTGCTGGCGCACCAATTGGTCATTAAGGGTGATGCTGACCGAGTTATCGTCGTTTTTGGTCAAATGGATCTCGTCGCCGTTGTAGGCGTCGGCCCTGAGCCGCGGCCTGACCCGGCAAGGCGCGCCCTCGGTGGTGAAGTTGGCGAGCGGGAAAACGCGGAAGGTCTCCCACTCGCCGATGGCGTTGGCCGTGGCAGTGATATCGCCGCCGCCGTTCCCCAGGGCGCATACGTACTTGCCATTGTGGGCCTGCAGCGCGATCTTGCCGTAACCAAGGTCGATCAGGTTGAAGGTCTCCCATTCGAGGCGCTCGTCGCGATCGGCGACGAGGATCGTGCCGCCGCCGTTTTCGGCACACACAAACTGCCCATTGCTCGCCATGAGCGCGACCTTGCCGGGCCCACAGGGAATCATGATGAACGTCTCCCAGTCGCCCACGACCGTGCGATCGGCGCGAACCGCATTGCCGCCGCCATTGACCGCCGCGAAAACGCGCCCGCTGCCAGTCTGGATGTAGCAGGTCCCGAAGTGGGGTAACGACGCGCCCACCTGCTCACGCACGCGGATCGACGAAGTCTGGTCGTTGAAGCCGTTGTAGAGGTCCGCCATCCGTGCGTCGGCCACGACGAGGCGCGTGTCGCCGGAGAAGCCGGGGTTGCGGTAGAGGGTCACTGCGTAGCCGGGTGACACTTTGATCGAACTCAACTTGTCGTTGCCGATCAGAATCATGCTCTGATCGTAGTCGGCGACGGAGAGTAATTGACTTGCACCAGAGAAGTTGTCGTCGGCGTAGATGATCGCAGCGGTAGGCATTGCGGACTCCTTGGTTTTCGTAGCTTTCCTTGGTTTTGGTGGCTATACGCTTAGCCTCTTCCACTTACTCGAATAAATCCACGTCTGTCAATCGCATTGACACGATTGCGGTCCGTTGTCGTCACGGGTATGTCGTCTCGGTGCAGGCCCTCTGATCTTGTCTTGCGCCGCCAAGAAAAATCGTGGCACCATGAAGACCCGCCTACGCTCTCTCGCCTTCGCCTTTCCCGTCCTGCTCTCCGCAATGGCCGTAGCGCCCTTGGCTGATGCGTTTTGCGGGTTTTACGTAGCAGGCGCCGATGAACGAATATCGGACAAACCGCAGTTTTACCGGCCGACCTGACGCTGGTTTGGCCGGACGCTCTCCTGGAGGCCATCGTTTTACCGGATTGGGGTTCGCCATCTTCTTCAACTCAACGTCAAGAAGCTCGAGCAGGTCCGCTTCCCTTTGTGCTTCCAGCGCAGACCGGCGGCGGGCCGCGAAGCGGGTATACTCCTGTTCCGCCAATTGATGCGCCTCCTCTCAACTCACCTTCCCGGCGTCGGGCAAGACTGCACGTTCGTTCAAAGTCGGGAAGTCTGGGAGCCGCGTCACCCAAGTTCAGGAACCGAATAACTTCGACGGTGATTCTCCCTCGCGCGCTGGCATCTTTCCCCAGCCCATCAGCCCCACCTTTGCTCGTATTTTCTTGACAATCCCGCGCGATAGGTGCTGTGGTCGTGAATTTTATGGAGAGGAAGCCAACATGAATGTTTGGAATGGATGCGCATCGATGTTGCTCATTATAATCGGGAGTGTAATGGGATGCGACGTAAAGCCCGATCCCAAAGGACAAGGAGGCTCTGGTGCGATGCTGGGCGCCGGCGGGAATGTTGGCGAAGCTGGCACGGGAGGCATAGGAGGTTCGGGCGGTACGGGTCTGGGAGGTACGACCTGCGTTGATCCGCAGACCCAATGTCCCGATCCGGGGTCGGCGTGCAAGGTGGCAGTTTGTGGGATGGGTGGCGAATGTGTCGTGAAGAACGCGCCGATGGGCACGGCCTGCAATGAAAACGGCGGCATCAAGTGCGACGGGAATGGCGCATGCGTTGGGTGCATCGACCCTACGAAGGATTGCGACAAACCGACAAACGAGTGCATCGTCGCCACATGCGAAGCCGGCGCTTGCGGCGACATGGCCCTGCCTGACCTTACGCCGACGATATCCGGACAGGTCAAGGGCGACTGCTTGCTGCACGTTTGCGATGGCTCAGGCGACACCAAAGACACGAGCGACGATTCCGATCCTGGTGACGACCTCAATGATTGCACGGCGGACATGTGCGACAGCGGCAAGAATGTGCATACGCCCATCTCGGGTCCGTGTGCGCAAAATGGCGGTACGGTGTGTGCCGACCACGCGGGCCCAAATGCGGGCCAATGCGTCGAATGCAACATCGACGTGGATTGCATGGATGCGGCTTACGTCTGCGATCCGGCGAATGGAACGAATACGTGCGTTTTGCCGACTTGCTCCGACGGGGCCAAGAACGGCTTGGAGACGGCTATCGATTGCGGTGGCGGCATCTGCCCCGGCTGTGAGAATGGGCTCCTTTGCAATATGAATAGCGATTGCGCAAGCGCACTTTGCAACGGGCTCGTGTGCGTTCCTTGCGTGAGCCATGTGGATTGCCCCGTCACGCAATATTGCGACTTGACGATCAATGGCGGGACGTGCGTCCCCGATCTGGCGAACGGGGCAGCTTGTAATGGCGGCGAGGAGTGCCAAAGCGGGAACTGCATCGATGGCGTTTGTTGCGATACGCCGTGCGATGGGCAGTGTCAGGTCTGCAATCTGCCGGGCTCCCAAGGCGGTTGCACGAGCATCCCCAATGGCACCGATCCCGCGAATGAGTGCCCCGGTGCGCAAATATGCATGGCTGGCGCCTGCGCTGCGCCCGCATGCACGGGGACGCAAGGGTTTCCGAGTGTGCCGCTGTTGGAGACTCCTGGGAACGGTATGTCTGGCAGCGCAGTAGCAGCGGCGGATCTGAATGGCGACGGAAAGCCCGACTTCGCCGCAGCAACCCAGAGCGCCAACACGCTGAGCGTGTTCATTAACAACGGCAATGGTACCTTCGCTCCCAGAGTCGACTATCCTACGGGTTTCAGCCCCGGTTCGCTCACCATCGCCGATGTTAATGGTGACACCAAGCCCGACGTGGCTGTCGCGAACCACAACGCCAACACGATAAGCGTGTTCATCAATAACGGCAATGGCACATTCGCTGCCAAAGTAGACTATCCAACAAACACGAGCCCATCGTCGATCGCGGCCGCGGATTTTGATGGAGACAGCAAGCCAGATTTGACGACCGTGAACGATACCAGCAATTCGGTGAGTGTGTTTTTCAACAATGGCGACGGCACTTTTGGCGCCAAAGTTGACTATGGCGCCGGAGCGAACCCAAAGTCGGTGGCAGCGGCAGACCTGAACGGCGATGGCAGGCCCGATCTGGCCGTCGCAAATACAAGCAGCAACTTCGTAAGTGTACTTGTCAACAACGGCGACGGCACTTTTGCACCGAAGGTCGACTATGCGGCAGGGACGGGTCTCCGTTGGGTCGTGGCGGGAGACTTGAACAGCGACGGAAAGTCCGAGCTGATCGTCACAAGTGGCAATACGATGGGGGTGTTCATCAACAATGGTGATGGCACATTCGCCACCAAGGTTGACTACCCTACAGGTTCATCCCCCGAGTTGATCGTGAGTGCGGATGTTAATGGCGACGGCAAGCCCGATTTGGCGGTCACCAACAGCATGAGCAGCAGCGTGAGCGTATTCGTCAACAATGGCAACGGCACCTTTGCTCCAAAGGTCGACTACGCCACAACCACGGGACCATACGGGATAGCAAGTGCCAACCTCAATGGGGATAATCAGCCCGATCTTGTGGTCGCATGCTCACTCAACTTGATAGGCGTACTCATCAATGTGGGGAATGCTGCCTTTGCGACACGCAGCAGCTACGGCGTGGGGCTTGCTCCCAGGTGGGTAACAAGCGCGGATCTAAACGCTGACAACAAGCCGGACCTCGTCGTAACCAACCTTAACAGCCATTCGATAAGTGTGCTCATGAACAATGGCACTGGCGCCTTCGCTGCCAAGGTCGACTACCCCACCGGTACATCCCCGTTCGCGGTTACGAACGCTGATGTCGACGGAGACGGCAAGCCCGACATGGTGGTCACGAACTCCAACGCAGACACCGTAAGCGTGTTCGCAAACAATGGCAATGGCACTTTAGCTCCCAAAATCGACTATCCCACAGGCACAAGCCCCGCCGAGGTGACGAGCGTGGACGTCGACGGCAACGGGAAGGCCGACTTGATTGTGACGAACTACATTGGCAACACAGTGAGCGTGCTATTGAACAATGGTAACGGCACCTTTGCGGCCAAGGTCGACTACCCCACGGGCGTGAGGCCCTCGTCGGTGGCAGCGATGGATCTGAACGGCGATGGTAAGGTCGACTTGGCTGTGACGAACCTCAGTATCGCCACCGTGAGCGTACTGATGAACAATGGTAACGGCACCTTCGCCGCAAAGGCCGACTACCCCACAGGCCTGGCCCCCAGTTCAGTCGCAACCGCCGATATCAATGGAGACGGCAAGCCCGACCTGGCTATTACCAACCAAAACGCGGACTCGGTGAGCGTGCTGCTGAACAATGGTAACGGTACCTTCGCCGTCAAGGTCGACTACCCCACGGGCAAGTATCCAAGTAGGGTAACCCTGGCGGACCTCAACGGCGACGGCAAGCCCGACCTGGCGGTTGCGAAGTCCACGAACGGCGCC
>DAOMZH010000640.1:0-6696 GCA_035437985.1 Polyangium sp. (in: bacteria) | reverse complement strand
GGATACGTCGGCAATTCGACAACCCGTCCGCCTTCGGGGAAAAACCGTTGCCAATCTATGGTCAGCCCCAGTGTATGAAGTGCACCCAATGCAAGCAGCGCATGCTGACGCTCGTCTTTGTCACGACGCAATGTCGGGATCACCCGGCTTGCAACGTTTTTCGCGATAAGCGTTTGCTCGATTGACAAGGCAAGCACCGGATGCGGGCCCACTTCGACGAACACGTGCTCGTTGCTCGTCACAATCGCTTCGGCAAAACGAACCGTTTGTCGAATATTTCGCCCCCAATAACCAACATCGAGTTCGCCTTCCGCAATTGCCTCGCCAGTAACCGTGCTGAACATCGGAATCGTCGCCGGTTTGACCTGGAGCTCTCCCAACGCTTCGACAAACTCCGCTACCAATGGCGCCATCTGCGGACTGTGGAACGCGTAATTCACCCGTAGCGGACGCACTTGCACGCCTTGTTGCGAGAGTTTTTCCACCACCGAATCGACCCCCTCGATGTCCCCAGACAGCACCACCGAATTCGGATCGTTCACCGCTGCAATGCCAACTTCAGCCTCGAATCCAGCTATCGCTTTTCCAGCAGCCTCCTCGGGCAACGACACAGACACCATTTTCCCATGGCCCGTTGCCTTTTGCATCACGCGAGCCCGAATGCACACAAGACGCGCTGCTTGCGCGAGATCCAGCATTCCCGCGACATGCGCCGCCGCAATCTCTCCAACGCTGTGCCCAATCACCGCTGACGGAACAACTCCCCATGATTGCAACAGCGCAGAAAGCGCCACTTCTATCGCAAAGAGTGCTGGCTGCGCAACCAACGTCTCCTGAATGCGCGACGTCCCCTCTGGTTTGTCCAGTTCCTCGACAATCGATATTCCACTCTCGTCACGTATCGCCCCATCACACCGCGTGAGCATCTCCCGAAATACAGGTTCGTCTCGGTAAAGCTCGCGACCCATGCCCACCCATTGCGAACCTTGCCCCGAAAAGACAAAAATAACTTCCGGGACACGGGACCCTACTTTCCCCGTCACCACTGCCGCCGGCGTCTCGCCTGCAGCAAATGCCCCCAATGCCTTCGTCAGCTCCTCTTTCGTTCCCCCAACCACGCCAAGGCGATATTCAAAATGGCTGCGCCGCAAACTCGCGGTGTAGGCTATGTCCGGCAGCGCCGCATTGCCAACCGAAATCCATTCTTGATACGACTTCGCCAACGCCATGAGCGCTTCCGGACTCTTCGCAGACAATGGCAAAAGATAGTGTGACGCCTCCTTGCTAGCTGCAATCTCGCGACGCGGCGCTTCTTCCAGAATAACGTGCGCGTTCGTGCCGCTAAAACCAAAGGAGCTGACTGCAGCAAGTCGCGGTTTGTCTTGCTCTATCCATGCCTCGGCCGATGCGGCAACACGCACGGGCAATTCAGTCCACGGTACATGCGGATTCGGCGCTTTGAAATGCAAACTCCGAGGAATACGCTTATGCGCAAGCGCAAGGACCACCTTGAGCAACCCGGCAATGCCCGCCGCAGATTCCGCGTGGCCAATGTTCGTCTTGACGGAACCAATGACCAATGGTTTGTCCGGATTTCGCCCTTCGCCAAGGACATTGGCCAATGCCTGCGCTTCAATGGGATCACCCAGCGGTGTTCCCGTCCCGTGCGTCTCGACATAATCCACGTCGCGTGGCGCCACGCTGGCATTTGCGAGCGCACGGCGAATGACGTCTTCTTGCGCGGGACCGTGCGGGGCAGTCAAACCATTGCTGCGACCATCCTGATTGACGCTCGTGCCACGAATAATCGCCAGAATGGAATCCCCATCCCGCTCGGCATCCGACAAACGCTTGAGGACGACGATACCACAACCTTCACTGCGTACATATCCGTCAGCATCGGCAGAAAAGCTATGACATCGCCCCGTGGGAGACAATGCTCGCATCTGGCTGAGACAAACGGTCGTTTCCGGCGATAGAATCAAATTGACCCCGCCTGCCAAGGCCATCGAACATTCCCCATTGCGTAATGCCTGGCAGGCCAGATCCACGGCCACCAGCGACGACGAGCACGCGGTATTCACGGGCATGTTTGGGCCCTGAAGTCCTAGCCAATACGATAACCGAGCAACACCCGTGCTATGCGTCGTGCCGAGAAATAAATGCGGATTGAGCAACCCCGCACTAGACAAACCAATCTGTTGATATTCGTTGCTCGAAATTCCAACATAAACGCCGGTGTTGCTCCCGCGAAGGCCCGACAGTGTTTGTCCTGCCCTTTCCAGCGCCTCCCAACCCACCTCGAGCAAAATTCGCTGCTGCGGATCCATTTCAGCGGCTTCGCGGGGCGAGATCTCGAAGAATGCCGGCTCGAATTCATCGAACCCCCCCAAGAATCCGCCCCAACGACTCACCATCTTGCCGGCTGACTCGGGGTCTGGATCATAAAACGATTCGATATCCCAACGATCTCGCGGAACATCCGTAATGGCATCCACTTCGCCATCGAGCAAACGCCAAAAACTTTCCAGGTCGCGCACGCCACCAGGAAATCGGCATGCAGCTCCGATGATTGCAATGGGTTCGTCAGGCGAAACACGCGATTCAGCATCGTGTCGAACATCTTCGGCACCCCCGAGGTGCTGGCTCAAGGCCCGAATGTTCGGGTAGTTCCAGGCAATCACGGGTGGCAATTTCAATCCGAGCCATTCTCCCAAATCAGCGGCCAATCGAACCGCCAATGTGGAATCCATTCCGTAGCCGCTGAACGGAATGTCGAGGGAAATCTCCCCCGGGCGCATACCGAGTTCCGTGGCCAGATAACGCGACAGCCATTCTTGAATTGCCACGCTGCTTTTTCCCGCCGAAATGCCCAGCGTTCGCTCTGCACTGCTTTCGACATGCTTCGTGTCAGTCCAGCGCGCCACTTCCTGAAGTGTCCCCTCGAGAAATGCTTTGCGACTTGCTTGCCGCTGGATCTTGCCGCTCGACGTCTTTGGCAATGTACCAGGTGCAAGCAGCGCAATCGCTCCTGGACGCAAATCGTGTTCGGTCGAAATCGCATCCCGAATGGCAATGAACAGTTCCGTTGGGTCTACGGAGGAGCCACGCTTGATTTCGGCAACGACCGCGAGACGTTCCTCATTGTCCGATTCGATGGAAAATGCCGCAATGCTGCCAGGAGAAATCGCCGGGTGCGATCGTTCTACCGACAATTCGATGTCCTGCGGATAACGATTCTCGCCACGAATGATGATCAAATCCTTGATGCGACCGGTAACGAAGAGGTCCCCATTAAATAAGAATCCTTGATCGCCGGTGCGCAAATAAGGACCATCCCCATCGTCGAGTCGGGCCTGGAAGGTGCGCTCGGATTCTTCTGGGCGCCTGAAATAGCCCGCTGCAACGCCCGGAGATTTAACAAGAATCTCGCCCACGCGATCCGCGGCATAACGCTCCCCGGAATTTGGATCGGCGATTGCAACCACAGTTTCGGGAAGTGGTGCCCCAGAACTGGCGAGGAGCCGGGCATTGGGATGCGTGTCTGAAACCGGACGAATCTTGCCCTCCCGCTCGAGCACGACAGCGTCGAACGACTGAATGACCGGCCCGGAATCCCGCAGGCTCGAAGTGACCATCAACGTGGCTTCGGCCATACCGTAATTCGGTGAAAGCGCATTCCATCGCAATCCACAGACCTCGAACCGCTCAAAAAATTTCCGCAATGTCTCGGCACGCACCGGCTCTGCAGCATTCTGCGCGTGCACCAAACTCGATAGATCAAGCCCCTGGCGTTGTTCGTCCGTGACCTTTCGTCGACAGAGTTCGTAGGCAAAATTGGGCCCGCACGTGTGCGTAGCTCGATATCGACTGATCGCTCGCAACCAGCGATCGGGCCGCGCGACGAGCGCGCTTGGGGCCATGAGCATGCAAGGAAAACCCGTGAATACGGGCTGAATGATACCTTGAATGAGACCATCGTCGTGAAAATATGGCTCCCAGACGACGCTCCGACTGTCCGGCGTATACCGACACGCTTTTTGAATGGCTCGCGAATTCGCAATGATATTCGCGTGGGTAATCATCGTCCCTTTGGGCAGTGCCGTCGAGCCCGACGTATATTGCAAGTGTGCGGGATTGTCGGGATCCACCTGGGGTCGACGCCAGGACGAACCCAGGTCCCACGGGCAATCTTCGAATGCGAGCCATTGCAGATTTTTTGTCAGGTCTGGTAAATGTGCCACGACCTCTGCGGCCATTCCTAGTCCGGCGCGGTTTGTCAAGACAGCCGCTGGTGCTGCATCCGCGAGAATTCCTTGAAGGCGTGGCAATGTCCGCGCGACGCGGGATGGATCGGGCATTGGCGAGGGAATCGCAATGGCGCCCGCATATACACAACCGAAAAAACTGGCAATGAATGCCAGACCCTGCGGAAATAGCAGCAGGATTCGCTGCCCACCAAGCCCGTGTTGTTCGAGCCACACCGCAATGCTTCGAGCTTGCATTGCAAGCTCCGCCGCCGTCACCACACCTTGCTCGTGCTCCCCTTCCTCGAGGAACGTAAAGAGCGGCAAAGCAGGATTTTGGTCAGCACGGTTTTCAAGGATATCGACGAGCGTTTGGCGGTCGGAAGAAGGTTCCAGGCCTCGCGAGTAAATCATCGGTCCATTTCTCGTAGCATTGGTTGGACTTGCCGCACCTGGAAAAATGCACCGGCAGGGTGCAGCCACAAAGCGTCGAGGGCAGGTGGAATCCTACCCACGCGTTTCATTCCGCCGTAACTCGCGGCAACGTTGAGATAGTGCTTGGAAGGGGATCGAGGGAGTGTGGAAGTGATTGCTGAACGGTTGCCACCGTTGGCAATCACTCCTTGGCGCGAACGACGACGAGCGTGATGTCGTCGAGAATCGCATTCGTGTCGATAAAGGCCATCAAGTCGTCGAAAAGAACCTTTACGACGTCTTTTGCTGGTTTGCCCTGCGCCCGGACAAGGGATTCTTTGACCCGCTCGATACCATATTGCTCTCCTTTGGGATTTTCGGCCTCGGTAGCGCCATCGGTATAGAGCAACATGCAATCGCCCGGTTCGAGGCGGAAACTGGTCTCGGCAAGCATCGGTTCGATATCGTCGATCATCCCCACGATCGTACCAAGATCCCCCGTTTCGATTTCTTCGGTCTCGGTTTGTCCCTTGCGAAGAATCACAACGCTTTCATGCTGGCCCGCGATCCGAACATTGCCATCTTTGTGGTGCAAGAGAGCAAGGGTCAACGTGCGCGAATCATTCATCCGCGTCTGCACGTTCTTGTAGAGCATATTGTTCAAATACTGAAGCGACTTGATCAAATCCGCATGCGCTTCTTCGAGGCACAATCGCAGCGATGACTGCGACATGAGCATGACGAGACCCGAAGCGAGACCGTGGTCGGTGACGTCGCCAATGACGAGCGCGGTGGCGCCGTCCGTTTGCGGCAATACGTCATAAAGGTCCCCTCCGACTTCCGAGGCGGGGACCATTTTGGCGGCCACATCGAGTCCTTGACACTTTTTGAGCTCGTCCGCAGTCGGCAGAATCAATTTCTGAATTTTTTGGGCGACGTCGAGCTCGGCGCCCATTCGAAAGTTTTCCTGCTCGAGCTTCTGCTTCTCGGCCGATGCAATTTGGATCTTGTCGATGGCCGTCGGAATGGCATTGAGCACCTGTCCAATCATGCCCGCCTCGAAGAATGTGGCGAAGAACGCGAGAACGGCATAGATGAACGACGACGCGACCCAAAGTACGATCGGTAGCGGAATGATATTTTCCCGAGTTGCCATGGCCATTCTGGCGGCATATGCGTCCTTACTGGAACTTGCCAGTGCCTCGAGGCTCCGGACTTCGTCGCTAGTCATGAGATAATAGTTGAAATTCACGCCAATGTTCGTCATCGCAAAGTAGAGGCTCACCATTGAAATCACGAACCAGACGAGCGCCGCGCGCCGATTCAAAATGATCCCGGTGAAAACGATCATCAGGATTGAGAATGCCCGATCATTGAGCAGGCTGAGCGGCAGGTTTGGACTGGAATGCACGAAAGCCAATGCAGCGAGCTGCAAAAACATGATGGTCGCCCACGCCGTAATGGCATCCCATCGCTCACTGCCTCCACCTTTACGCAACAAGCAACGACCATTATAGGCAGCTGATCCAAAGTTGATCAAAAGGGCCACCGGATAAAGAATGGCGTCACGTTCGGGCGCCGGTAGATGCCCATTCGCGGCGAGCTGGGTGGTCACATGCACAATCACCAACGTCCCAATGATCACGTTGATCGCCACGAGCATCTTTCGCTTCGTGTCACGTGATGGTTCCCGGAGTAGTTCCTGGGCTTCTGCCAGTGCATCCTTCTGTGTCGTTGCTGCGATCGTTTTCGTCGTCATGATTGCATCTCCTACTCGTCAATGATGCACTGAATAAAGCCTACGGTGCTTGGAGCCAATGGTTGCTTCTCGCCCAGGCAACCGTCGTCACGCCATTTTCTGGTAGACATGTGTCGGGATCTCGAGGCTGCATTCTTCAAATGAGGCGAAATATCTTTCATGCGCAGCCTTTACTTCCGCGGCAAGCTCCTCGCGTTGCGCAATGAAACCAGAGAGAAGTCCCCACATTTTGATATGATCCAGGCGTAGTTCGTCCGGCAAAAAGATGGCCTCGGC
>DAOMZH010000639.1:0-6701 GCA_035437985.1 Polyangium sp. (in: bacteria) | reverse complement strand
GGTGCCGCGACGCCGTAAAATCGAACCCTCCCGGGGCGGACAAACCCAGATTTGGCCGGATATCCTGATAGACACCGTCTCAGAATGGCAAATTCGGGGTACCCCCATACCCCCCAATCGTAAACAAAACCTCGCGTAGCGCGCTTGTTAGCGCGCGACGCGAGGGTTCATGTCTGGCCTGAATTCAATCCAGCAGAACAGTCAATGCGTCTGCCAATGCGGCGGGATTTCTTCCATCGTCATGCCCGTAGGTTCGGGCGAAGGAGGCGCCGGACGCGGCGCACGACGCGGATCATTGGGCTTGAACGTGTGTTCGGGCGCAGGAAACGTTCGTTCTTGCACTTCACCCACGTAAAGCTGCGTCGCTTGCACGATTTGCTCCCCAACTTGGGCAAACCTTTTCGCAAATTTCGGTTCGAGGTCCGGAAACATGCCCAGCATGTCGTAACAAACCAATACCTGCCCATCACAACCAGCTCCAGCTCCAATACCAATCGTCGGAATTGAAACGGAGGCCGTCACTTCTTCCGCAAGATCCGGCGGAATGGCTTCGAGCACGATTGCATACGCGCCCGCTTGTTCGAGCGCGATTGCGTCACGCACGACGCGCGATGCATTTTGCTCGCCTTTGCCTTGCACCTTGAAACCACCCATTGCGTGCACGGATTGCGGCGTCAAACCCACATGCCCCATGACGGGAATTCCCGCGGCCACAATACGCCGCACATGCTCGGCAACGTCTTCGCCACCTTCGAGCTTGATGCTTTCGAACGCGCCGTCTTTCATCATGCGCCCCGCATTTTCGAGCGCCTGAATCGGCGAAACCTGAAAACTCATGAATGGCATATCGCCCACGACATGAGCGCGTCGCGCACCTTTGGCGACCGCACGACCGTGGTAGCAAATATCCTCGACCGTCACCGGCAATGTCGTTGGATGGCCCTGAATCACCATCCCAAGCGAATCGCCCACGAGAAGCATGTCGACACCACCGGCATCGAGCAGCCTCGCCATCGTGAAGTCGTATGCGGTGACCATCGTCAGCGGCAAACCACCTTTGCGCGCGCGGATCTCCGGCACAGTGACCTTCTTGGGTTGTCCACCCAAACGCCCACCACTTCCCTGACCTTTGGGACCGTACATGTCGTGCCTCCGGGTCGCGGCCGCAAGTGCGGTCCACGCCTCACCATCGAGGCTAGAGCACGCAGTCATGAACAGCAAGATTCGATGAGGACGGGAAGACGAAAGGGGGTTCAGGCGAAGAGCGCCGAAGGTGGCTCGATGAGCCAAACGTACAACCTGGGCGTTCAGGAAGAACGGGACGAAGGTCGACGCGTGCGACGGCGAGCCACCGACATGAAGAACGTCGCGGCAAGCAGACCAAACGTCGCGGGCACGCTGGATTCAGCCGCAACAGCACAGCTTGCCGAACCACCCCCAGTGCCATTGCCATCACCAAGCGGATTATCCCAAGGATTCGTATCCACAGGCGGAGGGCCACCTCCAGTCGTCGGCTGACACCAATCGGGTGGAGGTGGACACGCAGGCTGCGTGCCCGTCGTGTTTGTCACTTGGAACCATCGATTAACCGAGCTCTGATCGGCCGCTGCTTGCACCTGCAGATCCGTTCCCAACGCTGCTCGCGAGAGCTCGGCATTCAAACGCGTGACCCACATCGTCGATTCCGGAATACCAGCGAAGAGATCCGCGAGATCCTCAGTGCACTCCTCGAGCGCACTCGGGCCCATCGGATCGAGTCCATAACCGCTGTTTGCCGGGTCAAACTCGGCGCTCCAGAGCAGACTGCTTTCGATCCCGTATCTAGAAAAGGGCTCCGCCGCTTCGACCAGCCACGACCGACCGTTCGAAGCATCAAAAGCATCTTGTTTGATTGTCGAGTAGTTGCTCGATGACGTGTCCCAATCCCAGACGAGTTGCGAACCGTCGATGGTGAAGTTGGTGAAAGGGTTTGTTGTTTCGTAACGGCCTTCGCCCAGAATGAATAGGGTCACCGCCGTTTTCGGGCCGGTCCCCGCAGCCACCATGCGCAGCGGCAACACAGGTGTTGCTCCCATCGTCGTGATTCGAACGGGACGCATCGAATCAACACCCAATGTCGGCACGAGCTTGAGCGCGAGGAAGTTGAAACCATCTGCAACGTACGCATCGATCACGGGCTGAATGTCGGCGGGTATGTTGTATTGCTTATCCGTGAGCCACGTCTTGAGCGCGTTCGGATCGGTCGACGACAATTGTACGGTTTCGTAAGGACCGACCACCTCTTCCGCAATCACGACAACGCCGCCCCCTCCGGCTCCGCCAGCCCCGGTGGTTCCGGATGACGAACCATTACCAGCAGTCGGAGGACCCCCCGCACAATCCGGGGGCAAACAGTTGATCGTTGGCGACTGAATCGTGACGGCCGTGGCTTGCTCGAGCGCGGTGAACATCGCATCCGACGACAAACCCACCTCGACCGTGCCTTTGATCGGCAACACCCAAGCAAACGACAAAGGATCGCCCGAGTACTTGATTTGATCCCAAAGCGTCGTCTGCGTCTGGGAGACCGAGAGGATCATGCGATGGCCGGTGACCTGCGTCGTTTCCGATTCGGAAATGATGCATCCGCCGCATGCCTGAGCGTCTGTTGTAACAAACGCTGGAGCACAAACGATTGGCAGCAAGCAAAAGAGAAGACCGGAAAGCTTCATCTTGGTTTCTCCCGAAGAAACACGAGAACGTGTCTCGGTTGAAGGACAAGAAACGTCATGCACGCAAATGCGTGTCTACGAAGTGTAGGAGAGTCGACGACGAACGCCACTCAGGCAATGCACGGATCAGCCTGGAGCACTGCTGCCTTCATCGAGGAGACGCATGCCTTCGAGGAGTAATGCTTCAGGTGAAATCGTGATCGTGCGCGGCGGCGAATCTCCTCCCGTATCGAGACGGAAGTCGCCTTCTTTCAACGTGATCATCCGGTAAAACGCATCAGCACCGGCGATCTGATCCCAAATCGCGTGCACGATTTGTCCTTCCGCAAAGTGAATCTCGCCTTTGCCTGTACGAGCTTGAATGCGCAGCGCACCGTTCTTGCGCCCGTGCCACAAGACCTGAACCATCTCGGGCAAACTCATCTCCGCAAGCGATCCCGACACGCCACCTTTGTTCGTGTTGCCGTTGCGCTCGGCACGTCGTTCGATCAACTGCCGCAACTTCGCCGCGAAGATGTCCATCGATGTCGACTTCGAAACGAAGTCATCAACGCCAAGATCAAACGCGCGTTGAGCACTGTGGCGATCTCCTTTGCGCGTGAGCATCACCCACGTGAGCGCTCGACCCCACGGCTCTTTCTGCGCATCGCCACGAAGTTTGAATCCGCCATCGGTTTCATCGAGATCGATCTCGCTGACAACCGCGGTGATGTCCCCCGTTTGCAATTCACGCCAAGCTGCAGACACTGAACGCGCAGCGCGAATTTCAAACCCTTGTTCGCTGAGTTTGTTCTCGAGAAACGCCGTTTCTTCGACGCCTGGATCGACGAGGAGCACGACGTGTCGCGCCGAGAGCAAACGAGCTCGCATGTCGTCGCCTGTCGCTTCGCTGCGAAAAAGTTCGACGATGGTTGGATCGAAAATTGTCCCTCGATAACCAGCGAGGACTTCGCACGCTTCCGTGGGCTTGAGGATCTTGCGGAAGGGATTACGCGGGTTTTGGGTGAGATCGGCGTACGTATCCGCAACAGCAAGAATGCGGGCCCCAAGCGGGATTTCCTTGCCCGCCAACGCCTGCGGAAAACCATTGCCGTCGTACCGCTCGTACATCGACGAGAGCGCGGCGATCGTTTCACTTGGCAGATTCGCCGAACTCATGAACTCGATCG
Source organism: Polyangium sp. (in: bacteria) (assembly GCA_035437985.1). Classification (GTDB taxonomy): domain Bacteria; phylum Myxococcota_A; class Polyangia; order Polyangiales; family Polyangiaceae; genus Polyangium. The sequence continues at coordinate 2,821 of DAOMZH010000639.1, read as the reverse complement.
GAAGTGCAACTGCTTTGACCCCCGCGACGCGATGGCCGTCATATTCGGCAACGTTCAAGGCCGTGAGGTGATACGCGCCCATCTTGCCAAGATCGTGCAGGTATGCGGCCACGACAAACGCGCTGATGTGTTGTGGTGCAAGCCCGATACGCTCACTCGCCCGACGACACAAACGCGCCACCGTCGATGAATGACCGCGCAGATCTTGACGATTCACTTCGAGCAGACTGACCAGAACATTGAGGGTCTCGAGGTACTCGGGTGATTCGACGACGGAAGCCGGTGCAGGCGGTGGTGTCGTGCCAAGTCCGTTGAGTGCTGCCGATCCTTGGGACGAACCTGGTTTTGCGTCGCCCGCGATGGCCGCATTCGATGGAGCATCAACCCGCATTCCCGGAGCGATTTGCGCGTGCCCAGGCCCATTCGTAAGGGGCGAGATCTGCGTCGACCCAGCGTTGACCGCAGAGGGTTGGGTTTGTTCGCGTGACGAAGAAAGGTGCGCGCCGCTCGACAACGTCGGTGCAGGAGCGCGCGCTGGTGGAGGTGGAGGAAGCGGGGTGTTGTTTCGCGGGGTCGCCGGTGCTGATCCTGCGCGTGCTTGTCCTCCACCGGCCCCGCCCAACCCTTCGACATCGATGAAGTCCGCAACGGGAGCAATGGCTGCCGAACGCAAAAGAGCGTCGAAAGCTCCAGCATCTTTGAAGTAATGCCGAGCGATCGCCGCGTGAACTGCGGCAGGACGAGCCACGAGTGCCCGCACTTCACGCACATTTGCCGCGAGTTTTACCTCGTGCATCGCAACGTGATTGTCGGGATCGGCGGTCACGACGGACAACACGGACTTTGCGTCGTCGAGCAGGACGGGAAAAACCTCGTGCATTTTCGCCGTCTTTTGCGAAACACGACTCAGAACGCGTTGATCAATGGCGGCTTTGGAGAGTTTGTCTGTCGAAACAAAACGCGTGTTGTGCAACGTCGCGACGTACTTCAGCAGCTCGCTCTCCGAGATGACGCCTAATTCGATAAAGGCGTCCTCGACGCGACCACGCTGTTTTGCCGCATGAGCGACAACGCGCCTGTGGTCCTCCGCCGTGATTCGACTCTCGGCGAGAAGACGATCAGCGACGCGCTGGTTGGTGCCGTGCACAGAAGCCATCGCGAACTCAGAGATAGTACATATCCCGTGCTATCGGGCGCGCTAAGGGGTGTCGTCAGCAGCCGAGAAACTGCTGCAGATGATGATGAACGATTCGATACTTTGCAGTATCCGCGGGGGCTTGGTGAAGAGAGTCGACAAAGAAATGATCACGGGCTGGGCAGGGACGTCGAGCCCACGTGCTGACATCCCTACCCGGGCCTGTGGGTGCTTCATACTTCGTTGACGACGGCGGACAGCAAATCATCGGGCCGATGTCGCTGTGGCGCCATGTGCGCTGGCGCCATGTCGAACGATGACGATCGCGTCTCGCGTGGAATCGGCTCGCCATCGACGACGACCTGGAGCCGCTTGTACGCCGGGAGGCCCGTACCTGCGGGGATGAGTCGTCCCATGATGACGTTTTCCTTGAGGCCACGGAGGTCGTCGACCTTGCCGCTGATCGCAGCTTCGGTGAGCACCTTCGTTGTCTCTTGGAACGACGACGCACTGATGAACGACTCGGTCGATAGGCTCGCTTTGGTGATCCCGAGCAAGAGAGGCTCGGCGATTGCGGGTCGTCCGCCTCGCTCGAGAACTCGCTCGTTCTCACGCTCGAAGAGATGCTTCTCGACTTGTTCGTCCACGAGGAAGTTCGTATCGCCGACGTCTTTGACGCGAACACGTCGCAACATCTGACGCACGATGACTTCGATGTGCTTGTCGTTGATCCCGACGCCCTGCAGGCGGTAGACCTGCTGAATTTCGTTGACGAGCCACGCGGCGAGTTCCTTCTCGCCCTTGACGCGCAAGATGTCGTGCGGGTTTGGCGGACCGTCTTGCAACGGATCGCCAGCGCGCACGCGATCACCAGGCTGCACCTGAATGTGCTTGCCTTTGGGGATCAAATACTCGCGAGCCTGATCGGGCAATTGATGACCGTCCGTGCCAAACGGCGTGATGACGACCTTGCGCTTGCCCTTCGTGTCCTTGCCGAACGAAACCTCGCCGTCGATCTCGCTGATGATTGCGTGATCCTTCGGCTTGCGGGCCTCGAAGAGCTCGGCAACGCGGGGCAAACCACCCGTGATGTCCTGCACCTTCGTCGTATCGCGCGGCATCTTGGCGATGATGTCACCGGCTTCGATGACGTCGCCTTCTTGCGCAACGATATGAGCACCAACGGGTAGCAAGTACCGCGCTTCGAGCTCGCTGTTCGGAAGCTTGAGCGTACCGCCCGACGTCGGATCCTTGAGCGAGATACGCGGACGAAGATCCGCGGCCTTGGATTCGATGACGACCTTACGCGACAAACCCGTCACTTCGTCGACGCGCTCCTGCACGCTGACGCCTTCGACGAGGTCGCCGTACTTCACAGAACCTGAAACTTCCGTGATGATTGGCGTGGCAAACTGATCCCACTCGGCAAGGAGCTCGCCGGGTTTGACCCTTTGTCCCTCGGCAACCTTCATGTTCGCGCCGTAGACCAATCGGTGATGCTCGCGCTCACGACCCGTCTCGTCGACGACCACGAGTTCGCCATGACGATTCATGACGACGATCGAACCGTCACGCTTGCGATGCACGGTCGCGCGACGCAAACGCACGGTGCCTTCGGTGCGGGCTTCGAGGTAGCTCGCTTCGATCTTTCCACGCGCGGCCGTACCACCGATGTGGAACGTACGC
>DAOMZH010000638.1:0-6702 GCA_035437985.1 Polyangium sp. (in: bacteria) | reverse complement strand
GAAGGCGCGATGGCCATGTTCTTGCGCCTCACCGGAGGTACGGGTGCGTTTGTCGCGGGACCACATCTGCTCCCCGACGCGCTCGATCCGTGGGACTTGGTGCGTGTCCTCGAGCGTTCGTCAAGACGACCCACGGTCCGCGTGACGATTCCGGAAGGGTTTCATCGGTTCGACACTGCGGTGCGTCTAGAAAAACTCGGGGTGGTGCCCAAAGATGTTTTCTTGAAGCTGACCTCGGATGCGGCATTTCTTGGAGAATTGGGCATATTCAAGGTCGATGGTGCGGTGGCGGAAAGTGCCGAAGGATATTTGTTTCCGGCAACCTACGAATTGCAGGCAGACAGTGATGCGCGCGACGTCGTGCGGCGGCTCGTCGGGGAATCGGATCGACGCTTTGCCGCGTTGAGCAAGCAGCATGGCGAAGCGCTCGGGCGTTTACGGAATCGGTTCGGGTTTGGCCGGAGGGAAATCTTGACGTTGGCTTCGATTGTGGAAAAAGAAGCGGCCGTGGCGGACGAACGACCCATCATTGCGAGCGTGTTTCTGAATCGGCTCGAGGATCCGGCATTCAAACCCAAGCGGTTGCAATCCGATCCGACTGCGATGTACGGCTGTTATGCGGAGCCGGACGTCGTGCCCGCGTGCGCAGGTTTTTCCGGAAAAGCGTCTCCAGCGATCAATCGCGATCCGCACAATCGATACAGCACGTACGTAAATGATGGTTTGCCCCCGGGGCCCATTGGAAATCCCGGAGAATCATCGATTGAGGCGGTGCTTGCTCCGTCGACGACGAAGTATCTATTTTTCGTGGCCAAAGGTGGAGGTCGTCATACCTTTAGCGAGACGCTCGACCAACACAATGAGGCGGTCAAAAAGTTCAGAGCAATACAGGCGAACCCGGAATGATGAAATGATGATAAGGAAACGAAACGTGAATTTCATGGCGACATTTTTGCGAGCCCAATACGTGATTGGGGCATTGACTGTTTTCGTGGGTTTGGGTGCCTGTTCTGGAGCATCGGCTCCGGATGGCTCGGCAGCTGCATCCAATGCGGGAGCAGCAGCGTCGACGACGGCATTGGCGAATTCGACGGCGGTTGCACCCCCTCCTGCACAATCGAATGTGCTCGCGTTGTCCTCGGCAGTACCAGCGGCTCCTTCGGCGTCGGCGGCGGCGGAAGTCGCACCGCCAGCAACGAGTGCGTCGGCGGCAGCAGCGCCCACGGAAGATGCGCCGTTGCCCAAAGTCAAAGTGAAAAACATTGGCATGCATATCGGGGGAGGGCCCAATGACGATGTGACCAAAGAACCCATCAAAAAATCAGTCGAGCCGCATTTCGATGCATTTCGACGTTGTTTTGCCAAAGTAGACGATCCGGCCAAAGGGGGCGATTTCGGGGTCGATGTACTCATTGAAGCAAACGGCGGCAAAGCCAAGATTACGCACCCACGTACCGCATTGAAGGGCGAAGGATTCGAAGCGTGCGTGGTCGAGGTTTTTCAAGGCATCGAGTTTCTCAAGCCCAAAGGTAGCAAGAAGACAATGGTGAGTTATTCGATACGTTTTACGCCTTGAGTCCGCGAGGCATTATGCGTCCAACAGACGAACTGCACCCATGATCTGCCGCCGAAGCTTTTGCAATCGCGACCAGGCCGTGCTTCGAGCCAAACCGTGACGCGCCGCAATGGCCGCTACGGAATCGCCGTCAATGTAATACTCGAACAACATCTCCTTGTCATTGGGCTGCCATTCGTTGGCGGCAAGCGAAACAATACGCTGCGCATCGAGACAACCCTCGATATCCACCGCGCAACTCGGGAGCCGGTCGAATCCACCACCACATAGGCTCTCACGACGTCGAATCCGACATCTTCGCAAATTCATCGCCAATCGCCACGCAATACCTTCGAGCCAACTACGCTCCCGCCCCCGACCCCGCGGCTTGTCGCCCCAACCCTGTTGCGCGATGACAAACGTATGCTGCACCAAGTCGTCAACATCCGCAGCGCCAAACCCCATGCGCCGCAAACGCTTGCGTAACGCATGTGCGTGATACGCGCAAAAGTCCCCGTCAAGCTCCCCTTCACAACCAAAATGATCTGCACGGTTCCGAGCCATGCGCCTGTTTTTGCGACGGAAGAAAAAATCTTAGTTTTTTTTAGAAAAAATCGGTAACAGAGATCGCGAAAATTGCCTCGTAAGTCCGTGTACGTGCGAAACGGACTTTGCACGCAATGGCAAATCGTGTAGTGTCTCGCACGTGAAACTCGCTCCCGACGCCAAAACCGTCAACATCAATTCGGTTTTTCTTGGAAATCGTGTTGCTTTGCGCGCTCCAAAACTGTCGGACGCAGAGCAAATCATCGAGATGTTAGCCGTCTCGCAGAAATTTCACGAGCGCTGGAACCCGCCAATCAAACCAGACGACCTCGAGTTGCCGGCGATGCGCAAACGCATTGTCGAACAGCGTCGTCTATTCAAGGCCGATCGCGACTACAAAATGGTGTTTACGCTCGGCGCAAAAGGTCCAGTCATTGGGCGCGTGACCTTGTCCCAAGTGTATCGAGGTCTTTTTCAAAATGCATACCTCGGCTATTTCATCGATGGACGCTACAAACAGCAAGGATTGACGAGTGAAGCCGTGCGTTTGGCGCTCGATATGGCCTTCGGGCCCTTGGGTCTGCACCGAATACAAGCGGCCATCATGCCCCACAATCAAGCCAGTTTGGCATTGATTCGCAAAATTGGCCTACGATACGAAGGCAAAGCCGAACGGTATTTGAAACTCGATGGAGCTTGGCAAGATCACCTATTCTTCGCCATCACGGCCGAAGAATGGCCCGACAAACAAATGTAACTCGCTTCAACCTTTGGATTTTTTCTGGCGACGTTTGCGGGGTTTGGGCGGAGAATCCGTTTTTTTCTCCTCGTCAGCCAAGACCTCTTTGGCAATGGCCAATGCGCCCCGGACTCCAATCAATGGATCGGTCACGAGCACGATGGGGATTTGCGTCATCAATTTTGTGAAACGTCCCTTCGATCGGAAACCGTCCAAAAACAATTCTCGACGTGCCGCAACGACGTGTCGCGCAATGTTTCCGGCGACGAACACGCCTCCGAGCGTCAAACCCTTCAAGGCCAGATTCCCCGCTTCCGCCCCATAAATATTGGCAAACAAATCGACGGCGCGTTTCGCAGGTTCATAGACACCTGACAAACCAAGCTCCGCAATGGCAGCATTACGATCCCCATCTGCTAACCTCTTGGTGACAGGTTTGGGCTCGCGTCCCGCTTTGTTCGCAAAAAAATCGTACAATGCACCCAGACCATCGCCCGAAAGCACGCGCTCGTAACTCACATGCTCGGGAAATCGTTTGGCCAAAAATTGCCACAATTCCACTTCCAATGGCGAACGTGGCGCGAAATCCGTGTGTCCACCTTCGGTCGGAACCACCAAATGCCGATTCCCATTCCACACGAGAAGCGCTTCGCCTAAGCCCGTGCCCGCGGCAATGACCGCCAAATCTTGCCCCGCAGCCTCCAATTTACGATCCGCCAGCTGCACCGCAATGTCCGGCGTCACGTGGAGACACCCCTTGGCTGCGACCGCCAAGTCGTTTGCCAGGACAACCTTGGGGATGGACAAGGTTCGGGCCAGACGAGCTCCATCGAGGCGCCACCGCAAGTTCGTCACCATCGCGACCTGATGGCGCACCGGACCAGCTACGCCAAACACAGCCGCCAATGGTGGCGCATACGTCGACGTGCCGAGAAATTGCTGCGCAACGTCCTCGAATTGATCATACGCGCGACTCGGCAAAACCGATTCGAGGAGCAATCGTTTGCCCTGACGATCGTACAACGAAAGCCGCGTATGGGTGCCGCCAATGTCCCCAACGAGAATGGTCGAAGATGCCGCGCGTGTCGTCACGTCACCCGAAATACGAAATAATGCTCGGCGATGCAAACTAACGGCGCATTTTATGAAAGATCTTGAACGTGGCGATCGAAAAGCCAGGTGACTTTGCCCGCTGCTCGATGCAACACCCGTGCGGGAATTTCGTCTTCGTCGCCATCCAGAAACGCTGCCGTGACCGCGGGGCGTTTCTGGGCTCCGCGCGCCAAGACCAAGACAAACCTTGCAGCACAAAGTACAGGTGCGGTGAGCGTCAACCGCGCCTCGATGCTCCGGGCAGGTTGCGCGGGGATCGCCGCGACCAACCGATCTTCGATCCGCACGGATCCCGTTTTGGGAAAGAGCGACGCCGTATGGCCATCGTCGCCAATGCCGAGGGTCAGCGCATCGAAGGCAACAGCTCCAGCCACGCCAAACGTTTGGCGCAACAAACGCTCGTAACGACGCGCTTCTCCCTCGAGATCCGCGGCCTCTCCCTGCAAGCGATGCACGCGTGCAGCATCGACTCGACCCAAGCCGAGGTCCGCGAACGCCGCGTGATAGTTTGAACGCAAATGATCTGGAGCAACCGCTCGTTCGTCCACCCAAAACCAGTCGATCCGATCGAGAGGCAACGCGTACTCGGTCAGTTTGCGGTAAATCGGACCTGGCGTCGTTCCGCCCGAAATCGCTACGTACGCTCGTCCTCGCGCACGTAGAGCCTCGTCGATCGCGCGGGCCAAGAGTTCTGCTCCAAGCAACGCGTGTTCGACCTCATCGTCCGCGCGCACGACATCCCAACCTGTCGACGTGACGCTCATCGCGCGCTCCATTCCGCAGCCATGGTGAGAGCTTCGCGATACACCCGATCACTCTCGGCGCTGTCGATCGCTTTGATCAACACCCAGTCTTCACCTCGGCGTCCAAGCGCGTGTTCATGGGCCGATGTTCGCGCGCCACTTCGGGTCCAACACACCTGCGTCGGATGCTCGCGTCGTCGATTACACGCGAGAGACAACGGCTCGCCGTCGAGCGTTGTTTCGATCCACACGTCCGTGATCTCGCCCGCGCCAAGTCCTTCCACAGGTTCGTCTTGAAGAACGACTCGCACAGTTTGTCCCGTGCGCGTGCGCGCTTCGCGCCTCGAATCGATTGCCCAATCGAGTCGGGCTCCGAGCCATCCTAGAAATAACGCGGCAGGTTCCGTGGTTCCACCCGGAGTTCGTCCAATCGTAACCTTATGAATCGAGTCGATTGCGTTGAGCGCGTCATCGAAAAAACGCGCTGTGAGCTCGCGCCACGAGTATGTTCGGACGAACTGTCGATCTCCAACGGGACGACTTGTCTGGGCCGCGATTTCCGCGATACGGGTGACCTGCGTGTGAGCGCTGTCGACGATGAGCCGATCGGCGCGGGTAACAGCGGCGCTCACGAGCGTACGTGGAGCACCACGACCAACTTCGATGATGAGCGGCACTTCGGGGAGTGCCAGAGTACCGAGTATCGAACCTGCGCGTTCACCAGCCGCGGAACCAAATGTGAGTTCGATCCAGTCGTGACAGATGGGTTGTTCTCCGCCGTCGAGCCGGCAGGCCATGCGCAGATCGTGTTTGAGTTCCCAAGGCGCCAAGCGGCCATCGACGGTCAAGACAAACGCGCGCCCGGGGTGCGAATCGGCGATGGATTCACTAGCTTCGCGCGCTCGTTCGAGGTCGCTCTGGTTTGTCAGAACGGCATACGTGAGCGTCGTCGAACGCACCTTGGTCATGGGTTGACCGGACTGTTCGTCGGGGGCAGCCCAGAACGCCGCGAGGTCGGATTCGATGCGTCCGAGTGCTTCGTAAACGGGGAGCGCCGTCACGGTCGCCTCCATACGTCACCAGGTTCGAGGAGTTGATCTGCCTCTTTGGGCCCCCAACTTCCGGCTTCATAGTTGGCTACGGGGGCCTCGAATTCGCGCCAGCCCGCAAGGATTGGATCGATGAACCCCCATTGTCCTTCGACCTCGTCGGCCCGGGTGAACAACGTGGCGTCACCGCGCATCGCATCGAGAATGAGACGTTCGTACGCTTCGGGCGTGCTCGATCCAAACGTCGTTCCGTAGCGAAAATCCATCGCCACGTTGCGCATGGACATCCCGCCTCCGGGCACTTTCGTCGCGAAACGAAGCGCGATCCCTTCATCGGGTTGAATGCGGACGACGAGCACGTTGGGTTCGTCTTCGCCACCGGGTGCGTCTCGGAACAAGCGATGCGGTAGAGGCTTGAAATGAAGGGCAACTTCCGCGGATCGTTTGGCGAGCCGTTTACCCGAGCGCAGGTAAAACGGCACGCCGCCCCAGCGGAAATTGTCGATGCGCATCGACATCGCGACGAACGTTTCCGTCTTCGAGTGGGGATCGACATCCGGTTCATTGCGGTAACCCGGTACTTTGTCTCCACGAACCGTACCGGCAGAGTATTGCGCGCGCACCGTGCGTTCGAGCACCTCACGTCCACGAATCGGACGCAGCGCATGCAGCACCTTGACCTTCTCGTCGCGCACCGCGTCGGCGTCCCACGAAGCTGGAGGATCCATGGCCATCATCGTGAGGATTTGCAGCGCATGGTTCTGCACGATGTCGCGGGTGATCCCGATCTGTTCGTAAAACTTTCCGCGACCTTCGACGCCGATGTCGTCGGCCACCGTGATCTGCACGTGGTCGACATGCTGCCGCGACCAGAGCGGTTCGAAAATGGTGTTTCCGAAGCGGAAAACGAGCAGATTCTGGACCGTCTCTTTTCCGAGGTAGTGATCGATGCGGTAG
>DAOMZH010000637.1:0-6702 GCA_035437985.1 Polyangium sp. (in: bacteria) | reverse complement strand
TGTCGCGCACGTGACGGACCCAATACTTTGACGAAGTGATTTCGTCCATATTGACGACTTTTCCGGTCACGTTCGAGATAATCGGCAGCCGTGGTGCGTGATATTCAATTGTTGCTGCAATTCGCTCGAATTCGGCGAGCATCGGTTCCATTCGGGGAGAATGGAATGCATGACTAACGCGTAGGCGCTTTCCTTTGCGCCCCAATGAGTCGAAGTGGTGCTCGATCGCCTGGACCGCGTCTTCATCGCCCGCGATCACGATCGAATTGGGACCATTGATGGCAGCAATGGAAACTTGTTCTTCGCGTCCGACGAGGAGCGGCGCAACTTCATCCTCGGTCGCTTGGAATGCAGTCATTGCGCCGCCAGCTGGCAAAGCTTGCATGAGGCGTCCACGGGCGGCCACGAGCACACATGCATCGCGCAGCGAGAACACGCCGGCGAGATGTGCAGCAACCAATTCACCAATGGAATGGCCTAGGAAAACATCTGCCGTGAGTCCCCACGTTTCCAACAATCGATAAAGCGCCACTTCCAAGGCAAAGAGCCCTGGTTGAGCAAAGACGGTCTGATCCAATCGCCCAGCGTCCAAAGATCCCTCGGCGGCAAACAATACCTCATGCAATGGCTGGTCGACTTCCGGGTCGAAATGGGCGCAAATTTGATCGAAGACCTCGGAAAAGGCTGGAAATCGAAGGTACAATTCTCGTCCCATTCCGACGCGTTGACTACCTTGACCTGTAAAAAGCACAGCGATTCGAGCGTGGGCGGCCACTTCCTTGCGAGCAATGCGTGGCGACGATTTTCCCTGGCTCAGCAAGGCCAATGATTCCAAGGCCGACGAATGGTCGTCGGCCACCACGACGGCTCGATGTTCGAACGCGGTTCGAGTCGTCGCCAACGAAAATGCAATATCTTCGAGCGCAACGGGCGAATGCCGCTGCAAATATTCATGAAGCTGCTGGGCCTGCGCGTACAACGCCGTATCCGTGCGTGCCGAAAGGAGCAATGGCAAAACCAACGACGATGTCTTCTCGGTCGCTGACCGTTTTGGCGACGGCGGAGCTTCCTCCAAAATGACGTGGGCATTGGTTCCAGAAAAACCAAAAGCCGATATTCCTGCACGCCGCGGTTTGCCGTCTTTCGCAGGCTCCCATGATTGCAGTTTTTCCACGACATGCATCGATGACCCTTCCCAGTCGATATGGGGATTCGGGGGAGAAGAATGCAATGTCGGGGGCAATGCTCCGTGGTGGAGTGAGGTAATGATTTTGGCGACGCCGGCAAGCCCTGCCGCAGCTTCGAGGTGCCCGATATTGGTTTTGATCGCGCCCAGGAGCAAAGGTTGGTCTTTCGCGCGCCCTTGACCATAAATTGCGTCCAGCGCCTGAACTTCAATAGGATCGCCCAGGGAGGTGCCTGTTCCGTGGCATTCGACGGCATCCACGTCTGTCGGCAGCAAATGGGCATCTTCGAGCGCGCCGCGGAGCACTTTTTGCTGGGATGTACCATTGGGCACCGTAATGCCGCTCGTCTGCCCGTCGTGATTCATTGCGCTGCCCCGAATGATGGCGTAAATGTCCCGTCCTCGTTTCCGCGCATCTTCGAGCCTTTCGAGCACCAAGACGACCACGCCCTCCCCGCGTCCAAACCCATCCGCTTGGGCCGAGAATGTTTTCGATCGACCATCGGGCGCGAGCGCCCGGCTGCGCGAAAGAATCACAAATCCCTCCGGTCCGGCCATGATTTGCGCACCGCAGGCCAGTGCAAGGTCGCATTCTCCCCGGCGTAATGCTTGGCAGGCCAAATGCAAAGCCACGAGGGACGACGAACACGCAGTATCCACAGATAACGCCGGGCCTTGAAGTCCCAAGGAGTAAGCAATGCGTCCCGCAGTGAAAGAAAGTTGCGTGCCCGTTGCGGCGTATACCGGTGCATCGGCGGCTAAACCTTGTTGCAAAGCATAACCATTCGAACTGACCCCCACGAATACACCCGTTGCCGAATTGACGAGAGAGCCGGGAACGATTCCTGCATTTTCAAAGGCGTGCCACGCTGCTTCGAGCAACAAACGTTGTTGTGGGTCGAGGTATGTCGCCTCCCGCGGACTGATTCCGAAAAATGCGGCATCGAAAAGATCGACATGATCCAAAAATGCCGCTTCGCGTACATAACTCTTGCCAGAAGTCTCCGGGTTTGGATCGTAAAACGCATCGGCGTCCCAACGGTGGGCGGGCACCGGACGAACGGCGTCCAGGCTATTCGCCAAGACACTCCAAAGCTCGTCGAGATTCTTCGCCCCGCCGGGAAGATTCAACGCTATGCCCACGATCGCAATGCTTTCATCCTTTTCTCCTCGCCTCGGCGCATGCACCATGGCGGATTCTCGTTGCGCGTCAGGCGCCAACTTATCGAGCAAAAACGTCGCTATATGACCAGGTGAGGGATGATCGAACGCGATCGTTGCGGGCAAAGGCAATCCCGTAATCTGCTGCAGTCGACGCCGAAGCTCGATCGATGTCAATGAATCCAACCCGAGGTTCATGAAGCCCGCATCAGCTGGAATACGTGCCACGTCCGAATGACCCAGGACGGCAGCCGTTTCTGCGCGGACCATATCGAGAATCACCCGCGCTTGGTTCTCCTTGGACAAACCACGCAGCTGCGCCAGGATCGTTGCGCCTGGAGCGGATGCTCGTCTCGTCGTTGTCCGATTTTTTGTCTTTGCCGGAAGAAGCGTCGAGAGCATTGGCGACAAGACATCCGTTCGTTCACGTAAAACTTCCAAGTCAAATCGCGCAGCAACGACGGCCGCGGACGACGAACGTATAGCCATTTCGAACAAATCGAGGCCCTCATTCGAGGAAAGCGGCACGACGCCCGCTCGACGCATGCGCACTCGATCCGCATCCGACAGACGCGTCAACATACCCGCTTCGCCCCAAGACCCCCAAGCAATGGCGACCGCCGGCAATCCCCTAACCCTCCGCGAAATCGCCAAGGCATCGAGAAATGCATTGCCGGCAGCATAACTCCCCTGCCCCGGTCCGCCAACGACGCCGGCGAGCGACGAATACAGAATGAAGAACGACAAATTCATGTCGCGTGTTAGTTCGTCCAGTAAAACAGCGGCATCCACCTTGGGCCGCAACGCACGAGCGACTTGCTCGGGCGTGAGCGCGCGAATCGTTCCATCATCGAGCACGGCAGCGGTGTGCACGAGACCCACCAGCGGATGCTCTTTCGGAATCGATTCGAGAAGCTTTCTCAATGCCGAAGGGTCGGCCACATCGCATGATGAAATCGTCAATTTCACGCCGATTTCTTCCATTTGGCGGCGAAAGTCATCAGCCCCCGGAGCATTCGGACCTTGACGCGACGTGAGAAGCATGCGCAGCACTCCGTGCCTCGTCGCCAGGTGTTTCGCCAGCAATCGCCCGAGAGGCCCCATTCCCCCGGTAATCAATACGGTTCCTCGCGAGTCCACGGGAAAAACCGAATTGGGTAGCGCAGTGGCCGGAACGAGACGTGGAGAAAATAGTGCTCCTTGACGAATGGCCACTTGTGGTTCATGCGTAGCAATGGCCCGCGACAACGCCAGAAACGACGCGTCCGTATCATCAATATCGACGAGGAGAATCGAACGGTCGGGATTTTCAGCCTGCGCACATCGCACCAAGCCCCAAATGGGAACATGGGCCAGTTCGCCAACCCCTTCGGTTTCAATTGTCGCAACCGCATTGCGAGTAACGAAGACCAGTTGCGAGGATTCGAAACGTTCGTCCGCGAGCCATTCTTGCAACAGCGCGAGCGTACGACATGTCGTATCGTGGGCAGCGTCGACAAGAGAAGCGGTCGCCTTTTTCTCGAATACGATGACGGTTTGCGGAACTGGTTTTTCTGGGTCGAGTTCCGCACACATACTGTGAAAAGTAGTGTACGGTCGGGGCAGTTCATTACGTGGAACGTCACCTATCCAGGCCCAATTTTCCGTTGGTATTGGTGCCGCGTCGGGAGAAAGCTTCGTCCATTGCACCGCAAATAGCGCGTCATGACGAGAAACGCCAGGACGAGGAAGCTGATCTCGCGATAGGGGACGCGTGTGCAATGCTTCGGCAATCAAAACCGGACTTCCATCGGTTCCGGCGACTTCGAGCGATATCGCGCCGCCAGTGGCCGATGGCGACAACCGCGCGCGGACCGCGCTGCTGCCCGGTAAACACAACGCCACACCGGACATACCAAAAAGCAGCGACGCGCCACTTTCTGATTCGCTTCTCAAGGCGATCGTTTGCAATACGGCGTCCATGAGGGCCGGATGAATCCCGTAATTCCTGGCGTCCCGAGCCAATTCCTCCGAAAGAGCAGCCTCGACATACCAATCGAGTCCGCGTTTCCACGCTTTCTGCAGGCCTTGGAATTCTGGGCCATAATCAATCCCCGAAAGCGCCAAGCGACTATAAAAATCTTCGAGGTCGATCGGTGTTGCATCTGGTGGAGGCCATTCACCGAAATCGAATGTTGGACGAGACGTCCCCGGCGTAAATGTGGCAGTGGCATTACGTGTCCATGGCGATTGTTCCGACGCGTTTTCGTCGCGGGAAAAAACCGTAATGGCCCGTTGCGACCTTTCATTCGGCGGGCCGATCAAAACTTGCACACGCACCGCGCCCTTTTGCGGTACGACGAGCGGCGCCTCCAAAGTCATGTCATCGAGGTATTCGAGGTCGACGTGTCGCGCAGCGGCAAATGCCAATTCGAGAAGCGCTGCGCCTGGTACGAGCACGTTATCGAATACGACGTGATCCCCAAGCCAAGGATGAGATTGTAACGAAAGACGGCTCGTAAATAAATATGAATCATCCGCGGCTAGCGATATGGCTGCCGATACGAGCGGATGCGCCGGACTCACGAGACCGAGCGCCTCCGGACTGCTCTGAAGCGTATTTGGCGCTTTCAACCAATATCGCTCGCGCTGAAATGCATAAGTCGGTAATGGAATTCGATGTGCGCTGGGAAGAACCTTTTCCCATTTTATCGCTACGCCCCCCACGAACAATTGTCCCAGAGACAATAAGACCCGCGCGCGCTCTTCTTCGTTACGCCGTAACGTGCCCAGGACGGTGGAATTCATTCCCGACGAAGCAGCCGTTTTTTCGAGTGCGAGAACGAGGACCGGATGCGGGCTGATTTCAACGAAGAATTTATGACTATCGGCGAGGAGCGCTTGTGAGGTTTCGCAGAACAAAACCGTTCGTCGAAGGTTTTCGTACCAATACGCCGCGTCGAGCTCGGTACCGTTTTGCTGTCGGCCGGTGACGGTCGAGTAGAAAGGAATCGTGCTTGCGCGAGGCGAAATGGCTGCTAATGCTGCGCAAAGTTGTTCACGGACGATTTCTACGTGGTGGCAATGAGATGCATAACCCACCCGAATTTTGCGCGCGAATACTTGATCCGCCGCGAGATCGGCCAACATTGCGTCGACGGTTGCGGCAGCACCCGAGATCACAAGCGAATGAGGACTGTTGTGGGCAGCAATCGTGAGTTTGTCCCCGAGATGCGCAATTCGTAGGGCCAGCTCCTCCGCAGATAATTCGACCGAGGCCATGGCTCCGCTGCCATCGAGCTGCGCCAGCAATCGCGATCGTATCGCGACGATTCGACATGCATCTTCCAACGAAAGGGCCCCCGCAACATACGCCGCCGCGATTTCACCTTGGCTATGGCCGACCACGGCGTCAGGGACGATTCCCAGTGAACGCCACAATGCCGCAAGAGCAACCATGATCGCGAATAGGACCGGCTGCACGATGTCGACTCGTTCGAGCATATTCGCGTCGTCATTCCGTGCAATCATGTCCAGAAGCGAAAATGATATGTGTGGAGCAAGGTCGGAGGCACACGCTTCGAGTTCGGCCCGAAAAACCGGCGACGACTGGAGCAATTCACGTCCCATCCCAAGCCACTGACCGCCTTGGCCAGGAAAAACGAATGCGACTTTGGGGCTAGATTGCTCCTGCCCCTGAACGAGCCACTCCGCAGGTGCTTCACGGGCCAGCGCGTCGATGGCTTGTAATACCATTTCCCGATCATGAGCGACGATCGCCGCGCGATGCGGGAAATGGGTGCGTGTATCGGCAAGCGAATACGCAACGTCCGCTAACTTCAATTGCGGACGCCCAGCGAGATGCTCGTGCAACTTTGCCGCTTGTCCTCGTAATGCCGAAGCGGTTTTTCCTGACAGAACGAATAGCAGCGGCTCGTCCCTGTCGTTCGTTTGGGAAGTGCTTGTTTCGACAATCGGGGCTTCCTCGAGAATGATATGGGCGTTCGTGCCGCTGATGCCGAACGATGAAACTCCAGCACGCCGCGGGCGGTTTTTGGTTCGCCACGGCTGGTGTTGCTGCAGAAGTTTTACCTGACCGCTCGACCAATCGATGTAGGGCGAAGGATTATCAGCATGCAGCGTTTTGGGCATGAGGCCGTGTTGCAGTCCCAGAAGCACCTTCATGACTCCGCCGACGCCCGCAGCAGCTTGCGTATGCCCCAGATTCGACTTGACCGATCCGATCCACAATGGATCGTCCGGGGAACGATCCCGCCCGTACACATTGAGCAAGGCCAGGGCTTCAATTGGATCACCCAGTTTCGTTCCCGTTCCGTGGGCTTCGACGATATCGATATCACGCGGAGAAAGACCAG
>DAOMZH010000636.1:0-6712 GCA_035437985.1 Polyangium sp. (in: bacteria) | reverse complement strand
CGATGCTCGCGCAGGCACATGACATCGTAGAAAAACAATACGCCGCCGGGCTTCAATAACGAAAAACAACGATCCACGATCCGTTGTTTGAGCGGCGCGTACGTCACCGAAGTCAACACAGCCAAAAGCATGACGAAATCGAACGGGCCTCCAACATCGAGGCTCGTTACGTCCCCCTCGAGCCAACGCACGTTCGGAAGGCGATTTCGGGCCGCCTCCACTCGTTTGGGTAACAAATCAATTCCTACACAATTTGTGGGATTTGCGCCGAGCTCAATCAGCCAAGCAATGTTGGTTCCTCCGCCTGAACCAACATCGAGCACTTGAAGTGATTGGAGGTGGGTTGGGGAGTCCAAACCGCATTCGAGAAGCGTGTCGCGAATTCGGCGTTGACGTTGGCGCAAAAAAAGGTAGGCCCGCGGAGACAACGTCGTCCACGCATTCGCTGGCAGAAAATCTTCGTTGTAAAAACGCTCGATTCGCTGACGTTCCGCAGCAAAAGCCTGTTCTTCGGAAGGCGAGGACGATTCGGAGGACATCGAGGGCGCTACTGTGCAACATAGATGCGCCCGGGGCCAGTTCGAAGCAGCAGAAAAGATCACTTCCGCGCGCCAAGGATGTTGCGCGACGGAACATCTCGTCTATCTTGCTCGACGCCGATGTCTTCGCCCCCTGCGGTTCAAACCGACAATCCTTCGTTCTACGACCGACACTGGGAACGCACCGATACGTCGAACGATCCGAATATCATCGCCAAAGCCAAGTTGATTTTGTCCATGATTCCCGAGGATGTGCGCACCATCGTCGACGTGGGTTGTGGCGATGGTTTCATTACGCATCAACTCGCGCAGCGTTGGGATGTCACGGGTATTGATCGCAGCCCCGTGGCGGTGTCCAAATTGCGCTGTCGCGCCATGGAAGCGAGCGCTGACGCCCTGCCCTTTTCTGATCATTCAGTGGATCTCGTGCATTCGAGTCAGATGCTGGAGCATTTACCCGACGGAGTCTACGAACGCGCGATTGTCGAGATGAACCGCGTGACGACGAAATGGCTGCTCCTCAGTGTTCCCTATCGCGAACAACTCGCGCGACGCGTGGCCTTGTGCCCCCAATGTGGATTGCAATTCCATACCGATGGGCATTTACGTTCCTTCGACGAACGCGTGTTCGATACCGCGTTTCCTGATTTTGAACGCATCCGCACCGAACACGTCGGGCCCCCGGAAAAACCATCGTACGCGACGCTCGAACACGCACGACACAAATACGCCAAACGTTGGTACATGTGGAAAGGCGCAAAAATTGAATGCCCGAAGTGTGGCGAGACGAACTTCGGACCTCTTCCGCGCAACTTGTGGCACAAGCTCGTCGACTCGGCGCTCGACCGCGCTACCACGATCGCGAATCTTTGGAATCGGCGAAAACCCGACCCTTATTGGATCATTACGCTGATGAAACGGCGATCGTCCTGACAACCGTTCGTCAATCCCAACCCCGTACCCGCGCTCGCAAACGCTCCGCAAGCGCCCACGCGTGATCCTTGAAGAGCGTTATCGCAATCATCAAACCCAGGATCAAAAGCCCCGATACGGACAAGAGAATAAATCCGAGGCGATGATCACGCAGGCCCGCGTACACCAAATTCGCCACGACATCCAAGGTCAGCGCCAATGTTGCGAGCGCCAGATACGCCCGTACACGCAAAATCACGCCCGCGAGAACACCGACGAGACAAACCACTCCGAAAATGACGGAATACGTCGGATCCTCCGCCGCCCCGAGGCGCAGCGCCAGCTTGAGTCCCGAGGGAACATAAAGAAAAACGCCACCAATCACGCGGAGCGCCGAGCGCGCGGATGCATCGATTTTCGTGGCGAAAATTTGCGCCAAGGCCATGACCAAGAGACCCAAAGGTCCAACGTAGATCTCGATACCGTCGAGACCTTGCGCCAACGCAAACACGAGCAGCGCCGCATTACCCGCCAAAGCCGCAAGCGAGCCGAAAATGCGAGAACGCTCGGCTACCGCAATCGTTCCGTACAAGACGCTGGAGCCCAGCGCAAAAAGCGCCGCCGAGTTTGTCGAGTCGTTGATGGTCAACAAAGCAATGAGAAATGGCAGCACCATCAAGAAGCGACGCGTCGCATCGGCCACCGTCGTGAGTTTGTTTCGCCGCGCAATCACCGCCACGCCCAAGAGCGTGAAACCATACGCCAATCCGAGGAGCGCATCGACCTCAGGACGCAAATTCATCGATTGCGTCAAAAATGCGTACATGGCCACGACGAGCGTTTGCGCCAGGTACACGTGGCGTGCCGTGCCAAACCGCCCGATCGCGTCCACACACACGACGAGCGGGAGAGCAAGCGCCACCAAGCCCCACTTTCCAGGCGAAAGACCACCAGGTTCGGGGTACATGACGAACAGCATCATAATGCCCACACCGAGCACCAGAGCTACGTCGCGACCTACCACCGTGCCTCTCCGAGCCGGCTCGTGTTTTTTCCACGCCAAACCAATTGCCGCGAAATGGGAAGCCAGGGTCGCGAGCGCGATGAGCCCACCTGCAAGCGCGCCATCGCGGGTGATGATCCGCGGAAAAACGTCGTCGGGCGAGGAATACGCAAGAGCAGCTGCCGCAGCGATTGCCGCTTCAGCCAGTAAAATCGGCGGCAAGGCAGAGAAAAACGTCGCGAGCCCGGCACGATACGACCAGGCGCCAGCAGCCGCCGCGACCGCCAAAATCCCCAATGAGATCGCCACGGAGAACGATCGCGCCCACGAACCATCGAGGCTCGTGAGAGCGCTCGCCACACGGACCAAGCCCGCGTCGGCTTGGCTCGTGGGCGCACGAACGGCAAGCGCATAAGCAATGGATAAACAAGCCAAACCCAAAGCAATCACTTGCGTCACGAGAAGAACATTGACATCGTAGGCTTTACGCCGCGAAAGAACGATTCCTCCAGCAATGGCGCCAAGCGCCAACAAGGCCATCATGGGCCCGCCCCAATCCGGAACGGTCGAACCCAAATGCGCCGCAGCATGCACGACGAGCGCCGCCCCGACAGCCGGAAGTGCCGTTCGCAAAAGCACGCTCCGCGCCAGCACCGCCAATGCACCAGCAGCCACCAATACGAGCGCCGGCAAAAGCGTCGGCCACATCGTGAGCTCCAAGGTCAAAAGCCCTGCGCCCACAGCCGCCCAAATTTCAATCGCAGTTTTGACGTCTTTTTCTTCTTTTTCGCCCGACGTTCCCAAAAGACGAACCGCAACGAATTGATTCACCACCGCCACTCGAGTCATCGCCACGAGCAACCCCGCTGTTGCCAAGACAAACACCGATGCTCCCACCAGCGCCCGCACGCGCTGAAAGACCTCCGTGTCGTTCGGCAAAAGGAACAGCGTTGGATCGAGATAAGACAATCGACATCGCTCGGCAATCGCCGTTAAAACCCAACGTCCCCCGGGTGGATCGAGTGGCGTGAGATCCGGGCCGAGAATAGCCTTTTGAGCTCCAACCAAAAATGAAAAACCAAGGAGCCCCGCAAATCCGAAACTCAAGAAAGGAGCCCAGCGCGACGAACGGTAGAGCAGGAAAAACGCCAGCGCGGTTCCGAATGGGAAAAGCGGGGGCACAACGGCGAGACCGCGCGATATCAGCGGAGTGCCGACCAGATAGGCATCGAGCGCCAGGATCAAGCCGAGCGCCCCAACCCCCAAATGCGGTATGTAGTGGTAATTTTTGCCGTGTTCGGGACGATCCAGGGACTTGCCGAGGCGCGGACCATAATGCACGAAAAGACGGGCCACGAGCCAGACGAGAACCGCAACAATCGTCAAGTTTCGCGCCACGACCTCTGGCGGCAAGGGCCGGCCGATACGATTGGCCAGCGCGGTAATGACAATTGCCACCCCAAGCAAAGCCATGGTCCCGATGTGGCCACGTGCGCGAAGCACCTCGATGGCGCGCGTCGCAAAACCCGCAAACGCTACGCCAATGACACCAATGAGGCCGAACAAGACAAACGGACGATCGAAATCGAGAGCGCCACTGGAGATTGACCCCACCCAATTCAATGCCCCAATCACGGATCGTATGGCCAAGAAAGACCCGGCCAGGGCAAACCCATCTAGCAACGTTCGCCCTCGGCCCCCCAAGGGCAAAGGCACATAACCGAAAACCGAACGTCCAAATGGTGAAGAGCCTTCGGGATTGGGTGTACGCGCCATGGCGGGCACCACCAGCGCCAACGCCATTACGCCCGCAACGAACGCCGGGGGAGCATTTTGTCCAGCAATGATATCGGCCGTTGCCGCCAAGACAAACCCTGCATGCAGCGTGAGGATATTGCTTTCGTCACGAAGTGCGCGCAGAATCAGAATCGCCGCGGAACACAACGCGGGTAGCGCCAAAAACACGCCATTGATGACATCGGCGCGCGAAGACGGCGGGTTGGGCGCCGCAGGAACGAGGAAGATGACGAGCCAGGAGACCACGAGAATGGCAATCATCGAAACGTCGTCAAAAGGTCTACCCGTCGCTTTTCCGGCCAGCAAACCATAAGGCAACGCGGCGACGCCATACACCACGGCCACTGCAATCAAAGCATAACCCAACCAATACCCGAAGGGTTCGGGATGGCTCGGTACGACATGCGCGAGCAGCGCGATCAACATCAATACGGCGCCGAGATAATGGGGAAACGTGCGTGTCGCCCGACCTCCGAAATGGGCCGAGAGAGACAAACATCCGGCGACCATTGCGGAGATGATGCACGGCTCGATTCCCGTCAATCCACGGGCGTCCAACTGGGCAAATTCGCTAAAAAACGTGATGAACGTGACGCCAAAACTCGTTACCGTCGCCCATCCGACGAGAACTCGACGCGGAGCTGTGGTAAAGGGTGCGGCTAAAAAGAGGCCCGCGGGAATGATCGCCGTCATGGCAACCGAAATCGGCGGCCCCTCGTTGAAAAGCACCGACGAACCCAAAGCGACCGCGACAAACGCCAAGGGCACCGCGAGGTGAATCGCCCCCGGACGCTGCGAAGCTTCATAACAAAGAAGGACAAACCCGACCGAGGTCACAATGGTTGGAATCCAAACGAATGAACCTGTCGAAACAAGGTCGAAACGACTGACCGTATACGCTGCCACGGTGCCGGCACAAGCGACGCCGAGGACCAATGCGAGCGCGACGATCGACATGACCGACGACGCATTGGGGGCCAAAGCGACAATGCCGCGAGGTTCACCGGAATGGCGGGTGGCGAGCCACGCGGCGGTGCCCATTGCGGATGTCCAGGCAAGAGCAGCCAAAACGGCGGCGCTAAAATTGGAGAGATCGATAGCGGGTTGATCGGGAGCGCCAAAATAGGCAAAAATGCCAACTGCTATCGCTCCGTACAACGACGCTGCAACGGCCGCTGCGCTGCGAACACTACCAGCTTCCGTACTTGCAAATCGAGATGCAAGTGCCGAGACAAACACCGGAACGAGCGTGTAAAATGGCCACGTAATGCGCTCACGCTCCGTGACCTCCGTACTTCCCAAAAACAACTCAATGGCGAAACTCGGGACGAGGCCCAGAGCCAATCCTAGCCCCGCGCCTCGGGCAAACACCGGCCCCGTCAAAAAAAGCGAAATGGCCGAGGCACACATCAAAACGCCGCCAGCTGCAAGACCCAATCCTGGGGCCATTCCCCGAGCAACTGCAGCGGCGACCATGACGACCGGCAAAAGTCCCGCCGCAATGCCGCCCAATACGCGCCCCGTGACGACCGAACGCCGAGCCAAGAAGCGTGACAAACCCACGAACGCCGCGTGATACCCGAAAAGCGCTCCCGCAATCGCCAATGGACGCCATGCACCTTCGAGCGAGCGCCACGCTTCGCGTACGCCCATGACCGAGCCGCTCAGTACGAGCAACGTGCCAATGAACCAAAAAACTTGCAATGCCCCAAGAGGCTTGGCTGCTTCCGAGGGATCATGCGCATCGAGCTCGACGAGCGCTTCGATTCCCGGGGCGACAACGCCCTGTCCCCGGGCAAACACCGCCCTGCCCGCATCAATCCCCGCATCAGGTTGTCGCGACGAACTCGGCGCACGCTCCTCCGCGCCATGCGGTCCATCCGCCTCGAGCGCCGCGACCATCTTGGCATGACGTGTCGAAAGCTCCTTCCAAAACGACGTCGTTCCGCCGATCAACGCGTCCGCGCCACGTTCCAAAGGATGCGCCGCCGGTTCCGCCGCAGGCTCGTTCACTGCCTCGGTTTGCTCGATCTTCGCAATGGGTTCGTCCGGAACGTCCGGTGCCAGCGGACTCCCCTTCTCGATCCGCTCAATGAGCCGCCCCGCAACTCGCTTCGTGACGAGCCGTTCGCTTCTCCACGTCTCGATCCGCCGCAAAAGCCGCTTGGTTTCCCAAGCTTCGATATCTTCCGTGGTGCGCGCATACGCCGCCCCGCACTTTGGACAACGCGACGGAGCATCGAAAATCTCCGCGCACGAAACACAAAGTCCCACGCTGGATTTGGCCATCGTCCGAGACGGTAAACCAAATCGACGGCTTTGGGGGTAATTTTCGTATCGAGATCCTGCCACCTCGATTGGCTGACGCTAGGTAACTTTGCCAACTAAGTTGTAGGCAAAGTTCTGGCATTTATAAAATTTCACAGCGTAAACGGACTGGCAACGTTCTTGCCACAAGAGA
>DAOMZH010000635.1:0-6712 GCA_035437985.1 Polyangium sp. (in: bacteria) | reverse complement strand
ATGCGCGAGCGGCTGGTTTCTCATCTGCTGCGCTGCGAAACATGCGACCTGACGAAATTCGCCCGGGCGGCCTGGTGGCCGGCAAATTCCGGATTCGGACCATTCTCGGCCGAGGACATGGGGTTCTCGTCGAGGCTTTCAACACCGAGTTCGATCAACGTGTTGCGATTCGTTTGCTCTTACCGGGGCAAACCGATGACAAAGAGCTCGAGCGTTTTCGACGCGAGGCGCGGACGCTGGCGAAGCTCGAATCGGAACACGTTGCACGCATCATCGATGTCGGTACGCAACCCGATGGCACCTTCTATTTGGTTCGCCAATTTTTGGAAGGCACGGACCTTGCTGCGTACATGCGAACTCGCGGGCGTTTGTCGTTGCAGGAAGCTGCGCTTCTTGTTTTGCAAGCAGCGGAAGCGGTTGCCGAGACGCACGGGCACGGGATCATTTTGCGCGAGATGCAGCCGCAGCATCTGTTTGTCACGACGCGCGCTGGAGGCTCGCCGCTCGTCAAACTGATCGACTTCGGCACGTCGAAGCTGATGCGCGATGTGGCGGGACCCGGAGGCGGCGAGATGACGGCGACGACGGTCGTTGGTTTGTCCGCGTACGCGTCGCCCGAAGTGTTGCGCAAGGCGAAGACGATCGATGTGCGCGCGGACGTTTGGTCTCTTGGTGCACTTCTTTATTTCACGCTGACCGGCCGTCCTCCGTTCGATGGCGACATGGCGACGCTCCTGTTTCAGATCGCGAAGGAGAACCCCACCCCGGTTTTGCAGCTTCGTCCCGATCTTCCACGCGAGGTCGATCAGATCATCGGGTGGTCGATGGCGAAGGAAGCCGAAGGAAGGTTCGCCAACGTGCACGCGTTTGCCCACGCGTTGCGCCAGTTTGTCACGGCTGAAGGGCAAGTGTTGATCGATCGCATTGGAGCGATCACGCACGCGGCAACGAACAAGAAGAAGACGGGCTCCGTGCCTCCGCCACCTCCGGCCAAACCTGCGGCGGACGAGGATGGTGAAGAGGCGACGCGCATGATGAGCACGGCGCTCATGGTTGGTGATTTGGCGCCGGATCCTGCGGGTGGTGGTGACGCGCCGATGGAGCGCACGATGTTTTTGGCGGGCGACTTCGTGCCGAGTTCGCCTTCGCCCCCTGGCAAACCCGCACCGGGCAAACCTCCTCTTCCCGCACCAAGACCAGCTGCAGGCGGACCGCCGCCAAGACCAGCGGCTGGAGGCGGGCCACCTTTGCCTGCGGCCGGAGCCGCGGCGAATTCACCTGCGACGGCTGGGTTTCCTGGGCCAAACCCGGCGACTTCCACTCCGCCGCCGCCGATTATTCCGCCGTCTCCGGCATTGCCGATGTTGCCGTCGGAAGCTGGGCGTTCGGCATTACCGGCATGGGCAGCTCGAGATCCGGCGACGCCGCAGGGCTCGGCAGTCCCAACGACCGGTGATGAAAATCCGTTTGCGCCCAAAAGAGATCGCCGAATGTTGATTGGCGCGGTCGTTGGTGTTGCTGCATTGCTGGCGACGTTGGTGGGTATATTCGTCGTGGGTAGTGGGGACAAACCTGCCGAGGGGACGCCGGCATCGGGAGATAGTGCCGGACCCGTCACGGCGAATACTCCGACGACCACCGCTACGCCGGGACAAACTCCAACGACGACGGCTGATCCGGTTCCAGATCAGCCCACGGCTGATACGGCGGACAAACCTCCGACGACGACGGGGGGTGGAACGCCGCCTCCGACGCAAAATGGTGGAGGCTCGACGACAAAGACGTCGTCGGGTGGCGGAAAGAGTCCGCCGCCTCCACCGCCGCCGCCGCCACCGCCGCCGCCGCCACCGCCGCCGCCTCCACCGCCGGGAGGTGGCAACGGCACGCTTGCAGCGGTTGCCGTTGGAGGCACGTGTACATTTTCGGTCAATGGAGCTTCGAAGGGGACGAGTTCTCAGTTGAAGTTATCGGTGCCTGCCGGAACGTATTCGGTTCAGTGTAAACCCGCGAGTGGAGCCACGAAATCGCGGAGTGTCATCGTCAAGCCTGGCGAAACGGCAATGGCGATGTTCAAGTTGTAGCTGGTGCAATCGGCGCCATTACAATTGACCTTTCCTTCTCCTCATCAAAATCAATACGCAATCATTCGCACGAGCTAGCGCGTCGCGTTACGCAATTCATTATTCGAATTCGGTGCGAGGTGGCGAGATCGAGGCTCGTGTGCGCACGCTGGTTCACGGCATTTTTCCGGAATATGAGTTGACCGATCGAGGCAATTTCGCTCTACTGACTGAACGGACGCATCCTTTCGTATCGGCACCTAGGCACTTCGACCGGGAGTTCACCAATGCGTAGCTTCTTCAAATCAATGCTCGTTCCTGTTTTTACGTTGGCATTTGCCGCTCTGGGGCTCCAGGCGTGCAGTGGCGACACCAGCCAGACATCGTCGGGTGGCGCGTGCACCCTCAATGAAACCAAGGTGTGCAACTGCACCGCGACGCAGATGGGCATTCAGACGTGCCAAGCGGATGGTACGTACACCGTCTGTATGTGCGAGGGAGGTTCGGGTGGTAATGGCGGTGCCGGTGGTGGCAGCAGCGGAACGGCGGGTTCGGGCGGCGGCAATTGTCATGCGGCGGGACCGGGCACCTGTGGCAATGGCATGGTTGATACCGAGACCGGCGAACAATGCGACGACGGCGACTGCGATCCGACCGACGAATGCAACAACGATTGTCGACTCCCGTATTGCGGCGACAAGGTCATTCAGCCGCCGGAGACCTGTGACGGCGGCGAACTGTGTCCGCCGGGATGCGGCGTTCCCACGTCCAGCAGCTCCAGCAGCTCCAGCAGCAGCGGTAACCCTTGCGATGGTAAACTCATCTTTGCTGGTTTCTCGCCGGTTGGGGACACGAAGGGCTTGATTCAATACGGTGGCATCGACGGCATTGATGCGGCCGACGCTTCTTGCAAAGCAATCGGCGCGTTTGGCATGTGCGAATACCAGCAATGGGAGCAGCTGAAGACGGATCCGGCCAATCACATGACGGACATCGACAACTTGAAGACGCTCGTTCCGCAGGGCACGAGCAAAGCCATTTGGCTGCACCGCACGACCGATTTGCCGGGTATGCCAGCTGGTCCCGGTGGTCGTTGCAATGACTGGAAGTACCCCACGAGCCATTTGGCCGACGGCGAATTCGTCACCGTGACAAACAATGCCGGGGTTCTCGACATCCAGTACACGCTCGACCCAGACACCGTGTACGATGCGACCAACCCAGCGCCGCACCAGAATGCCGGGATCGATTGTTTCCCGCTGCGCCCCGTGCCGTGCTGCTTCCAAAAGTGCGTTCCGTGATGCGAAAGGGATGGCCATGAGTGCGTCGCGCATTCGTCTGCGATTTGCATTCGCGCTCCTCGGCAGCGGTTTTCTCGCCGCTGCCGGGGGCGAGGCCCCCATTCCTTGGCCCCACGGCGACCCCCCAAGCCCCCAAGACATTGCTACTTCCGTCGACGAAGCGCTCCGTTTGGCCCATCGGGAGCGATTCGAAGAATTTACCGGTGCCGTCAGTGAATTCGATGATCGTGAGCACATCACGATTCGCCAGAATGAAATCGACGCGCAGCTTTATACTCCCGATGATTTGTTTCGTTTCGGCGATTCGCTTTTTACGCACGAATTTCGCGCCATAGACGGTTCGGGTGATCCGTCGCTGCCGCAGCTGCGTCGCGTGCATTCGCGCTTGCGCGGCGGTTCCGATACCTATTCGTGTGCTGGTTGTCATTCCGTGGGTGGTTTGGATGGTGCCGGATCGCTCGCGCAAAATGCGTTTCTCAATGGCGACGGCGAACACCTGTCTTCGACAAACGTTCGTAATGCCCCGCCTCTTCTAGGTGTCGGTTTCGTGCAAATGCTCGCCGAAGAAATGAGCGCGAGTTTGGCGCAGATTCGTGACCGGGCGCTTTCCCGGGCGCTGGAGACGAACGCGCCCGCGACGTTACCCTTGATGGCAAAAGACATTTCTTTCGGCTCGATTACGGTTACGCCTGAAGGTGTTGTCGATACTTCGCAAATCGAAGGCGTCGATGAGGATCTGGTCATCAAACCGTTCGCTTGGAAAGGCACCATCGCGAAGCTGCGGCGATTTGCCGAAGAAGCTGCACGTATTCATTTCGGAGTGCAATCGCATGTGCTCGCCGAACAATGGAAGGTCAAACCCGATATCGAAAAACTCGGGTCTGGTCCGAATTGGTACGATCCTGATAACGACGGAATCCAACGCGAAATCGAAGAAGGTGTGCTCACGGCAGCTGCGGCTTATATGACCCAGCTGGAAGTTCCCGTCATTCTTCCTCCTTATGACGCGGGTTTGCGCCAAAGATGGGCTCACGGACAAGAGTTATTCACGACCGTTGGTTGCGCCGATTGTCATCGCGAACAACTCATTCTCGATATTTTTATTTTCCGCGACTATCCCGATACCACGGGTGGGCCCCCGGTCGAATTCAACATCATTGCTCAAGGGGAAAAACCTCGCGGCAATTACAACATTCGCCTCTTCAGCGATTTGAAACGCCACGACATGGGCCCAGAACTCGCGGACGCCCACGACGAACCGGGGAGCAACATTCCGCGCAGTGTATTTCTCACGCGCCCATTATGGGGTTTGGCCGAGTCGGCTCCGTATATGCACGATGGTCGCGCGACGACCATTCCCGACGCGATCCTCGCTCATGGCGGTGACGCCCAAAAAGCCCGAGACGCCTTTGTGGACCTCGATCCAGAAGCCCAAAAAGACCTGCATGTCTTTCTTTTGTCTTTGACGCGTGAACCGCGACTTGGGGTGTTGCCATGAGAATCCCCCACGCTTCGGTGGCCGCTGCGGGATTGATCCTTGGAGCGATTGCGCTCGGCTCGGCGTGTTCTCTGGACCCTGCGCCGATACCGAGTTCTTCCGAAGGAACGGCCAAGCCCCTGGGCATTTACACGCCCGAGCTCGATCCAGACCTCGAAAAACAAGCCTACCGGGCGCTCGAACGGGATGCTTTGCGGCGCGAGGCCCGTTTTTACAATGCGGTCGACCCGGGATATTTGTGGCGATCGACGCGTATTGATCAATCGGCGATTGATGCGCGTGCGTTTGCCCCGGCCGAACTATTTCAAATCGGCGCGCAACTTTTCAATATGACGTTTACGTCCGATATTGGATATGGCGCGAAAGATTTGCCTCATTTTTCTCGGTTCCATCAAGGCAAACGCGGCGGACCCGATGCGATCAAGTGCGCGGCTTGTCATTGGCGCGGTGGGCCCGCGGGGGCTGGCGATGCCGCAGACAACGTGTACATCGATGGCGACGGAGAAACCCAAGCCTCTGCGTTGACTCGCAATCCACGATCCCTTGCCGGCGCGGGCATCGTCGAATTGCTGGGCCGCGAGATGACGGCCGAACTGCAAAAAGTTCGTCTCGACGCTCTGCAAAAAGCTCGTTCGTCGGGACAACCCGTGCGCGTCGATCTCGTCGCCAAGGGTGTTTCGTTCGGCGAAATCGAAGCGTATCCGAATGGCGGCGTCGATGGGTCCAAGGTGCAGGGCGTAGGTGCAGATTTCGTGGTCAAACCTTTTGGCTGGAAAGGTCGCTACGTTTCGATCCGCGAGATCGTAGAGGAAGAACTGCTCATTCACCACGGGATGCAATCGTCGTTCGTCGCGGAACATGGCGCGCCAGAACGAATCGGTCCGTTTGGAGGGACAGACCCTGATGGTGATGGAGTGACCGATGAAATTACCGAAGGGCAAGTCAGCGCCCTGACGATGTTCATCGCCATGCAAGAAGTTCCGGTCGTGTCGTTCCCGAAGGACGATCTCGACCACACGTCGCTAATGCTCGAGGGCGATCAGATGTTCACCGAGCTCGGATGCGACGTTTGTCATGTACGTTCGTTGCCGCTCGAAAGCACGAAGTATGTCTTGACGAACCGTTCAGGAGGTCCGCCTTTGGAGGTCGATTTGGCCAAGGATGGGGCGGAGCCGCGGATCTCGTCGACGGTGCCGGGGACTTTGCGGGTGTATTTGTATAGCGACCTGAAGCGGCACGACATGGGGCCGGCGCTTGCGGACAAAGGCGCGGAAGGCGGCGTCGTGTCGTACTTGTTCATGACCCCGCCGCTTTGGGGCCTGATGCGCAGTCGCCCGTATATGCACGATGCGCGGGCGCAAGCTGTGTCGTTGGCGATTTTGGCTCATGGTGGCGAGGCGAAAGCGGCGCGCGACAAGTACGCGGCGTTGGGCGAATACGAAAGATCGCCGCTCAACGTTTTTCTCGCGACGCTCATTCGGGCTGCGCGTTTGGACGTGCCCTGAACATTGGTTTGGCGGTGGACTAAAGGGGAGGGGCGATCGTCGGGCCCGACCAGGCCGGCCTCGACGAAGTGGGCGAGCGCGGCGAACAGACCGGCGCCGATCGGGCTCGTGGCGAGGACCAGCGCCGGCAGGGCGACGAGGAGCCGGACGTGCGTCGTGAGGTCGTGGAGGAAGGCGCCTCCGGCCGGCTCGAGGAGCGAGCCCTGCTGCGCCGAGAGGATGAGCAGCGGCACCCATGTCACCGCGGCCAGGATGCACGCGACGCGGACGCGCCGGCGCGACAGGTCGATGCTCAGGTGTCGCAGCAGACCTGCGCCCGGTCCGCCCTCGGTGAGGCGAAAGCGCGGT
>DAOMZH010000634.1:0-6718 GCA_035437985.1 Polyangium sp. (in: bacteria) | reverse complement strand
GCTACTTGCCGCACTGTCGTTTGCCCGCGCCGTTCGCTCGAGATTCAGCGCTGATTCGAGTTTCCGTTGCGCCTCGGCCAAACCATTGGCTTGGCCAATCCGGAGGGCATCCGAAGCAATCGTCGCCGCTTCGCTAATGGCCTTGGCGAGCACGGCCTTCCGCTCCGCCCGCGCATAAGCAGACTTCACTTCCTCCCCGAGCCTCACAGCCTCGATCGACAAACGCTCGGCTTCCGTTCGCAACCGGTCTTCCGTAATGAGTTCGGCCCCTGCACTCCGCGTCGTCTGTGGACCGGGATGAGGCTCGGAAGGCGTGGTTCGTCCTTCTCGAACCTTGCGCAACAAATCGCCAATCGGCGCCGTTGCATCTTCCAATCCTTCTTCCTCTGCTGACCTCTTCTCGCGAATGACGACGTTCGGGATCCCCGGACCATCTTTGGTCGTGGGTTCGTCGAGCGGAACG
Source organism: Polyangium sp. (in: bacteria) (assembly GCA_035437985.1). Classification (GTDB taxonomy): domain Bacteria; phylum Myxococcota_A; class Polyangia; order Polyangiales; family Polyangiaceae; genus Polyangium. The sequence goes on along the minus strand of DAOMZH010000634.1, from coordinate 6,255 downwards.
GGTCGTCCGGCTTGTCCCGAAACAACTTTGGGATCAAATGGTTTTCCCGCACGCTGGGCTTGCCGCAGACGCGCGATCTGCTCGGGTGTGCCTTTGATGAGTGTGGGGAGCTCTTCGCCCCAATCGGCGTCGATCTCTTCCGCGTCCGGTGCCTCGGTGATTTTCGGCACTCCGGCATAACTCGGAATCTTTGCGAGGGCGCCTTTGCCTTCGGCGGCGGTCGGTTCGTTTTCGACAGGCGACGATTTGAGCGTCGATTGCCGCTGCAACACCGGACGTGCAGGAACGGGAACGGCTTTTGGAACAGCGGCGCGCGCTGTTGCTGGTGCAGACTCTGCGGGAGGTGGGGAGCTCTTCAGCGAAGGAATCGAAGGCCCTGGCAAAGACCCCAAGAGTTTGCCCTGAGGATCTGCGGAGTTTGTCGTGGTCGCTCTTTCGAACCACGAAATCTGACGCATCGAGTTTCGCCGGACGAACCTGCCGAGAGCCTCTTCGTTGTCCTCCATGTAACCATGCGCGGACAACCACTCGTCGAAGCGGGCGCGAATTTCGCTCACCGTTTGAAATCGCTTCTTCGGATCTTTCTCGAGACACTTGTTGACGATGTCGACGAGCTCGCCATGAATTTTCGGCCGAAGCTTGGCAAGATCCGCAGGCGGTGCGGTCATCAATTGCTGCGCGAGCTCCATGTCGTTCGCCCCGAGCCAAGGGCGACGTCCGGCAAAGATCTCGAACATCGTCACGCCGAGAGAAAAAATGTCGGCACGAGCATCGATCTCTTTGCCGAGCGCTTGTTCTGGCGAGATGTACTCGAGCTGGCCTTTGATCATGCCCGTCATGGTCTTGGTGATGCGCTGTTTCGCTTTCGCCAAACCAAAGTCGGCGATCTTCACGTCGCCTTGAAATGAACAGAGAATGTTGCCCGGGGTGAGGTCGCGATGAACCAAGTTGAGGGGTTCGCCAGCAGGTGATTTGAGGGCGTGGGCTTTCTCCAAACCTCGACAAATCTGCTGCAAAATGAAGACGACCATCCGTTCGGTGAACGCTTCACCGGTGTCGAAAATGGTCTTCATCAAACGAGCGAGAGACACGCCCTGGACGAGTTCGACAGCCAAATACAAGCCGCGATCGTCACTCCCCCAGCCCACGACTTCCACGACGTTCGGATGACGAAGCGCAGCAGTCAGCCACATCTCGTCCCGAAATTGATCAACGAATGCCGGATCGCCTGCGAGGTGCGGATGCAAGCGTTTGACCGCCACGAGTCGACCTTCGGAAGGTCCTGACGTGACACGACACAACTCCACGGTCGCGGTCTCGCCATCTGCGATCTCGGCGAGAACTTTGAAAGTGAGCGCGCTGGGATCTTGCCGTGCGGCCATTCGGTCCGTTCAGAAAGGCGGTTGGCGTGCCGCAGCAATGGCTTGCGGAACGCCACTGATGTCGGCCTTGAGGTGAATGTCGAGATGATCGTCTTTCGTCTTGATCGCTCGAATTCCAACGATGGGAACGAGGACGGGTAAGTAGCGACGAACCATCGGATTCTCGGCGAGTTTTGGCACCTTCATCAGATCCAAAACGATGCGATCGTCTTTTGCGTCCACGAGCATGGGCGGACGCTTGGGCATGAATGCCACGAGATTTCCAGGTTTGGACAGATCCAACGCGCCAGACTTCAAAAGCCCAGCCAGCGGTGAAGCGGAATCGCCGAGCACTGTCAGCGACAAACCTTCGATCCGGATAGCGACGCGCAACTCGGACGTCGAGATCGCAATTTCTTCGACGTGTAAGATGAGCGTGGCGCGCACCGGCGTGCCCATCGCATCGACCGTCGCGGTGAGACGAATTCCCGGAGGAGCCGCGTCGATGCTGATGTCTTTCGGACCTTTTTTACTCTCCGGCAAAAACTCGCGCGCGAGGTACCGCAAAGCATCCATGGGGACGCCGACGCGCAAACGAGCAGCGCCGCGAAGTGCGCGGACGATCTCCTCGGGATGTTCCTTGAGGTAACCGCCAGCGACGCGAGCGAGAACGCGAGGATCAGGCTTGGGCATACGATTGGGGATAGCACCTTCGCAGACATGCGGGCGCTGGTGCAAGCGTCCCGAGATCCAGCCCCAAAGTCACTCGAAAAACACGCCTGAGTGCGGTCAGAAATTTCACCCGGGCTGGGCTGGGGACACGACATCGGCCTGCATCTACGAGCAGCCCGGTTCATCGCCGAAGCACGCAATCAGCGAATAAATGCACGGAATACGCGGCTGACGAGGCAGGTGCATCGCGCTCGTTTTCGCTATGCTGCCCTCTGTGGCGCCCGAAAAGCCGATCGCAGACGCACCTTCTGCACCGCCTCGAAAACGAGGACGAGTGCGGCGCGCGTTCGGAACCATCCTCGCCACGCTCGGGCTGACGTCCGTTTTTGCTTGTTCCGTGCTGATTTCGCTGGGTTTGCACGTGAACCTGCCCCCGCTTCGACGCATAACGCGACACGCGGTCAATCAGGTCCTCGCAGGCGCCCTCGAAGGCCGCGTGGTCATCGAAGATTTCGACCAAGTAAAGCTGGACGAAATCGTCATCAAGGCCGTCGTCGCCTTCGATCCCGTGGGACGTCAAACGATTCGAGCCTCGGGGATCAAAGCGCAGATCGATACGCGCGGCCTGCTCCGCGCAGCAAGAAACGGCAATGTGCGGATCTTGTTGCCGTTGATCCAGATCGACGATGTCGACTTGAACCTCGATCGCGACGACCAAGGCCGGTTGGGCATTCAACAGGCGTTCACCCCCAAGCCCAGCAAATCCCCGACAAAAAAGCCTTCCAAACCCAAGGCCAGACCAAGCCAAACCTTCATTTTGCTCGATCGCGTCGAGGTCGCCCACGCCCGCACACACGGCAACATCACCAGTCCGCGAAACCTCGATGCCGAAACGACAAACCTCGTTGCGTCGTTACACATCGACCCGGACAAACTCGAGCTCGACGTCGAACCGACGAACGTCACCGAACGTGGACTATTGCCCGTAGAGATCGCCGGCAACGGCGAGTACCACCTGCACGTGGATTTTCCGCCAGCCAATACGCCTCCGGAAACAACGGCTCAAGTGCTTCCGCGCATGGCCACGGGTTTCAGTGGAAAAGCTGGAAACATCGCGGTCACCGTCAAAGCGAGCCTCGAAGGCGATGTCCTGTCTGCATCCGTCGATCTTCCGAAAGCCGAAGCTGCCGACATCACGAAACTCGTGCCTGGTGCGCCGATCGTTCAACGCACATCGCTACGTGCCGCGATTGATGGAGCGTTTCCCACGTTCACCATCGATGGACAACTCGACTTCACGCCAACGGAGGGCCTGCCAGCGCAAGTGCAGGTGGTGGGTAAACTCGACCTGCAAGGCGGTCCCAACATCGTGGTCGACGTGAACACGACGAACCTCAATGCCCGAGCGTTTCGCGAGGACCTACCAGCAACGAGCGTAGATGCCCGGGCCCACTTGGCATTTTCCGCGGTGCCTGAACCAAGGTTTGTCGCGGAAGCCACTGTCGAACCCTCGAAAGTTGGGGATCAAAGCGTTCCGGCCATCGACGCTCATGCTGTTTACGATCACGGTCTGCTCGAAGGTCGCGTGACCCTTCATGAAGAGGGAGCGCCGACTCGTGGAGCCTTCGTCCTCGAAGGCCGCGACACGGTGCGCTTCGAGACGGACACGTCAGTGGCCTCGTTGCGGACCATTCCGCGTCTCGCGATGCCCATTTCGGGAAGCGGTCGGGTGAAGGTTCGTGGGGCTGTGCGCGGGGGCAAGGAACTGGATGCGCGCGTCGAAGGCAACGTGCAGTCTTTCGCGACAAACGGCGGCGTGTCGTTGGAAAACGGTCGGTTCGATGGCCGCGTGCGTGGGCCGTTCGACCACCTCGAAGTGAATGCGATTGTGACGGGAAATCAGCTCCGAGCTGGAGAGAACTCTGCAGATCGCGTGACGGTGCGGGCCACGGGTCCGATCTTGTCTCCTTTGGTCAACGCGCATCTCGAAGGCGGAGACGTCGAAGATCTTCGCGCGACGGCGCTCATTGATCCGAAATCGAAGTCTGTACGTAACGTGAAGGTGCGGCTCGCACGTGGGGGCGAAGAGCTTCGCGGCCAAGTGGCTGAGATACGAGCGGATGGGGGCATCGTCAAAGCGCAGGGATTGGCGCTCGAGGGTCCAGGGCTCGGGTCTCTGGGGGGAACGCTCGTTGTGGCCAACCAAGACATCACGGGGAAACTCGTGGGCAAAAACATCGACCTCGAACGTATTGCCCGGATGTTGGGTTTGGGAAAACGAACCCGAGGCATTGCTGATGTCGACATTGCGATCACTCGGACGCACCGCGGTCGACAAGGGCATGTGGACGTACAGGTCAAAGACGCCACGTTGGCCCCGATGCCAGGGATCGAATTTCCGGGGGCATTTGCTGCGGTCAAAGCGACCTTCGACAACGAAAAAGCCACTCTCGAAGCTTCATTGCGGATCGATGACCATGCCAAACCTGGTGAAGACCCCGCAACGGCATGTGAAGGCACGATTGCCGAGGTGCGGGTGTCCGAAGCCGAAGGGGACTTGAAAGGTCCCCTCTTGGCCGCGTCGACCTGGAAGAAACTGACTGGTCGCGCGCGTGTGGAGGCGAAAGACACGCGCATCGATTGTCTTGCCAAACGTTTGCCTTTGGCGTTGCTCCTGACCGAAGTCGGCGGGCGACTCGATGCGGGCATCGCAGTGGAACGTCCCAAAGGACAACGGTTCGTCTCGGTCAAAGAGTTCGAAGTTCAGACGCGGGGGCTGAAAATCGCCGGCCCGGTGATGTTTGGTGAAGACAAACCTCGTTGGGAATCGCGCTCGCTCGACATAGCTCTTGCGGGCAGCGTCGATGGAGCGACTGGCGCGACAAACACCAAGGTAACGCTGCGCGACGACAAGGTAGTGGCCGAAGTCGACGCCAGCGCGAAGTTGGATCTGGCTACGTTGGTCGATGATCCCAAACGTCGGGTCACCTCGCTAGCCAACTCCGAGGGTGCCGTGACGTTGTCGATCCCGCGACGCTCGGTTGATTCACTCAAGTGCTTGCCCTCGGTCTTTCATGACAAACTACCGCCATTCGAGGGTGATTTTGCCGTCACGGTCACCGGCAAGGGTACGGTCCTCGATCCGAACATCGGCGCACGCATCTCGGGTTGGCAGTTGTCGCATGTGGGTGCGAGTCGCGAGCCAACGGAATGGTCGCTGCCCGTCGATGTCGACGTCATCGCGAACTACAAGGCGAAGAAGGCGGGAGTCGTCACGCAAATCCGTCGCAACTCGCGCGAGATAGCATCGATCGTCGGGAACTCGGACGTCGATCTTCAAGCCTTGGCGGAAGGTGTCGAGTACACGCCCAACTTCGACGTTCAAACGACGCTGACTCGATTGCCTCTTGGACGATTGCCGTTTTTCAGTGCGCGGGGAGTGAACGCGCAGGTCAGCGGTACGTTTCAGATCGGTCAGCACGGTACGCAACACACGGCGAAAGCAAGGCTCATTCTTCCGAAAGTGCGGATCAACGACGAACCCGCTCTGGAACGCGTCGGTTTGTCCCTCGACGTTGGTCCGTCCACGGACGACGTCGGTTCGTCACACGGGGCTTTCGAAATCGAGCTTCACGGCAAAGAGGGCGGACAAATCAATGTTGCCGGGTATTCCGGCGTCGACTGGTCCGAGTTCACTCCGAAGGTGAAGGATGACAAACCCGCTGGTTTGTCCATCCGCGCGCACGACTTCGAACTCGCAAGCTTGCAACCTTTGGTCACGGGTGCGTTTTCACGCATTGGCGGAAAACTCGATGGCGACTTGAACGTGGCCTCGACGATGTACGGCGACGAATCTCGAGGGTACGTCGAATCGAACATGCGCCTCGAACACGGCGTGATTCACATTCCGCAGATTGGGCAAGAGCTCAAGAACGCGCGATTTTCCCTCAGCTCGCACGAGCACGGCGCGCTTCATTTCGACGACATTCAAGCGGAAGGGATCAGCGGGCGGATCAAGGGCTCGGCCGTAGCCAAGATGAAAGGTTTGGCATTCCAAAGTGCCACGGCGACCTTCTCGATCGCCAAGAGTGAATCGTTGCCCATCACGTTCGAAGGTGTTCCGCTTGGCCATGCGTACGGAAAACTCGACATCGTCGCGGAAAAACAGCCGCACGAGATGCGGGTGCTGGTCAAGATTCCCGCCCTGAACCTCGCCTTGCCG
>DAOMZH010000633.1:0-6729 GCA_035437985.1 Polyangium sp. (in: bacteria) | reverse complement strand
GGCCCACCTCGAAAAAATTGGCTATTTGGTCGATTTGGTCGATTTGTTGGCAGCGCGTGGTACGGAATCCACGAAAGCGATCGTGGTCCACATTTTCCGCACGCATAAAATCAAAGAAGTACGCGATACGGCAGCTCGTGCTCTTTTGCGGTTGGGTTATCAAGAAGCCTGGGACGAACTCGTGCCAGCGCTTTACGAGGCTCCCGAAGGGGCGCAATATATCTTCATTCAAGGGACGTTCGCGTTCGAGCCGGCCAAGGCGTTTGATCGACTGGCGCCATTTTTCAAGGCTGAAGCTTTGACGCTCAAAACGGGGTTGGAATTCGCGCAGCGAGTTTTGTGGTGGATATGTGTCGCGACGAGCAGACCGGAGCACCAACACGTCATTGAAATGTTGCACGAAAATCCGCAATGGATGGACCTCGCCATTCAGCTCTTGCCGGTCGAAGCCGTGCAAGCCCAAGCCTTGACGTTGCTCAAGTTTGGCAAGCCAGACCGGGCTCTCGAGCCGGCCATGAATTTGGTTCGGGGTCCGCTCCCGAATGCCAATGTGCCAGCGTTAATGGACTTTTTGGCGCAATTCCGCGATACGCGCATCCCGGCGGCGCTCATTCGGCTCTTCAATATGCTACAAAACAGCCACCAACACGTCAGTGCGCTGGAAATCTTCAAACAATACGATGATCCCAATCTTGGCAGTATGCTCCGATATTGGCTCGAAGAGCGCCGCACGAAACGCAAAATGTCCAAAACGGAATCAGAACCCATCGAGAATTGCATTCGATACTTGCAGCGCGACCGCAACGCTCTCTCGACAACCGTTTGAAATCATGATTCGATTGCTCGCAACCCAGTTTGAACATTTGTGGATTCGGACCGCCTTCGGCGTCCTTCGCCTCAAACCCCTCTGAACCTCGAGATGACCGGCATGGCCACCAAAAAAGAAGCGCCCAAGAACGACGACGAAAACCAAGCGGCCAAAAGCGACGTTTTACGCGAACCGGCAGAACGCTTATTTGCTCATGAACTCGCCGCCCTCACGGCTGCGGACAAGGGCGAATTGCCGCCCGGCTGGAAGCTTTCGCCGAAATCGGTGCTCACGTATATTTTGGGCGGAAAAGTCGGCGACGTCGTCATTTCGCCGAAATACGTTGGTGCGCCGCGTTTGGTCGAAATTGCCATCGCCACGCTCGCAACGGATCGTTCTTTGCTTTTGATTGGTGAACCCGGAACGGCGAAAAGTTGGTTATCCGAACATCTAGCCGCGGCGATTAGCGGCGATTCGCAATTGCTCATTCAAGGCACGGCGGGAACGACGGAAGAGCAAATTCGATATTCGTGGAACTACGCCTTGCTCTTGGCGGAAGGCCCGAGCCAAAAAGCGCTGGTTCCGTCACCGATTTATCGCGCCCTCGATGGTGGCAAATTGGTCCGTTTCGAAGAAATCACGCGTTGCCCTTCGGAAGTGCAAGACGCATTGATTACTTTGCTCAGTGAAAAAGTGCTGACCGTGCCCGAGCTTGGGCATCACGTGCAAGCCAAACGAGGTTTTAACGTAATCGCCACAGCAAATACCCGCGATCGAGGCGTGAATGACATGAGCGCCGCGTTGAAACGGCGCTTCAATATCGTGATTTTGCCCGTGCCGAATGATCTGAGCACCGAAGTGTCCATTGTTTCGCGACGGGTGCGAGAAATTGGTTCGAGCTTGCGTTTGCCCTCGGCTCCGCCCGCGGAAGAGGCGGTGCGTAAGGTGGTGCAGGTTTTTCAAGAACTGCGTAATGGTCAAACTCTCGATGGAAAGCAAAAACTCAAAAGTCCGTCGGGGGTTTTGTCAACCGCGGAGGCGATTTCCGTTCTGGGCAATGGTATGGCGCTGGCCGGGCATTTCGGTACGGGGCGCGTGAGCGATCGCGACCTCGCAGCGGGTCTTTTGGGCGCGGTCATCAAAGAAGACGCGCGGGATGAATCGGTGTTCGTCGAATACTTGGAAAACGTCATGAAAAAGCGCGGCGGCGATTGGGACGGGCTTTACAAGGCGTGCAAGGAATTGGTTTGACGCGTCATGGCGGCCAAAAAAGCGAAATCGACCGAGTCGGCTGACGTCGCGACGACGACGACTGCGGCATTGCCAGCAGCTGGACCATTGGCGCATGTATTTGGTGTGCGCCATTTGTCGCCCATGGGAGCGTGGCACCTCGAACGATTTCTCGAGAAAATCGACCCCACGGCCGTTTTGGTAGAAGGACCGAGCGACGCGACGGACGAAATCCAATATTTAATCGACGAACGCACGAAGCCTCCGGTCGCGCTTCTTTCCTTTACGCAGAAACGCCCGGTTCGTTCGGTATTGTATCCGCTCGCCGCCTATTCGCCAGAATGGGTCGCTTTGCGCTGGGCGCTCGGGAAAAACCGGGTTGCTCGATTCATCGATTTGCCTTCGGAAGTTTTTCTTGGCCAGGGTTCGTCCGAGGAAGAAGAATGCGCGCACGAGGAAGACGAGGAAACGGCGGAGCAAGAGGTGGACGCTGCCCCCGAAGAAGAGACGGATACGCAGCGTTATTTGGGTGATCCGTACACGGCCATTGCCGAACTGACGGGCGAACCGGATCACGATGCGTGGTGGGAGCGGCATTTCGAGCATTCGACGGAGGAGGACTCGTATCGGTTGTCGATTTACGAATTCGGAAAACAGCTCCGGGCGCTCGAATATGAGCAGCCCGCGCGACGGGCGCAGACGCTCTTGCGTGAGGCGTACATGCGACGCAAGATTCGACAAACCATTGCGGAGGGGCATGATCCTGACAAAATCGTGGTGGTTTGTGGCGCGTTTCATGCGCCGGTGCTCAATGCGGACGAGCCAGTCATGAGCGACGACGAGGTGGCGAAATTGCCCCGAACTGCCGTGACGCGCACGTTGATGCCTTATAGTTATTTTCGTCTGAGCTCGCAATCGGGTTATGGCGCGGGAAACAAGGCACCGGCATATTTCCAGGGGCTTTTTGACGAAGCGCAAAAACGTGGTTCGACGGCGGGCATGGGGCAATGGTTTTTGACGGAATTGGCTGGGCGATTGCGGGCTGCGGGCATGATTCGTTCGACGGCGGACGTAATCGAAGCTGTGCGTTTGGCCAATGGTGTGGCGGCCTTGCGAGATTCGCATTCGCCTACGCTCAACGATTTCGAGAGCGCGGCGGCGGCGTGTTTGGGGCACGGAGAACCGCACGTCATTGGCCGATTTTTGCGAGACATGGTGGTGGGAGATGCAATTGGCGCTGTTCCGCCGGGTGTTTTGCGGACTTCGATTCAAGATGATTTTCAGGCAACGATAAAGGATTTGCGCCTCGAAGATTATTTGAAGGACAAGGAGCAACTGATCAAGGGAGCCACGCAAAAAGATTGGCTCGACTTGCGGGAAAACCGCCAAGTGCAATCCACGGGCTCGGCATTTCGAGATCGAAATCGGTCGACTTTCCTGCACCGCCTGGTGGCTCTCGGTATTGGCTTTGCGACGCACAAGACCTCGGAAGACGATCGCAAAAGTGATACGTACAAAGAAATCTGGGCCGCACGATGGACCCCGGATTGCGAAATCAATCTCGTCGACAATGCGCTGCTCGGCGATACCATCGAAATTGCTGCAGCCCGAAAACTCGGGGATGCCTTGACCGAATGCGCGGATATTCTCGGAGCCACGCAGCTCGTCAAGACGGCCGTGCTTTGCGATTTACACGATGCAACGACGGATGCGTTTTCCCGGGTCCAAGCGTTATCGGTAAACGACGGCGATTTCGTCGCCGTGGGAGCCGCAGCCCTCGAATTGTCGCATCTGGCAACCTACCAAGATGTTCGCAAATTCGACGCCTCGCCATTGGAACCGCTCGTCTCGCAGCTTTTCTTACGCGGCGTTTTGCTGGCCCCTGAAGCAACCCGCTGCAATGAAGACGCCGCGCGAAAAGTCAGCGCTGCGCTCACTCACCTGCATCTCGTCGCCAATGCCCTCGAAGACAAACTCGACGTCGACAGGTTTGTCCGGACGCTCGATTCTATCGCGGATGACCCGTTTGCCGCGCCGCACGTGGCGGGCGTCGCGTGTGCCATTTTGCTCGAACGGGGGAAAATCACCGATGCGGTCCTTGACCAACGAATCTCGCGACGTTTGTCGCCGGGCGTGAGTCCGACGGAGGGCGCCGGGTTTTTCGAGGGGCTCGCGACGCGTAATCGTTATGCGCTCATTGCTCGAAAATCATTGTGGACGGCCATGAATGCATTTATCGAAGCTTTGGACGATGAGCAATTTCGCCGCGCAGTCGTGGCTTTGCGTCGTGCATTTGGGAGTTTCGAGACCAGCGACGCCCGGCGCATTGCGACGGTTTTGTCCGAGATTTGGGGCGGCAGCGAAAGAGAATTGACGCGCGCCATCGAAACGAAAGTGGACGATTCGGAAATCGAAGCGCTTCAAGCCGACCTCGAAGGCCTCGGCAATTTGGATTTTTGATATGGCCAAGAAAAACCCTGCTCCCGCGAACGCGTCACCTGCGCCCGCCCCTGCCCCTGCCCCTGCGCCTGCGGGACCTATGCCTTTCGATCGCGTGCAGCGCTGGCGCCTGATCTTGGGAAAACGCGTCGAAGATCAATTGGCGGGCATGGGCTCATGTGGCGCTGGCGGCTCGGGCGATGGGTTGCTCAGCCGCGAAATGCTCGAAATGGACGCGGCGCTCGGAGCAATTTACGACGTGGAAGAATCGGAGCCCGATAAAAAAGGCGGTGGGCGACGCGCAGGCTCGGGGAAAAGTCGGCCGCGTGTGGCCGCATGGCTCGGCGATATTCGTAAATACTTCGAGCAAGACATCGTGGCCGTGATTCAACAAGACGCCATTGAAAAGAAAGATTGGAAGGAGCTTCTTTTCGAGCCGGAAGCATTGGCCCAAGTCACGCCGAGCGTCGAAATGGTGGGGACGCTTTTGGCGATGAAGGACATGATCCCCGATCGGGCGAAAGATGCGGCGCGGGAAATCGTGCGGGCTGTGGTGGAAGAAATCAAAAAACGAATGCAGGGGGCCTTGGAGCGGGCAGTGCGTGGAGCCTTGGATCGTTCGCGACATCAGCCCATACCGAGTTTGCCGAACATCGATTGGCGCCGGACGATCGGGAAAAACCTCAAGAATTACGAAAAGAGTCGACGGACGATCATTCCCGAACGGTTTTTCTTTTTTGCGCGGCAACATCGGCGCAAAGAATGGAACGTCATTGTCGCAATGGATCAATCGGGATCGATGGCCAGCAGCGTGGTGTATGGCGGCGTGATGGGGAGTATTTTGGCGAGCCTTCCGGCGCTGGAAACGCACGTGATTGCGTTCGATACGGAGGTGGTCGATTTGACGCCGCGACTTGTGGATCCAGTGGATTTGCTGTTTGGCATTCAGCTTGGCGGCGGAACGGATATCAATCGGGCCGTGGGTTATTGCCAGGAGCTCATTACGACGCCGCAAAGGACGTTGTTCATTTTGCTGACGGATCTTTTCGAGGGTGGGAATCAGGAGCAACTGGTGCGGCGCATGGAGGATTTGGCGCGAGGCGGTGTGCGCGCAATGGTCCTTTTGGCGCTCGATGATTCAGGTGCGCCATCATTCGACGTGGAATTGGCAAAAAAGCTTGGAAAACTGGGGGTACCGAGTTTCGCGTGTACGCCGAATGCCTTGCCCGACATGCTGGAAGCGACCTTGAAGGGGCAGAATCTCGAGGCCGTGGCGCAACGATTCGATTCACGAAAAGGCGGGAAATAGACGGCGCGGCCATTGGATTGAAAACCCAATCTGCGCTTCATTCATCATCGTCCTCGTCGTCCTCGTCCTCGTCATTTTCTTCGTTGTCTTCTTCGTCCTCGTCTTCGACACCGTCGGCTCTCCACACGACTTCGCTATAAATGGGTTCTTCGTAGACGAACATATCGGGAATATCATGGACCACGCCGTGCGCGAGGATGCACAAGCCGAGGAGCGGCAATCCGTCGTCTTCTTCGTCGTTTTCCAAAAAGTATTTGACAAACCCGGTCCCGTCTTCGCGATTGGGTTCGTCCTCTTCGGGATCGAATCGAATCATGGCTTCAGGGTCGAAGCCGGCAATCTCTTCGAGCGTCAATTGGGCTTCTTCGGGGAGCTTGTCATTTAGGTATTCGAGCATTGTTTCGCCCTCGCCATCTTCGAGCATGATGCGATATTGAACGTGGGCAAAGATTTGAATGCGCGTAGGCGAGCGATCGGCCAATTTTTCGCGCAATAACCCGACATGTTTTTCCGTTTCGCTCTTGAATAGTTCTTCGAAGAGGTCATCGGGTTCGGTATCGAGGTCGTTCGCGCAATAAAACTCGCTATCTTCGTCGTAGTACGAATCGGTTATTTTGCAGACCTGCCCAAGGAATAGCGTTTGTTCCGATCCGTCGGCAAAATCGATTTCATAACGATCGACGACGGCCATGAGTTCCCCGGCGCGGGATACTTTCGCGAGTCTTTCGAGGGGTCGCGAAGGGCCGACGGAGCGGCGCGCGAATTCAAACTCTTCGGGTCCAGTCAACAGAATCATGGTTTGCCTTTCCTGAACCCGGCACGATACACAGGGAGAAAGAATGTTGTCAATGCTTTTGCACAGTTGGGCCATTACGCCAAGCGCAAGGTACCCGCGTCGTTGATTGTGCTTGGCGGGGCGCGAATTTGTGCTAGACGGCGTGCG
>DAOMZH010000632.1:0-6737 GCA_035437985.1 Polyangium sp. (in: bacteria) | reverse complement strand
CGTCGTCCTCCCTAACATCACAACGCTCGCAACGCCTGTTCAACACCTTCTAAGACGAACCGCTAATTCGCCATCGCGTCGAGCACGCTCGCGTCGACCTCTTCGACCGAGACTTCCATCACGCCAGGCACGAGAGGCGTCATGTCTCCAGGATCGACCGCAGGCTCCACAGCCGGAGCAACCGGCGTCGCATCCGTCGCTTCGACTGCTGCCGCCTTCTTCTGGCGACCTCGGCGCTTCGGTGCATCCGAACCACCATCGCGATCGCGCGCAGGCGGCGTCGAAGACACCGGCGCCGATCCCGCGATACGCGCCACGTAATCCACTTTCGCGGATATCTCCGGCCGGTCCTCGGCATACACACGCGCATAGGCCAGCGCCTTCTGCGACTTGATTGCCAACACTTCTTCGCTCTCCCGAAGCGAATTACGGGCAGCTTCGAGCGCTGCTTCCGCCTTGATCACCGCATCCGTGTATGTCTGCACGTCCGTGATCAGCTGTTCGAGAATGGCGCCATCAACGCCAGGAAATGTGACCGCCGAGAGCTCGTTCTTGAACAGCTCTACGAGGGCCTTCACTGAAGGGGGGATGGGATCTGCCACGTCCATCGTCGTCTCCGTGGCGCGGACAGGAACACACGTTCAGCGGATGAGCAAGGTCTTTTTGCGCAATTTGCATCACATCCAAGACGAACGTTGGTCGAGGACGACTGGTTTGGCTGGAAAGAACGGGGGGTCCTGGGGGGAATTTTACAAATCGATCTGCATGCCGAGTTCAACGACGCGGCCGGGAGGCAGACCGAAGTAGGAGGTTGCGGGACGGGCGTTGCGGGAGATGAAGGCGAAGAGGGTTTTTCGCCAGCGCGACATGTTGCTCTTGCCGGTGGTGAGCAGAGTTTCGCGGCCGAGGTAGTAGCTGGTGTTGCGCAGTTCGATGTTCAGACCGTGGTCTTTGCAGGCGGACAAGACGTTGGGAACGTTGGGGGTTTGCATGAAGCCGTAACGTGCGTGTACCCGGAAAAACCCTTGGCCTTGGTCTTCGACGGTGACGCGTTTGTCGGGAGGAATCTCGGGGACGCGTTCGTTCGACACCGAAAGAAGCACGACTTGTTGGTGAAGGACTTGGTTGTGTTTGAAGTGATGGAGGAGAACGGGGGGTGTGCCGTTGGGGTTGGAGGACATGAAGACGGCGGTGCCGCGGACGCGATGAGGCTCGGTGGTTTTGACGTCGTTGAGGAAGTCTTCGAGCGGCAAGATGTTGGCGGTGAAGGCTTCGGCCAAGATGCGTCGGCCACTCTTCCAGGTGGTCATGACGGTGAAGACGAGGCTGGCGATGAGGAGCGGGAACCAGCCACCATGCACGACTTTGGGGATGTTGCCGGCGAAGAACGCGATGTCGACGGCCAAGAACAAGATGACGGGCGGAAGGGCTTTCCAGACGGGCCAACCCCAGCGTTGCGTGGCGACGACGAAGTACACGCACGAGGTGATGGCCATCGTGATCGTGACGGCGATGCCGTAGGTCGCCGCGAGGGCGGTCGAGGTCTTGAAGGCGAGGACGAGCCAGATGCAAGCGACGAGAAGGGCGTTGTTGATCTCGGGGATGTAGATCTGGCCTTCGGTTTCTTTGGACGTGTGCACGATGGTGACGCGCGGGAAGTAACCAAGCTGCACGGCTTGTTGCGTGAGCGAGAAGGCGCCGGAGATCAACGCTTGGGAGGCGACGATCGCGGCTCCTGTCGAAACGGCGACGGCCGGATACATGAACCACGTGGGAACGAGCGAATAAAACGGGTTTGTCGCTAGCTCGGGATGGGCGAGAAGAAGTGCGCCTTGACCAAAATAGTTGAGGAGCAGCGATGGCAAAACGACGGCGTACCAATCGGCGCGAATGGGCCCGAGTCCGAAGTGACTCATGTCGGCGTAGAGCGCTTCGCCACCGGTGATGCACAGAACGACGGAGCCGAGAATCAACACGCCGTGGCCTTTGTTTTCCACGAAAAACTGCACGGCATGACGGGGATCAATGGCCCAAAGGACAGCGGGGTTCGAAACGACGTACCGGCCACCGAGGACCGCGATCATCACGAACCAGATGAACGTGAGAGGTCCAAAGATGGCTCCGACACCTGCGGTGCCGCGTTTCTGCATGAGAAACAAACCGAGCAAAATGACGATCGTGATCGGCATGATGGCGGGCTTGAGCGAGGTCGTTGCGACTTCGAGACCTTCCATGGCCGAGAGGACGGAGATCGCGGGGGTGATGATTCCATCGCCGTAAAGAAGAGCGGATCCAAAGAGCGCGAGGAGGACGATGGGGCCGCTGGGACTGACGCCGGGCTTCGTTCCTTTGCGTGGGGGCACGAGCGCGAGGAGTGCGAGAATGCCTCCGGATCCTTCGTTGTCGGCTTTCATGATGAACGTCAGGTATTTGACCGTGACAGACACCATCAACGCCCAAAACACGAGCGAGAGAATGCCGAGGACGTTGGCAGGTGTGGGGTCGACGTGATGCTTGCTCTCGGGGCTGAAACATTCCTTGATGGCGTAAAGAGGGCTCGTGCCGATGTCGCCGAAGACGACGCCGAGAGCGCCAATGAGCAGCGGCCATTTGGGGCCGCTACCGTGCCCGTGACCATGATGAGAGGTCGAAGCATCTGGAGGCGCGGCGGGTTGTTCCGCGAGCGTTGCCGACGTCGAACTTGGAACTGCGTCACTCATGAGGCGCGCATGGTACCTGAAGAAGCAGCGAACGCGAGGGTTGGAATGTGGGCGAAAGCTTGACCCAGGGCAGCGCGTCGCCTTCTCTACGAAACGAATTTCGTATGAGCATCAAAGAATTGGTGTGGGTCTGCGTAGGTGGCGCGTTTGGATCGGGTCTGCGATTCGCGGTGACTTCGTGGACCTTGGCGCGATACGGGACGGCGTTTCCTTACGGGACACTCGCGGTGAACGTCGTGGGCTCGTTGCTCTTGGCGCTCTTGTTTCAACTGTCGCGGAGTGCCACATGGCTTGGACCAACCTTACAAATCGCCTTGGGAACAGGGGTGATGGGAGGTTTGACCACGTACTCGACGTTCAACTTGGAGATCGTGCGTTACGTGCAAGAGGGCAACATGCGCTTGGCGATCGTGTACGGCGTAGCGACCTTGACGAGTTGCTTGATTGCGGGCTTTGCAGGGATCGGATTGGGACGCGCTTTGTTGAATCCATGAGAGGGTGATTCAAAAGGCGAGTCAGGCTCGAGCCCTCGCTTCGCGCGCTAACAAGCGCGCTACGCGAGAGTTTTGTTTGTGATGGGGACTCGCCGTTGGCTCTCACAATCTCTTTGGCTTTCAGCCAAAGAGACTGAGCCAACGGCTCCGCCCCCATACCCCCGGGGGATCTAAGCGAAACCGATCCACGGAGAAAAACATCACGCAGAACAGAACGAGCGAGTAGACTGCGGCGCTCGGAAGACAAAGGCGCGTATCGATGTCGGAGAACCAGCGTTATCGAGTCCTCAAGCGACTCGCCTCGGGCGGTATGGCCGAGGTCTTCGTGGCGGAAAGTGCGGGAATCGAAGGCTTTCGCAAACAGGTTGCGATCAAGCGCGTTCTGCCGCAGCTGAGCGCAAAGACCGAATTCATCGACATGTTCCTGGACGAGGCCCGTTTGTCCGGGCGCTTGGCCCACTCGAACGTCGTCAGCGTTTTCGACATAGGCGTCGGTGACAACACGTACTTCATCGTCATGGAGTACGTGGATGGGGCCGACTTGAAGCAGGTGATGGAGTACCAGAAGAAGCTGGCCAAGCCGATGACCGTGGAGTCGGCGTGCTTCATCGTGACGAAGATCTGCCAAGGTCTCGCGTACGCCCATGATCTGCACACGCCCGATGGCGAGCCGCTCAACATCGTGCATCGCGACGTGACGCCGGCGAACGTACTGATTACGCGGCATGGCGAGATCAAGATCGTGGACTTCGGTCTGGCGAAAGCATCGAGTCAGTTGGCCTCGAGCGATGCGGGCGTGATCAAGGGGAAGTTTGGTTATCTCGCGCCAGAAACGGTCATGGAACTCGGCGCGGACAAACGAGTCGATATCTTCGCGGCAGGGATCATCTTGTGGGAGCTGCTTGCGGGTCGACGGCTCTTCCTTGGAGACACGGACTTCGGCACGGTAAAACTGGTGCGCGAAGCGAAGATCCCGGCGCTTGCCCCGATCAATTCGAATGTTCCGCCGGATCTCGAGAAAATCATCCTGAAAGCTCTCGCGAGAGATCGGGATCAGCGGTACCTGACGGCGCGCGACTTCGCCGCCGACCTCATCACGTTCCTGTACAAGTTCGGCAAACCCGTGAGCGAATACGACATCGCGGGACTGGTCCTTGGGGCAGCAGGAGCTCCGGCCAGGAAGGTCGACGGTTTGGCGGCGATCGGCGAAATGCTCGATTTGATGCTGCTGGAGTTCAAATCGCTGACGCAGCAGGACGCGCCGACGAGTTTGCCCCACGATCTGTTCCGCTTGGGGGTGAATTCGGCGAGCAGCGCGCCGCCAGCATTGGATTCGTCATTGGACACGGACGACACCTTTGCGGGTCTCAGTGACGAGCTCGAAGGCCCTGACCCCACGGCCGACGAAGAAAAAGACAAGGCACCGACCGGCTGGTTCAGGGCTTTGATGAAGCGGTAATCGCCACGACGCAGATGATCGTGGCTCGTTGGGTCCGTGAAGCGCTACCTTCGGATGTTGAACCTCTTTGCCCGATAATGTCGACGAAGCAACCGATGTTCCTTCCCCACATGCTTTCCCCTCTTCCTCTACCCCAGTTTTTCCGCCGATTCCCCTTTCGGGCCACTGCGCTAGCGTTCGCGCTCGCGAGTTTGGCGCCGGTGCAATCAGCCCATGCCGCGGATGCGGACGCGCTGATTGCCGAGGGGAAAAAGCTTCAGGCTTCGAAGAAGTACGACGAAGCTTGTCCCAAATTCGCGGACGCGTATGCGGCCAACAAAAACCCGGCAACGCTGGTCGATCTTGCCCTTTGTCATGAAAAACAAGGCAAGCCGACGACCGCGTGGAGCGAATTGCTCGATGCCGAAGCCGCCGCGCGGAAAGCGGGGCGTTCGGATGTCGAAACCCGAGCCCGTTCGAATAGCAAGGCGCTCGAACCCAAGCTTCCTCGCATCTTGGTCGCTCTCGCAGCTGGAGCACCAGGGTTGGAAGTGACAATCGACGGTCAAAAAATCGATCCGAACGCGCAAGCGAAAGGTCGGCCCGTCGATCCTGGAGACCACAAAGTCACGGCGACCGCACCCGGGCGCAAACCTTTCGAGTCGTCCGTGACGGTCAAACAAGGGCAAACCAAGACCGTGGCGATCCCTGCCCTCGCGTCGGATGGTAGTGACAAGCCCGCCGACAAACCCGCCGACAATCCGGCCGACAAGCCCGCCGACAAGCCCGCCGACAAGCCCGCCGACAACCCGGCTGACAAGCCTGCTGACAAACCCGCCGACAACCTAGGTAACGGCCAGGTTGTGACTCCACCCGTAACTCCACAAGAGCCTACGGGTTCGTTGCACCGCGCCAAACGGATCGTGGTCGACGTGGGCGTGACCGCGGGTGGGCAACTGTTCCTTGGTGGCGGTAGCCTCCCGGATTTGTCGAACCTCACGTACGAATATCGCATTACGGATGCGAGTGGCTTCGAGGCTGATGCGCTCGAACCGTGCACATCCACGAAGTGTCGAGCGCTGATTGATCCCGCGATTGGCGTTCCGATTGGCGGGCAAGCGTTCGTGGGGTTCGCGGTCAAAGACACGATGCTCGTTGGTGTACGCGCCTTCGGGACGTATTACGTCACGGGGGGTTTCGCGGTGACGGGTGGCCCGTCGTTGTCGCTGCAAGTGGGTGAGCGGCTGTGGGTCGGTGGCACTGCCCTGATCGGCTTTGGCGAGCAAAACGCCGCGATCGTGGGCGCGAAAGGCACCGTGCCCTCGGAATGGGTCGAACGCAACGGCGGCGACGAAGTCGATGTCATCATCGATCGTACGATCCCGAAAGAAGCCAACGTCGGATATGGGCTTTCCTTCGGCCTTGCCGCAGAAGTGTCGTTCCGCCTCGCGGAATTTGGTGACGGCAAGAGTTTGTCGACGGGTTCGTTGCTGCTCAACGCCTGGCCCACGTTCCTCAAGACGTACAACGGTTTTGCCGTGGGTTTGCCCATTGGCGTCGGCTACCGTTTCCACTGAAAGAATCGTTCCACTCGGGACGTGACAAACCTCGACATCCTGCTTGTACATGTGGGGCTTCGGGTCGCCTACGGCGCCCTGCGCCCCAAACCCCTGCTCGTCTCGTGCGCGAAGCGCAGGCGCGTGCAAGTGAGTTGGTGTGCGTCGCGCCCACGCATCGGCCCGTGTTCCGAGCTGCTTTTGGCGAGTTCGTTGGGGCGCGATTGTCGGCTTGTTGATGACGTCCTGCACGGAAGTCGAACGTCCGCTAAAGGTGCCAACCACTTTTGAACGTGACGCTTGGCTGAACGCAGCGCGACGTGGCGCATACGCAGGCGACTACGACGACGCACGTCGCCGACTAGAAACGGTGCTCGAACACGATGCACACGACGACGAAGCGCGGACCATGCTGGCCCGCATTCATGCGTGGCAAGGCGAGTACGTCCAAGCGGAACAGCTGTATCGCGAGGTTCTGACGCGCCATCCACACGACGATGATGCCCGCGCGGGTTTGTTCGACGTGCTC
>DAOMZH010000631.1:0-6739 GCA_035437985.1 Polyangium sp. (in: bacteria) | reverse complement strand
TTGCTCCACGTGATGGGGCCCGATAACTTTCATCCCATCGAGTATCAGCTTTTCTACGTAAACTTGCGGCAGAATGCCGTTCGTCGCGTGGAAGCTTTTCTTGCGGCGCAACAAAAAGCACCGTAGAATGGCCCAGCCGTGCCCGACTCGACAAGCTTCCCCTTGCCATCGCCGCCGTTTCAAGGTGTGGGACTCGGTTTGCGCTGGGAATTCATCGAAGAGATCGCGGCACGTTTGGATGATCCAGAAATTCAGGCGCGGATTCCCTTTTTCGAGGTTCCACCGGAAAATTATCTTCGTCGAGGAGGGTTTTATTTCGATGCCCTGGTGCGAGTGCACGAGCGGTTTCCATTGCTCACGCATGGATTGACACTTTCGGTGGGGGCAACCGATGCTTTCGATATCGACTATTTTGCAGATTTGCGAATGTTTCTCCAGCGCGTGAAAACGCCATTTCACAGTGATCATTTGTGTTTTTCGGGGCATAACGGACGCATGTTTCACGAGTTGCTGCCTTTGCCGCTCAATCGCGCGGCGGCAACACACACGGCGCAGCGGCTCGTCGAAGCGCAGGATCGTTTGGGACTGCCGCTGCTCATGGAAAACATCACGCATTATTTCATTCCCGGACGAGCGGCCATGTTGGAAACGGATTTCATTGGCGAGATTCTGGAGGCTGCCAATGCGTGGTTGCTCCTCGACGTCAACAATATCTACGTCAATTCCTTGAATTATGGTTTCGACGCCTTCCAGTTTTTGCAAAAAATGCCGCTCGCTCGTACAAAAGCCATTCATGTCGCCGGGCATGAATGGCGCGCCGACGACGAAGCATGGATTGATACCCACGGCGCTGACGTCGAAGATCCCGTGCTCGCACTGCTCGAATGGACCATTGCCCAAACGGGGCCCTTGCCGGTGATCCTCGAACGAGACCACCACATTCCGCCGCTCGAAACGTTGCTCGTCGAAATGAACCGGATTGATGCGGCTTATCAACGCGGATTGCGAGGGTTTCATGAGCGACGATGATCATGTCGCGCTCGTGCACGCGAGTGTGCATCTGCTGCAGGATGCGCGCGCTCCCGAACACGTACGCGAGCACCCGCGCGAGTTTTTCGAATCAATGGGTTTGGCCGACGAACACATTGATGCATTCGTCGGCCTGGGGTCGAAGCGCGTGCTCCTCTATCGAAAGCTGGTACGCCAGGGCATTCGAGACGCCATTCGCAAATTGATTCCGTGCACGGCAGCGCGGTTGGGTGACGCGTTTCCTGTTTGGGCAGATCGTTATTGCAATGAAGAAATGCCGCATTCGCTTTACTTGCGCGACGTGGCGGCTGAATTCGTCACTTGGGTCACGCCGCATTGGTTACTCGACGCGACGATTCCCGCGTATCTTGCCGACTTGGCGCGCTGGGAGGTCTTGCAGTTTCAAGTGGCCATCGCCATTGCCGAGAGACCCGATATTCAGAAAACCGAATTGCAGCTCGACAGACCTGTCGTTTTCGATGGCTCGGTACGTCTCGCCCATTTCGAGTATGCGGTCCAGAGGCTCGCGGATGATGAAATGGACCGCGAAGAGCCGGTCAAAGAATCGACGTGGCTGCTTGCTTATCGAGATTCTGAATACGAATGGCAATGTTTGGAGCTCAATGAATTGGCAGCGGCCATCGTGGAGCGCCTCTTGGCGGGGAAAATGCTCGGGGAAGCCGTGAAAGAAGCTTTTGGCGACGTACCACCGCCACATGTTTTGCAATCCATTGCCCAGGTGTTGGCGGATTTGTCCGAGCGAAATGTGCTCCTGGGACGCGGCTGAGTTCTTGGAAAAGAACGTGCATTTTTTTACGAACAGCGCGGGTGACGTGTCCGTGCTGGGCGCCATATTTCATGGCGTCGATAGGAAGGGGCCCATGCAGACTCATTTCATTCTTCTCACCTCGATTCTATTTACACTTTCGGCATGTTCTGGAGGCGGGGGTGAGAATACTTCCAGCAGTTCGAGCAGCAGTTCGAGCAGTGGAAGTGCGGGAGCAGGCGGCGAAGGTGGCGGTGGCGCGGGTGGTGGATCGGCGGGAGGTGGTGGTAATGCGGGGACGGGTGGCGGAGGTGGCGCATCGGGCGGCGAATCGGTGACGTTGCGGACGCAACCTTGTGAAAAACAACCCGCGGGCGCATCGAAATGCGAATCATTCGAAGTCGTCTGCGATGGAGCGGACCCGGCGATCGTCGATATGATCTATTTCGAGCCGACAGGAGGAGCGACCAAGGGAGCCATTCTTTTTGGCAGTGGAGGTGATGGCACGGGTTATTATAACTTCACCCAGCGCAAAGCCTTGAACGATGCGGGTTTTACCGTATTGGATCGTCGCTGGCCCGCGGGATGGTTCACTGGAGCCAAAGATGGGCCGCAACAGGCGGCTTGTCGGTATGCAGCGTTGGTTCAATATATCAAGAAAAACGTCGTGAAAGACAAACTCCTCTGTGCCACGGGCAATTCTGGGGGTAGCGCCGAACTCGGTTATGCATTGACGTGGCAAGGGGCAGGACAAGTATTGGACTTTGCAATGCCGACGTCTGGACCGTTCCATCGACTCGATTACGCGTGCAATGGGGACCTCGATGCGATGTGGACGGCAGAATGCACGGCGCTGAAAGCATCGACGTGCCCCGATTGTGCGAGCACGGGGTGTCAACTTGGTAATGGCCCGCGGGCACTCATCGATAACTCGTTTGGCGGGGCTACACGTTGTAGTGCCCCCATGGGTACGGACTTGAATCTGTTGAAGCTCTTGAGTCCCGAATTCGGACCCAATGCCGCGACGCTGGATGGTGCCGCGGTGCATTTTCTCGTGGGCAAACTGGACCCAGGTGCTTACGAGCCGCTCGTGACGTCGCTCTATAATTCGCTCAAGGCAACCGGGAACAATGTCAAATTGACGTACGTGGCAGGCGCAGCGCATGAAATGGATCAATCCGTCGAAGGCGCTACCGCGATTCGCGACACGCTTTTGGCGGAATGCGTGCCGTGATTGCGGGGTAGGGTCAACTGAGAAAGCCGCCGCAATCGCGATTGTCTTTGATGGCGCTTCGCTTGATTGCCTTCGAGATTGCATTCACCCGATGATGGGTGCGCGATTCACCAAGGCCGGCTTCAATTCCGTGAGATCGAGTTACTGAAAGCGGGTTCTGACCTGCGCCGACGCCACACCATGGCAATGGCAAGGGCCAAATAGGTAAACGCCGAGGACGATGGGTTTGGTCCTTCACCGGCAGCGCGGCAGCTACAGCTGCCGTCACCGTTTGTCGTAATGCCCCCTGAGCCGTTTCCGCCCGTTTCCGCCCCTCCAGAGCCATTTCCCGCCCCTCCAGAACCATTTCCGGCCGCTCCGCCGCTCCCAGCTCCAGCCGAACCATTTCCGGCCGCTCCGCCGCTCCCAGCTCCAGCCGAACCATTTCCCCCCGTTCCGGCACCGCCAGCTCCGCCAGCACCATCGAGCACGCATTGGCCGGCGGCACATTTTCCTCCGGCGCAAGGGCTGCCATCGGGTTTGGCCGGGTTATCGCATGTGCCGCTGGTCGAATCGCATGTGCCTGCTTCATGGCATTCGTCTTGGGCCATGCACATGACCGGATTGGCACCCCGACATACGCCAAATCTACAGGTATCGGTTTGGGTGCACGAATTGCCGTCATCGCAAGGAGTTTGAAATGGTTTTTCCGGATCGGAGCAGATGCCGGTCGTCGGATTGCAGGTCCCAGGTTCGTGGCATTGATCGGATGCAGTGCAAACTTTGGTCGGATTCGAGCAGACGCCGGTAGTTGGTTGGCACGTGCCAGGCTCGTGACATGCATCGGATGCGGTGCACACCGCCACCTGACAACACACGCCGTCGACACAGAAACCACTGGCGCATTCGGTCGCTACACTGCACGCATCACCGCTTGAATTCCGCTGGCCGAGTACGTGAACCATTCCTGCGTTCGGCGTTGGGATGTCGCCAAAGGTCGCCCCCACCATTGCGGTGTCGACCGAGAGCGCCACCGAGATGCCCAAATAGCCGCCATATGCGAGATCAAGGGGCAGGAGTTTGGAATGTTCGGACCATGTTCCTGCATTACGCTCGAAGAAATAGGCACCCCCTTGAGCCAAACCATTCACGTTCCGATTTTTCGCCCCCACGACCACCATGTCTCCAGCAATTGCCACTGAAGAACCAAACTCGTCATTCGTCATTCCATTGCTCGCTAGGAGCTTGGCTTGTTCGGTCCAGACGCTCCCGCTACGCACGAACACATACGCAGCGCCCGCGTTCAGCCCTTTGCTATCGTTGTTGAAAGCGCCCACAATCGCTGTGTCCCCCGCGAGCGCCACCGAACTGCCAAACAGGTCATCCCGTGTCACATCGCTCGCAATCAGCTTCGCCTGTTGTGTCCAGGCGCTCCCATTACGCACGAGCACATATGCAGCGCCTGCGTTTGTCCCCCTGGCGTTATCGTCCGACGGGGCCCCCACAATGACCGTATCCCCCGAGAACGCTAGCGAACCACCGAAGGTGTCTCCAGCTGCGCCATCGCCTGGGATGATTTTGGTCTGCTGGGTCCAGACACCCGCGTCGCGGACGAACACATACACCGAGCCCGAGGCCGTCCCTAGGTCATTTGTCGTGGCGGCCCCGATGAGCGCCGTGTCTCCCGAAAGCGCCACTGCCGTGCCATAATATTCGTTCGGTCCACCATCGCTCCGGGAGAGCCTCGCCTGCAGGGTCCAGACGCCCCCGTTGCGGACAAACACGTAGGCCGAGCCCGATCTCAAGCCGTTTTCGTCGGTCTGCTTGGACCCGATGAGTGCCGTGTCACCTGAAAGCGCCACCGCATTGCCGAATATCTTCGCTTGCGCAAAGTTATCCGCCGTCGTGAGCTTCGCCTGCTGGGTCCAGACGCCCGCGTTGCGCACGAATACATACGCTGCGCCCGCGTTCGGACCTGTGTCATCGTCGAAGATTGACCCCACAATCGCCGTATCCCCCTCGAGCGCGATCGAGGCCCCGAATTGGTCGCCCGCCTCCCCGTCACTGGCGCCGAGGATCTGCTGCTCGGCCCAAATCAATGGATCCACTTCGACCGGATACGTCGCTGCCGCATCATCGAAGTGAATTGCAATCGCTCCAGCTTGCACGGTAATCCACGCCGGAAGTTTTTTTCCCACCGCATCTATCACCTCGAGCTGGTGATAAACGAATCCAGGCCGATGGTCCTCGGTGACGAAGTGGACCGAATCGCCCCGTCCATCCCCGTCCGCGTCCTTCAGCGCCGCGACCACATCTCCGAGCGCCTCCATTTTAATGACCTTCGTTCCCCGACAGTCCGGCGCTTTTGCAATGGAATAACCTTGCTCCACTCCGTGCGGACCATTGACGTACCACTCCTGCATATCGAGCTCGGGACGTGCGTACGAAACGCGATTGCTCTCCGCAGTTGGCTCGGGGTCCGCCACCGGCCAGGTTGTTCCTTCGCACCCGTATGCGGTCGTCCGCAACGAAAACGACGCCGCTGATTCATGGGCCAGTACCACGATTCCGGCGCGATCCATCGTTGCCGTCAATCGTTGCCCTGGGTTGGTCATGAAATACCGCCCCGGCGCTTGCTCCATGGCAGCATAAGCTTCGGAAGCGTCACGCTGCATTGCTTTCTTCACTGATGCGCGCAGGTTTGTCTTGACGGCCGCATCGCCAGCCGTCATGACCGGCTGTGCGATCGCTAAGGCGTCGTCGCTACGAGCCAACGGTGCGATGCACGATAGAAACAAAAAAAACCGTCGCCATAGCCCCCCGGATTCTAAACGCCGCGAAAATTGATTCATTGTATTGCTCCCTTGCCCAGTACCAACAGCGACGATGCTAGCAAACAAACGCGCGCTGGAAAATAGGCAAGTGGTTGGCACCTCCAAATAGTGCCGTGCTGCGAGTATTGCCACCTTATCGCCCGATCCCGGGCAAGAATGCTTAGGGGGTTGCGGGAGGTTTCTTCCGACGCGCCACGGCCTCCGCGCGATGTTGTTCGAGTTCGTCGAAATAGCCCCAGATCTGGTTCTCCAAATCGTTCGGCAATGACGTCGAATTGGCGCATTCGTCGGCAATGGTTTGGCGTGCACGATTGAGCAGCGCAATCGTTTCCGAACGCAGCTTTTGCGAGCCCGTGCGGCCCGAGGCTGATGCGTCGGCGCGATCGCTGAGCAATGTGGCGAGTTTTTGACCCGCATTCAGAAATGCCACGGCCCAATCGTACAATGACGTGCCGCCCATATTGACGGGAATCGAGCGTAAATCGCGTTCGATGTCCGAGAGGTTTTCTCGGCGGCGCGCAGCAGCCTCGGCTTCTCGCCCTTGAAGTAAACCGCCAGTTTGCGCGCCTGAGGCTCCACGCCCTGGCGCTTGAGGATAAAAACATAGTCCCAGCGGTCGGCATGGAAGACGCTGGTCAGCAAGGGCGATCCGAGCACTTCGCGCACCTGCTGGCGGGTCATTCCGGTGCGCAGGGCTTCGACCTGCTCGCGCGACACAAAGTTGCCCTGGACCACCTCGACACGATAGGGCGTGATGCTGTCCGTGATGCCCCGGGACAGCGAGTCGACGCTGCTGCATCCGCTCATTGCGGCAGCGCTTGCCGCCAACACGGCGAAACACGCACGGGAGAATGGGAATGCAGGCATGGCGGGGAAGTGTGGCGATATGATCCGATT
>DAOMZH010000630.1:0-6747 GCA_035437985.1 Polyangium sp. (in: bacteria) | reverse complement strand
ACCGATGATTGCGTTCCGGATGCTGAACTTTTCGTTCCCCGAGCGAGCCCAGGAAAAACTGGAAGAGATGCTCGCCGAAATGTTCATTGGCGCTGCACGCCGTTTGGTGGCGAATTTGACGGTCGAAGAATGCTTGGTGCGCCGCAAGGAGGGTTTGGCGCAGGAATTGATGCGCGAAATCGCGCCAGTCGTTTCGGGCAGTGGCCGCATTGAAGACGATACGGACAAGGGTTGGGGCGTCGTCCTCGATACGATTGAAATTCAAGATGTGCGCGTGTTGTCGGCAGCCGTTTTCAGCAACATGCAGGCGCGATTTCGACAAGAACAGGAGCAAAAAGCGCGCGAAGCGTCACTCCAAACGGAACGAGCCATCAAGCAGGTCGAGGCTGAGGCGAGCCGCACGATCGAATTGACGAAGCTCAGTGCGGAATATGAAATCAAGACGCGGCGTCAAGAATCGAGTGAACAATCACGGCTCAGCGAGATCACGTCGGAATCGCGCGTTTCCGAAGCACGCCTCGTGCAAGAGCGAGCTGCCGAAGAACGAAAGATTGCCGTCGAGCGCGAAATCAAATTGGCGAAACTCGCGGCGGAATTGGAGTTGAAGCAACGCAAACAAGCTGCGGACGAACAAGCGCGAATCGAAGAATTGGCTGCTCAGGCCAAATTCAATGAGGCTCGGATCAATCACGAGCGTCAAATGGCCGCGATTCGCATGCAAGCGGAAATTGAACAGGCGCAGCTTTCGGCAGAAGCAACTGCGGCGCGACATGCCGCGAAATTGGCCGAGGCGACGCAAGAAATTGAAATGCTTCAGCAACAAGCTACGCTCGCGACTGTCCGGCGCACCATTGCGGAAGCAGAGCTGGCCATTGCGGAACTCGAATTGCGCAAGACCAGTTTGACGCAGGACCTCGAATTGTCGAAAGCTCGTTCGATGCGCGAGGTGGAAAATACGGTATCGGCAGAAGTCATTCAATTGACCGTGGCGCAACAGCTCCCGCAACTCGCGGCGGCATTCCAGCAGAAGATGGGCGAAGTGCACATCACGTCGGTCGACGGAGCCAATCCGTTTGGATACATTGCTTCAGCAGTCGAAGGTGTAATGGGTTTGGCGCGGTCAGCTGGATTGTCGATCCCGTCGCCCAAAGACAAGGCCGCGGAAAACTGAGCCGGAAAAACGACTTCTTGAAGCGTGTTGGGCAGCTGCCTGGTCAACACGCTTTAAGAATCGAGCCACGCGATGGCTGATTCTTCGTCATCGAAACACATGAGCTCGGTATTTCGGTTCGCCATACGCATCATGAAATTAATCGCTGCCCGCACGATTTTGCTCGACACCACTGCCGCGGTTCGTCGGGTATACGGAGTGAATTCTTTCGTGAAAATACGCCGACTCTCCGGCGAATAATCGGTGCCTGCCGCGACATTGCATAACAAATCCCCCTTCGTTCCCACCTTTGCTGCAAGTGCTTTGGATTGCTCGAGCAAACCATTTGCATCAGCGCCGCTTACGTGTCCACTGACCTGGCAACGTACGACGTGCCTTCCACCCTTTGTTTGATCGTCACGGGCCACGATTGGCATGCCTATCACCTCAGCCTCTCATTGCGTAGTTTTGGATTTACCCCCGAACGGACGACTCGCCGGTCGTTCTTCCTGCTTGTCCCGAAAAACGAGGGCGAGCGCATCGGACAGGCGAGCCATGGTCGGAATGTCGACATGAATGTTTAAATCGACTAGCGCTCGAGCAACGGCTGGATTGACGCCGGTAATGATCGTCCGCGCTCCCAAAAGCCCCACGGCGCGTGCGGTCGACATGAGCGCATTGGCCATTGATGCATCGGCCTCGGACACTCCAGTAACATCGAGAATGACATGCGTCGCGTTATCGTTGGTCACCCGACGGAGAAGTGTTTCAGCAATGACCACCTGTCGTTCCTCATCAATTTTACCAATGAGCGGCAATGTAATGACACCAGGCCATACCTTGATGATTGGAGTCGACAGCGTCCGTACGAGCGCCCGATCTCGTTCCGCAAGGTGCATGGCTTGCATTTCGATTTCTTGGCGCTGCGTTTCATTCTCACTCTTGAGCAAAATCAGCTCGTCAATGAGCATGTTGATCGCCACTTCGACTTCTACCAGGGCATCATCACGCTCGACAAGTGGGATCCGCAACTCATATTCGCCACGAGTAGCCGCGGCTATGCCTTCGAGAATATTCGTGACTCGGTTATCGAAGTCGTCGATGTCGCGTTCGTTCACCATCGTTGACGAATTTTGCCCAAATGCACAGCAAGAGTCAATCTCTATTTGGCCGATCGTGACGCATCAATGGTACACGAACACCGCACCGCTATCGCTTGCAGATTCATCGTAAGGATTGGCGCCGATCCCACCAAACCCGCTATCCTCGAGAGATGTGCCGCAAACGAGCGTACTTCCCGAAACGCTCACTCTTTCCGCAAACTCGTCACCTGGATCGCTATTTAATGATTTCAGGTAACCAATCTGGGCCCATCCGTCTTGGCCACGAGTGAATAGGTACGCAGCGCCCGAATCTGTGTCCATATTACTTTGCTCGGGAGAATTGAGCCCAACCCCGGAGGCGTTTTCGCCAAAAGCTCCAACGACCAACGTATTTCCAGAAACGGAGACGGCCGCCCCGAAATTATCGTTGAAGTCAGTATTCGAGGCTTTGATGTAAGCATCTTGCGTCCACGTAATGCCCATTCTCGTGAATACATAGACAGCGCCGGAATCCGTAAGGGTGTTGTCTTCTTGATTTCCGCCGACGCCGATGGCGCCGCTGTCCTCATTACGTGCGCCAACGACGAGAACATTGTCTTCCAATGCAACGCTCGAACCAAAACGATCCCCACCAGCAGCATTGGAAGCTTTGATGAATGCTTGCTGCGTCCACTTATCTATCGAGCGCGTGAACACGTATACCGCTCCCGATTCGAAGGCACTTTCATTGGTTTGCGGATTGATCCCGGTCGTATTGCTGTCCTCGTCGGTTGCGCCGACGGCAATGGTCTCACCCCAAATGGCCACGCTTGCCCCGAATTGGTCAGTGGAATCGGGATTCGACGATTTGAGGTAGGCTTGTTGTTGCCACGTCGAGCCAAACCGCACGAATACGTAAGCAGCTCCGCTATCGAATTTCATGTTGTTTGTCTGATCGCCGTCAACACCCGTTGCATTGCTATCTTCGCCGGGTGCTCCAACGACGATGATATCGCCAGAAATGGCCACAGCCGAACCGAATTGGTCATTGTCACCCGTATTCGATGGCTTGATGTAGGCTTGCTGCGACCATTTACCAGTGGCATCGCGGACGAAAACGTATACTGCTCCGCTGCCCGGTGAACTCTCGTCGTTTTGCATTCCGTTGATTGCATTCGATCGGCTGTCTTCACCAGGCGCACCAACGACGAGTGTATTGCCATCGATCGCCACACTCGTCCCAAACTGATCGTTGAAATCCGTATTCGAGGCCTTGATGTAGGCTTCTTTTTTCCATGTTTTGCCGTCGCGTGTGTACACATACGCCGCGCCGCTCGCGCCGCGATCATTGAGTGATTCATCGCCATTGATGCCCGTGGCGCTCGAATCCTCAGAGTTTGCCCCCACCACGAAAAGATCACCAGATATGGCGACGGACGTGCCAAAATTGTCACCAGTGCCGACATTCGACGCCTTGACATAAGTCGTCGCGAGTTTTTCCTCACGAGTCACCACGACCGCATATTCGCGTTCCGCACCGCTCGGGGCTTGCACGCGAACGCTCACGATATTCGCACCAAGCTCGAGGAAAATGGGCGAAGACTCGATTCCGGACATCACGACTTCACCATTGACTAGGATGAGAGCATCTGCACTCGATGCTGAAGGAATGAGCGTAACCGACGGAACGAGCAAACTCACGCTCGCCAAATACAGTGAAGTTTCCGGAGAAAAAATCGGGCTCAAGGCCCCTTCCGAAATACCGATATCGAGAAGGCGGGCATCATCAGCCAAACAGGTGACGTTGACGTTCGTCACATCCGCACTCATGATGACACCGACAGCTCCGGCTATCGTGCACGATTGATTCAAAGGCGGCGTTTCCACGCCGACGGCATAAGGCGTAGCATCCGGAAGACGCACAGGAAATGAGAAGTCACCGTCGCCCGAGATGGTCACCGTATCGGTGCCATTTCTCAGAATGAGTTTTCCGGACAATCCATTGACTTTACCACCAACCAAGAACGCCCGTTGCTCGGCGCATGTGACCATGACATTCGTCACATCCGCGACACCTATGACGCCACTGCCATTTTCAATCGTACAATCCTGCAGATCGGGCTCACTGATGACGACGATTTCGTAGGGCGTACCGGTCGAAAATGCTGAAGGAAAAACGAATGCGCCGGGTTCGTCAATCGTGACGGCGATGCCATTTGCAAATAGCGTAAGTTGCCCGCTGAGACCAACGACGGTGCCGCCTACCGTATGCGGCGGCGGTGCCGTTCCCGAAGTATCGAGGCACCCCAAAAGAAACATCGATAGCACGGTATAAAGCCAAATCCAGCGCGCTAGAGCTCGCATGAGCACATCACCTATCCCTTATTCGTATTCGAAGCTTTCTTTTGGGCTCGCTCAAGAAAGAAGTCCACAACGCGAATGAGGAAAAGAGCCCCGAGAATGATCGCGTAGATCAAGGGCTCCATCGTCACTTTTTTTACTCGCATCAAAAAGTGAATGATTCCCAGAATGCCAATGAGGTAGACCAGACGATGCAATTGTTTCCAACGGGCAAAACCCAATGCTTTGAGCGCCTTCGCCGTCGATGTCAACGCGAGGGGAATGAGGAGAACGAAGGCCGCGAATCCAACCATGATGAAGGGACGTTTGGCGATATCTTCGCCAATTGCGGCCCATGCTAGAGCCTGATCGACCACGGCATAAAGCAAGAAATGGAGGCAAACGTAGAAAAAACCCAAAAGTCCCAGAGTCTTACGAATGCGGATCGGCCACTTCCAATGCGAAACGATTTGGATCGGAGTCGCGGCCAGCGACAAAAGCAAAAGCGCGAGCGCCAATAATCCCAGTTGATTGAGTGCCTCGGCAATGGGATTGGCCCCCAAATCATGGCGCCAATAACGCCAAACGAGCACGACGAGTGGGACGATTCCACCAGTCGTCACAGCAGGTACGAGCCAGCCGAGTTTTGCCCGAACTTGCCGTTTTGCGGGAGCTTGCAAAGTCGCCGATTCCATTAGTAATACATCCGTAAATCCATGCCGTCGTAAAGCGACGCGACCTCTTCCGCATACCCATTGAATGGCAGCGTCGGACGCTTTTCGCTATCCCCAATGCGTAATTCCAAGGCTTGACTCCAACGAGGATGATCAACCTTGGGGTTGACATTCGCATAAAAACCATATTCCCGCGGAGCCGCCTTGTGCCACGAGGTCGGAGGCTCGTCTGCGACGAGCGCCATCCGGACAATCGACTTGATTGACTTGAATCCATATTTCCACGGGACCACCAACCGCAGTGGAGCCCCATTCTGCCCCGGTAGTGACTTGCCGTAGAGCCCTACAGCCAAAAATGCCAATGGATGCATTGCTTCGTCAATACGTAATCCCTCGACATACGGCCATTCCAAAACACTCGAAAGCTGGCCGGGGAGTTGCTCGATGTCGTGCAACGTCGTAAATGCGACATACTTCGCCTTTGAGGTGGGTTCGAGCTTCTTGATTAATTCCGCCAAAGGAAACCCGAGCCACGGAATCACCATCGACCAACGCTCGACACACCGTAATCGATAAACACGTTCCTCCATCGTGAACCATTTGAGCAACGTATCGATGTCGACCTTTTGTGGCTTCTTGATGTCCCCCTCGAAATTCACCGTCCACGGCCGCGGTTTTAATGTTTTTGCATTTTTCGCCGGATCCTCCTTGTCGAGCCCCAGTTCGTAAAAATTGTTGAACGTCGTGACGTCTTCGTAGGGCGTTTTTTCCTCGTTCGTCACGAACGATTTTTCCATTGCGATTGGCTGCGCCGCCGCGGATGCCGAATGCGCTGGAACCGCAACGGATACAGGTAAATCCGGAGCTTCATCGAGCTTGACGACCGGAGCGCGCTTTCCCGATCCCGTCAAACCCACCAAACCCGCCCCAAAAAGCGTGGAAGTCGCGACGTACAACCCCGCGTCGCGCAGCAGTTCGCGCCGGCGCAAGTACTTGGATTCAGGCGTAATTTCGGAGGATGGAATGGGCTTGGACGGCGGCGCCATGTCGGTATGGTATCAGAACTCCTTGCACAAATGTCAATAACATAAGAAGATGAGCCAACCATGAAGGTGCTCATCATTGGCGCAACGGGTCCGACTGGGCGCGAGTTGACTGCGCAAGCTCTGGATGAAGGACATGACGTCCGCGTACTCGTGCGCAATCCAGGAGCCGTTTCGATATGGTCACCGCGACTCGAGGTCGTGCAAGGGGACGTTCGGGATTGGAAAACGGTAGGTCCGGCAATGGCTGGAATGAATGCCGTCCTGAGTGCACTGGGCACAGGTAGCGATTTGCGAAAAACGACATTGTATTCGGACGGAGCCAAATCCATTTTATGGGCCATGGCGGAATCCGCCGTGCGCCGCCTCGTTTGCGTTACCTCGGGTGGCACAATCGACGACCCGGGAGAACCATTTCTTTTTCGCATGCTTGGACGCCGAGCCTTGCGGCATGTATT